>NZ_JBFBAV010000003.1:0-269614 GCF_040689505.1 Streptomyces sp. NPDC051211
CTTTATTTTTGGGGTGGTTTATTAACCCCCCCCCCCCCCCGGGGGGTGGGGGGGGGGGGGCCCCCCCCCCCCCCGGCCGCCCTCCGGGCGGACAGCTCCACTTCCCCGAAACCAGACCCGGGCAGCAGGCCCGGAGCCCCGGGGCGCGCCGGATCGCTACGCGCTTCTCTCGGCATAGCGTCCCCGGACCGCCCGTGGCCGGACATAGACCGCCAACGGCCACCACGGGCCCAGGCCGTTAGGCGAGTGGCGGACCGACCGTGGTCGGCAAGAGAACGCCAAAGATCGCTACGCGCTTCTGCCCGATTGGCGGCTGACGGACCGTCTGGGCGGGGCGCAGGGGTGAAGACGTACCCATCATGACAGGTCAGACGTCGTTTTCGTAGGACCAAGGGCACAGTCGAATGCCCTTGTTTGGGCACCCGTGCGGCTTTCAGAATCACCGTCATGGATCACACGGGGAACATCAATCACGACGCGGTACTTCGAGCCAGGGTGGCCCTTCTCGGATCGGAGACGCTGCCGGTCCGACAGCAGGTCGCGGCCTACCGCGTTCTCGTCCAGGTGAGCCCGTTGGCGTATCTGCCGCGATTGGCGGTTGCGTTGTACGAGTACAGCCGCCAAGAGTTCGCCCACCAGCCCGAGATAGCGCTGGCCCTGCGGGCCGAGTCCGTCGCCGCCGCGCGTCGCATGTGCGCGATGGAGGCCGGACGGTCACAGCTCCTCATCACCGCATTGACCCGCTACGGAAAGCAGTTGAGCTTCATGAACCGCCTGGCCGAACTCAGCGCCGTGGAAGAGGAGATCGCCCTCCTCCAGTCCGGCCACGGACGGCCCGGCGGCCACTGAGACGGCAGGAGCGCGTAGCGATCTGGGGTGCCTGGGGGGGGCTGGCTCGGCTGACCGGCTCTGGCTTCGGGGAAGTGGAGCTGTCCGCCCGGAGGGCGGCCGGTCGGGCGGCAGCCGCCGCCCAGCTTCCCTGGCGGGGCCGTATGGGGTCCTGTCCCCCTGCCCTTCTTTCGGGGCTTCCCGACAGTCCTTGTCTTTCCGGGGCCGGCCGGCCTGTCAAGGGTGGAGCGCAGCGACATCGCGAAGCGACGCGACGAAGGAGCGCCCTTGACAGGGCGGACGGACACGGAATGACACTGGGACTGCCGGGAAGGCCCCCCGCCTGCTCCTTCGATTCCGCCCAGGCGAAGCCCCGGCAACCCCCGACCCCGCCCAACAGACCAGCCCGGCTCTGGGAGGGCGCGCCCCGGTCAGCCGCCGTCCAGCAGTTGAGCGGTCGCGGCCCGGTGGGCCGCTGCGCGGATCCTTCCCCCACCCCGCCCCTCCCCGCAGTACCTGATATGCGGCTCCGCCGCGTGGGGGCTCCGCCCCAGACCCCGCGCCTCAAACGCCGGCGAGGCTGGGTGGGTGGGGCTCCGCCCCAACCCCCACACCTCACTCCCCTCCAGGCTGGAAACCAAGCCCGCCCCTAACCTCGCGCCTCAGCGCCAGCCAAGCTGTCCGGACGGGCTCCGCCCGAACCCCACGCCTCGGCGCCGACCAGGCTGGGTGGGCAGGGCTCCGCCCCCACCCCGCACCTCGAACGCCCGCCAGGCTCGAAAGCGGGCTCCGCCCGGACCCCCGCCTCATACACCGGCGAGGCTGAAATGCGGGACCGCGGCCCAAGTGCCGCGACCTGCCCCGTCCTACCCCGCGTACCGTTGCTCGAATGACAGCAGACCTCCTCCTACACCCACCAGCCGGGCCGGGACGGTCACGACGCCACCACCGAGGCCGATCCGTACCGCATCGGGCTGGTACGCACCTCGTACGCCCCCGATCACGACGGGGATCCCGATCCCGGCGAAATCGTCTGGACCTGGGTTCCCTACGAAGAGAACGACGGACGCGGCAAGGACCGGCCCGTGCTGGTGGTGGCCCGGGAGGCCACCGGGCGCACCCTGCTCGCCGTACAACTGTCCAGCAAGCGGCACGATCGGGACCGGGAGTGGGTTCCGATCGGTACCGGGCCGTGGGACCGGGCGGGGCGGGAGTCCTGGGTGGATGTGGACCGCATCCTGCGGGTCCACGAGACGGGGATGCGGCGGGAGGCCTGTGCGCTGGACCGGGGGCGGTTCCGGCTCGTGGTCGAACGACTGGCCGAGCGGTACGGCTGGGAGTAGTCCCCCTCGGCTGAGAGAGTTGTCCCCCTCGGCGGGGCGTGCCCCCCTCAGCCGGGTGTCCCCCTCGGCTGAGAGAGCTCCCCTCAGCCGGGTGTCCCCCTCGGCTGAGAGAGCTCCCCTCGGCCGGGTGTCCCCCTCGGCGTGGCGTAAGTCCCGACCCGACTGGGAGTCAGTCGCCTACCCGGCCGGAGTACGCCCCGCCCCCCGGCCGGGAGCCCGCACCCGCAGCAGAGCCCGCACCGCCGACAAGGAGCCCGCACCGCCGGCAGGGAGTCCGCGCCCCCGGCTGGGAGCAGCCCCCGCCCGGAGCAGCCCCCGCCGGGAGCACCCCCCGCCCGGGATCGCCCCCTCCTCGCCCCGCCCAGCCCACTCAGCCCCCCACACCCCCGAACGCCTCCTCGAAGGCGCGCCGTGGACCCGGTGCGCGGTCCAGGATGCCGAAGACGATGTGGTCGAAGACGCCGGTGAAGCGGCCCTCGCCGGTGAGGAGGTTGCGGAATGCGCCGGCCACCTCGGCCGGGTCGTTCTGGAACACCCCGCAGCCCCAGGCGCCGAGGACCAGCTGCGGGTACGCGTGGAGGGCGGCGGTTTCCAGGACGCGTTCCGCGCGGCGGGCCAGGGCGGTCGGGATTTCCTGGGCGCGGTCCGGTTCCTGGCGGCGGATGGTGCCGGCGTTGGGGGCCGGGGAGGTGAGGAAGCCGGCCCGGAAGGGGGTTTCCAGCAGTTCGCCGCCGTCGTCGCGGAAGACCGGTACCCCGGGGGAGTGAATCACCCGGTCGGTGTAGAAGGTGCTGCGCAGCGCGCGGTGCACCGCGTAGTACTCCGGCGCCTGGAGCAGGGTCTCGTACAGGGCCGAGGCCCGGCACAGCGCCTCCTCCTGGGCTTTGGCTCCGCGGACGTATCCGCCGCCCGGATTGCGGGCCGAGGCGAAGTTCAGGACGGCCACCGGGCCGGCTTCCGCGAGCCTGCGAGCGGCCACGGTGCTGCTCTCCCCCGTGACCTCCACGGTCGTGTCGAAGGGAGCAGCGAGGGACGCCTCGCCTGGAATGACCGCGTTGGGCCCATATATCCTGGTTCCTGCCTTGGCTTCCGCCACGGCGGCGGCGAGGGAGACCTCCCGCCCCGATCGCGTCCGGTAACCGCCGGTCGCCACGATGTCCGCATTCTCCTGCGCTATTGCGCGCAATCTGCCGCTCATGCCGCAATTTTGAAGATCCAGGCGGGCGGCGGCAATGGAATTGTTCCTGCGATCGTCACCACCACACGATTCGCGGCCCCAGACGGACGGGTAGGGACGGGTGACCTCACGGTGTACGACGGGAGACAAGGATCCGGTCATGCCACAGGACTCGCCCGCTGCGTCGCGTGCCTCAGAGCCCATGCCCATGCCCACGTCCGCGCCCACGTCCGCGGGCATGTCCATGTCTGCGCCCGTGTCCGTGCCTCCTCTGCCGCCCCTCGGTGAGTCCGAGGCCGAGGATCTGGTCCGCGGCGTCTGTTTCAAGAACGGGCCGCCCCGGCTCGTCGGTGCCGAGCTCGAGTGGCTGGTGCTCGACGCCGAGCACCCCGACCGCCCGCTGCCGGCCGAGCGGCTGGCCGCCGCGCTCGACGAGGCCGGCGGCCTGTCCCTCCGCTCCCGGTTCACCGTGGAGCCCGGCGGTCAGCTGGAGCTGAGCTCGGCGCCCGCCGGCTCGCTCATGGAGTGCCTCGACGGCCTGCAGGCCGATCTGGACGCCGTACGGGCGGTCCTGCGCGAGCGCGGTCTGTTCCTGCACGGCAGCGGGAGCGATCCGCGCCGTCCGCTGCGCCGGCTGTTGATCGGCAGTCCGCGCTATGCCGCGATGGAGGCGTATCTCGACCGGACCGGCCCGGCCGGGCGCGCCATGATGTGCGGCTCTGCCTCCGTGCAGGTGTGCGTGGACGCGGGGTACGAGGAGCCGGGCCCGCTCGGGCAGGACCGGCGCTGGCGGATGGCGCATCTGCTCGGGGCGGTGCTGGTGTCCGCCTTCGCCAACTCCCCCGCCACCGAGGGCCGGTACGCCGGCTGGCCGTGTTCCCGGCAGGGGGTGTGGGCCGATCTCGATCCTCGTCGGACGCTCGCCCCGGAGCTGGACGGGGATCCCCGGGCGGCCTGGGCCCGGCACGCCCTGGACACCGAGGTGATGTGCGTACGGCCGGCGGACTGCGAGGCCGATGCAGACGGCGACCACGATCACGACGGCAACCACGACCACGACGCCGGCCACGACGGCGACGGCGACGGCGCGTGGCACGTGCCCCGGCGGCTCACCTTCCGGGAGTGGTTGCGCGGCGGCGGCCCGCGCCCGCCCACCCGGCGGGACCTGGAGTACCACCTGACCACGCTGTTCCCGCCGGTCCGGCCGCGCGGCCACCTGGAGCTGCGGATGATCGACGCGCAGCCCGGGGCGGACGGCTGGCTGGTGCCGGCGGCCGTGGTGCACGCGCTGTTCGACGATCCGGAGGCGGCCGAGACGGCGTACCGGGCGGTGAAGGGGCTGGCCGACGAGTACGGGCCGTATCCGGCGCCGCGCAACCCGCTGTGGCGGGCGGCGGCCCGGTACGGGCCGGCCGATCCGGAGCTGAAGGCCGCGGGCATCGCCTGTTTCCGGGCGGCTGCCGAGGCGCTGCCGCGGCTCGGCGCCTCCCGGCACGTCCAGGACACCGTCGGTGCGTTCACCGAGCGGTACGTGCTGCGGGGCCGGTGCCCCGCGGACGAACCGCAGCGGCCGGTACCGCCTTCCGGGAAGGATCCGCTCACGTGACCACCGAGGACCGACCGATGCCCGCCGGTTCCCCGGCGACGCCGTCCGTGCTGCGCGAGCGGGCGTACGGCGCCCTGGCCGCGGCGCGGCTGCGGACCGCCTCCCTCACCGATGTGGTGTCCGATCCGGACCTGACCGCACAGCACTCCCCGCTGATGTCCCCGCTGGTCTGGGACCTCGCGCACATCGGCAACCAGGAGGAGTTGTGGCTGCTGCGGCGGGTCGAGGGGCGGGAAGCGATGCGCCCCGAGATCGATTCGCTGTACGACGCGTTCGTGCATCCCCGGTCGGAGCGGCCGAAACTGCCGCTGCTGGGGCCGTCCGAGGCCCGCCGGTACGCCGCGGAGGTGCGCGGCCGGGTCCTCGACCTGCTGGAGCGGACTCCGTTGGAGGGGAGTCCGCTGCTCGACGGCGGTTTCGCCTTCGGGATGATCGCCCAGCACGAACAGCAGCACGATGAAACGATGCTGATCACCCATCAGCTGAGGCAGGGGCCGGCGGTGCTGGCGGCGCCGGATCCCGATGCCCCCTACGATCCCCCGCCTGCGCGGGAAGTCCTGGTGCCCGGCGGCCCGTTCACCATGGGGACCTCCACCGAGGGCTGGGCGCTGGACAACGAGCGGCCCGCGCATCCGCGGGAGACGGAGCCGTTCTTCCTCGACACCGTGCCGGTCACCAATGCCGCCTTCCAGGCCTTCATCGAGGACGGCGGCTACCGCGAGCCCCGCTGGTGGGCCGCCGAGGGCTGGGAGCAGGTCCGCCGGCACGGGATCGGGGCCCCGCTGTTCTGGTACCGGGAGGCCGGGCAGTGGCTGCGCCGCCGGTTCGGGGTGGCCGAGCCGGTGCCGCCGGAGGAGCCGGTGCTGCACGTCAGCTGGTACGAGGCGGACGCATGGGCCCGCTGGGCGGGCCGGCGGCTGCCCACCGAGGCCGAGTGGGAGAAGGCCGCCCGGTACGACCCGGTGAGCGGGCGGTCCCGGCGCTATCCCTGGGGTGATGCCGACCCCGCGCCGGAGCTCGCCAATCTGGGGCAGCGCCACCTGCGGCCGGCCCGGGCGGGCAGTTACCCGGCGGGTGCCTCGCCGCTCGGGGTGCGGCAGCTGATCGGTGACGTGTGGGAGTGGACGGCGAGCGATTTCCTGCCGTATCCGGGGTTCCGGGCGTTCCCGTACCGGGAGTACTCGGAGGTGTTCTTCGGGTCCGCGCACAAGGTGCTGCGCGGCGGCTCCTTCGCGGTGGATTCGGCGGCCTGCCGCGGCACCTTCCGGAATTGGGACCTGCCGGTGCGGCGGCAGATCTTCTCCGGGTTCCGTACTGCGAGGGACGCCTGATGTGCCGTCATCTCGCCTATGTGGGACCTTCGGTGCCTCTCGGGCGGCTGCTGACGGAGCCCGAGCACTCACTGGTGCGGCAGGCGTGGGCGCCGCGCCGGCAGCGGCACGGGACGATCAACGCGGACGGGTTCGGGGTGGGCTGGTACGCGCCGGGCGATCCGGTGCCGGCCCGGTACCGGCGCGCGGGTCCGGTGTGGGGCGACCTGACCTTCGCGGATCTGGCGCGGGTGGTGCGCAGCGGGGCCGTGCTGGCCGCCGTACGCGATGCGACCGAGCCCGGTGCGGACGGGGAGGCGGCCGCGGGGCCGTTCGCGGACGGGCCGTGGCTGTTCAGCCACAACGGTGTGCTGCGGGACTGGCCGGATGCGGTGGCCGGTCCGGGCGGTCCGGCGGGCGGGCTGCCGCCTCAGGCGCTGCTTCAGCTGGCCGCCCGTACCGATTCGGCGCTGGTGTGGGCTCTGGTGCTGCACCGGTTGCGGGCGGGCGCGGAGCTGGGGGCGGCGCTCGCCGAGGCGGTTCGGGGGGTGTCCGCGGCGGCGCCGGGGTCGCGGCTGAACCTGCTGCTGACGGACGGGGTGGGGATCGCCGCGACGGCGTGGGGGGATTCGCTCTGGTACCTGGCCGAGCCGGAGGGTCCGGGGGGTGGGCGGACGGTGGTCGCGTCCGAGCCGCACGACGACGATCCGCGCTGGTGCGAGGTGCCGGACCGGAGTCTGCTGACCGCTTCCCGGACCCGGGTGGCCATCACCCCGCTCAAGGAGAACGCCCCGTGAGTGACTTCGAGTTGACCCGCACCCTGGACGAGCACGCTTCGGAGGTCGCGCTGCGCGCGGATGTGCTGCACGGTCTGACCCGCTCCCCTAAGGTGCTGCCGCCCAAGTGGTTCTACGATGCGCGCGGCAGTGAGCTGTTCGAGGAGATCACCCGGTTGCCGGAGTACTACCCGACGCGTGCGGAGCGGGAGATCCTGCTGGAGCGGGCGCGGGAGATCGCCTCGGAGAGCGGTGCGCGCACGCTGGTGGAGCTGGGGTCCGGGTCCTCGGAGAAGACCCGGCACCTGATCGAGGCGCTGCCTGCGCTGGACACGTACGTACCGGTGGACGTGAGCGAGAGTGCGCTGGCCGGGGCGGCGGACACGCTGCTGGCGGAGCATCCGGGGCTTCGGGTGCACGCGCTGTTGGCGGACTTCACGGGGCCGTTGCAGCTGCCGGAGACGCCGGGGCCCCGGCTGGTGGTGTTCCTGGGCGGCACGATCGGGAACCTGCGGCCGCCGGAGCGGGCGGAGTTCCTGCATGCGGTGCGGGCGATGCTGTCGCCCGGGGACGCGCTGCTGATGGGCACGGACCTGGTGAAGGAGGAGTCGGTGCTGGTGGCGGCGTACGACGATGCGCAGGGGGTGACGGCGGAGTTCAACAGGAACGTGCTGGCGGTGATCAACCGGGAGCTGGACGCCGATTTCCGTCCGGACGATTTCGAGCACGTGGCGTTGTGGAACCGGGAGCAGGAGTGGATCGAGATGAGGCTGCGGGCCCGGTCGGAGCTGAGCGTGAAGATCCGGGCCCTGAACCTGGTGGTGCCGTTCGCGGCGGGTGAGGAGATCCTGACGGAGGTTTCGGCGAAGTTCCGTCAGGACGGGCTTCGGAGCGAACTGGCTGCTGCGGGGCTGGAGTTGGTCCAGTGGTGGACGGATGCGGCGGGCCGGTTCGCGCTGTCGCTGTCGGTGGCGGACGGGCCGGGGCTGAGGCCGGCGGAACCGGCGGCGGGGTAGGGCAGGAAGGGCACCCCGGCGGCGGTGCCGACCGCGGATTCGGCGGCCGCGGTCAGGGACCGGCGGTCGGGGTGCCGGCCGGCCGGGATGCGGGGCAGCAGGGTGATCTCGGCGCGGATCCCGCGGGCCCGGGCGATCCGCCACAGGGAGGCGGGGAGCGGGTCGTCGCCGACGAAGGCGGGCGCGGTGGCGGTGCGCCCGTCGGGCAGCAGGTAGGCGAGGCGGACGGGCTGTACGGGTACCCGGGCGTCGAGGGCGGCTTGAAAGGCGGCCCGCCGGAACCTGCCCTGGGCGCGGCCGCACCAGGTGCTGCCTTCGGGGAAGACGGTCACCCGGTCGCCCTTGAGGAGGGCTTCGGTGAGGGTGGCGACGGTGGCGGGCAGGGCGCGGATCCGGTCGCGTTCGATGAAGAGGGTGCCTGCCCGGGCGGCGAGCCGGCCCAGGACGGGCCAGCGGCCGATCTCGCTCTTGGCGAGCATCCGGCTGGGCAGGGCGGCGGCGACCAGGGGGATGTCGAGCCAGGAGATGTGGTTGGGGACGAGGAGTCGGCCGCCGTCGGGCCCGGGGCTGCCGTGGACGGTGACCCGGAGGCCGAAGGCCCGCAGGAGGGCGGCCGACCAGGCGCGGATGACGGTGTGGCGGGGGCCGGGCGGGAGCAGCCGGACGGGCGGGGCGCCGAGGATGCCGAGCAGGACCAGGGCGACGGCCGCGGCGAGCCGGAGCAGGGCGCGGGGGACGCCCGCGGCCGGGCCGGGGTGGGTGGTGCAGGCCGCGGGGGTGCAGGGGGCGGTGGGCAGCCAGGTGCTCATGCGACCGGGGCGAGGGAGAGGAAGTGCTTGAGGTAGCGGGGGTTGGTGCGGCGCAGGGAGAGCAGGACGTAGAGGTCGGCGCAGCCGAATTCGAGGTCGAGGGCGGGTTCGCCGCAGACCCAGGCGCCGAGCCGGATGTAGCCGCGGAGCAGCGGGGGGAGTTCGGTGCGGTCGGGGAGGGTGAGGGGGGCGGGCGTCCAGGGGCGGTGCGGGGTGACCCGGTACTCCTCGGGGGCGAGGTTGCGGGAGAGGACGGTCTCGCGGGTGGCGGCGGCGAGGAGGCCGCCGTCGGAGAGCGGTATCGAGCAGCAGCCTGCCAGCCAGTTGTGGCCGGTGCGGTCCATGTAGCGGGCGAGTCCGGCCCAGATCAGGGCGATGACGGCGCCGTTGCGGTGGTCGGGGTGTACGCAGGAGCGGCCGACCTCGACGAGGTCGGGGCGGATCGGGGCGAGGGCGGTGAGATCGAATTCGCCCTCGGAGTAGAGGCGGCCGGCGATGGCGGCCCGCTCGGGTGGCAGCAGCCGGTAGGTGCCGACGACCTGTTCGGTCTCCTCCTCGATGACGAGCAGGTGGTCGCAGTACGCGTCGAAGGCGTCGGAGTCCAGGCCGGGCTCGGGGCCGTCGAGGCGGGCGCCGAGCTCGCCGGCGAAGACCTGGTGGCGCAGGCGCTGGGCGGCGCGTACCTCGGACTCGTTGCGGGCGAGCCGTACGGCGTACCGGGGGGCGACAGGGGTGAGCGGCTGGACGGGGGAGAGGGGGGCGATGGTCATGGCGGCTCCTGGTCCGGATTCGGGGAGCCAGGCCGGCGGTGTGTGGTCTGGCTCTCCCGTTACTTCTTCCGTGACCGGCTGGATTCGACATGACCGATCGGCGGCACGTGGATGTGCGGACGCTGAATGGCCGGATTCGGTACCCGGGGGCGGGGTCTCAGCGGTCGGAGCTGAGGATCTTGCCGATGGCTTCGGAGGCGGTCTTGGCGGCCTGCCGGGGGTCCTGGCCGGTGAGGACGGCGGTCATGTACGGCTTGATCGGGTTCTTCGCCTCGACCTCGGCCCAGCGGGGGGACTTCGGTGTGGCGCGGCCCTGGGCGGCGCCGGAGGTCATGGCGGTGGCGCCGTCGTTGCCCTGGACGACGTGGGCGAGGGTGGTCTTGTTGGGGACGTAGCTCATGGTGCGGGCGAGCTCGGTCTGCCATCTCTCGCTGACCAGTGCGGTGATCACGTCGACGGCGGCGCGCCGGTTCCGGGTGTTCTCCGGGATGATCAGGTCGGAGCCGCCGGTGAGGACGGCGCCGGGCTTGTCGGCGGTCTTGCCGGGTATCGGGAAGAAGCCGAGCTTGCCCTTGAGGGCGGGGTTGAGGGCTTCGATCTGGGCGACCTGGCCGGGCGGGGCGATGATCTGGGCGACCTGGCCGCGGGAGAAGACCTCGGACTGCGGGGGCGTCTCCTCGTCGGCGTTGTCGGGTCCGTCGCCGAGGGCGTGCAGCTGCTTGTAGAAGTCCATGCCGGCGAGGGCCTGTTCGGTGTCGAGGGTGCCGGTCCACACGCCACCGCCCTCGACGGCGAGTTCACCGCCCTCGTCCCAGATGAAGCCGGCCAGGACGTACCAGTTCTGGCCCGGCAGGTAGATGCCCTGCTGTTTGCCCTTGTCGAGCTTCTGGGTGGCGGCCAGCCATTCCTGACGGGTCTTCGGGGCGGTCTTGATGCCGGCGTCGGCGAAGAGTTCCTTGTGGTAGATGACCACGCGGTTGGCTGCGTACCAGGGGACGCCGAACTGGGCGCCGTTGATGCTGCCGGGGTCGGCGAGGCCCTGGAGCCAGTCCTTGCTGCCCCAGTCGCGCAGGCCTTCGAGGGTGAGCTCGTCGAGCCCGCCGGTCTCGACGTACTGGGCGACCTGGGTGTTGCCGACCTCGATGACGTCGGCGCGCTCGGGGGCCGTGCCCTTGAGGACGGCGTTGACCTTGTCGCCGATGCCGGTCCACTCCTGGGTCCTGACCTCCAGGTCGACGTCCGGGTGCTCCTGCTCGTAGCTGTCGGTGAACTTCTGGATGAATTCGTCCGAGGCGCTGCCCTTCATGAGCCAGAGCGTCACCTTTTCGGTCCCGCCGTCCGATCCGGGCAACATGCTGCAGGCCGTGAGTGAGGCTGCCGCGGCAAGGGCGGTGCACACGGCGAGGAAGCGCATCTTCACGAAGGTCACCTTCTGGGTGTCGAACAAGATGGCTTGAAATTGGCATAGACCAAGTGCCGGATCAAGAGCCTTTCGCCCGGGATTCTCTACGCAAATCTCGCGGACCGGACGGTACTGGGGCACCGTGGAACAAGGCACCGCTCACACCGTCGGGAGAACCCATGTCGAACCACACCTACCGCGTGACCGAGATCGTCGGGACCTCTCACGAAGGCATCGATCAGGCCATCCGGAACGGCGTCGCACGGGCCGGACAGACCCTTCGGAACCTCGACTGGTTCGAGGTCACCCAGATGCGCGGGCACATCGAGAACGGCGAGATCGCGCACTACCAGGTGGGCCTGAAGGTCGGCTTCCGCCTCGACGGCGAGGACTGAGCGGGCCCCGCGGCGCCCTGCCCGCCCCGCCCGCCCCGCCCGACCCGGCCCTGCGGCTCAGGTCCGGCCCTCGCCCTCCTGTGCCTGCTTCAGCTCCGGGGCCTCGGCCGCCCAGTCGGCGAGCAGGACGGTGAACCCGGCGGCCCGCGCCGCCTGGCACACCAACTCGTCGTCGTCCACGAGCATCCGCACCACCCGCCCGCGGGCGATCCGGCCGAGCACGTCCAGCTTGGTGAGCCGGGCCGGCCGGCGGTCCGCATTGCCCCGCATCCACACCCGGCCCTCGGGCAGACCGTGCCGGTCCAGCCAGTCCAGGGTGTCCGCCCGGCAGCGCTCCGGACGTCCGGTCAGGTACACCACTTCGCAGTCGGCGGCGCTCTCCATCGCCAGCGCCACCCCGCGCGGCAGCGGCGGGTCGGCCGGGGCGGCCGCGAAGAACCCGGCCCAGTCCCGGGGCCGGCGCTCCAGGAAGTGCTGCCGGTGGGCGGTGTCGGCCAGGGTGTTGTCGATGTCGAAGACGGCCAGCGGGCGCCGCGTGCGGCTGGTTTCGCTCATGCGTGCCAGCCTATGAGGGCGTCCCGCCGGGAATCCCGGCCGCCCCCGTGCGTTGACATGCGTATGACGCCGATGATCCCGAAGCTGTCGATCCTCGACCGGTCCCGCATCCGCCAGGACGCGGACGGGCCCCGGGCGCTGCGGGACACCGTGGCGCTGGCCCGGCATGCCGAGGCGTTGGGCTACCACCGGTTCTGGGTGTCCGAGCACCACAGCGTGCCCGGCGTCGCAGGGTCCGCGCCCACCGTGCTGGCCGCCGCGGTCGCCGCCGCGACCGGGCGGATCCGGGTAGGCACCGGCGGGGTGATGCTGCCCAACCACCAGCCCCTGGTGGTCGCGGAACAGTTCGGGGTGCTGGAGTCCCTCTTCCCCGGCCGGATCGACATGGGCCTCGGCCGTTCCGTCGGCTTCACCGGCGGTATCCGGCGGGCCCTGGGCCGGGACACCGCGGACGCCGAGGGCTTCGAGAGCGGGCTGGCGGAGCTGCTCGGCTGGTTCGACGGCACCCAGCAGGCCCACCCCCAGGTGCACGCCCGGCCCGCCGAGGGGCTGCGCGTCCCGGCGTTCGTCCTGGCGACCGGGGAGGGCGCGGGCATCGCGGCCCGGGCCGGGCTGCCGGTGGTGGTGGGCGACATGCGGAACCGGGACCGGCTGATGGAGCTCATCGAGGACTACCGGCGGCAGTTCCGCCCCTCGCCGTGGGGCGAACGCCCGTACGTGGTCGCCTCCGGCACCGTCGCGGTGGCCGCCACCGAGGAGGCCGCGCGGCGCCTGCTGGTCCCGGAGGCGTGGTCGGTGGCGTACTCCCGGACCCACGGCAGCTTCCCGCCCCTGGTCCCGGCGGAGCAGGTGGAGGGGCTCACGATGTCGGCGAAGGAGCGGGAGCGGTACGAGCAGGCCCTGGCCGGGCACATCCACGGCACGGAGGAGCAGGTGGCGGCGGACCTGGCGGAGCTGGCGTCCGCGACCGGCGCGGACGAGCTGCTCGTCACCACGTCCACGTACGACCGCGAGGCCCTGCTGGACTCCTTCACCCGGCTGGCGCGGCTGGCACTGCCGGCCGATGGCTGAACCCTTGCATATGCACGGTCCGGCTGGGGCCACTGGGACAGCGCGAGCCAATCGGACAAGAACATCAGTTCACCCTTGAGGGTGAACTTGTTTTCGGGATCAAACTCCGAGAGTTCCGCTGGACAGAGGGGTTATTGCGAACACAGGCCCGCCCAGCTGGCCTTCTGTGACGGTTGACGTCTGCATACACACAATAGGTGGATGCGCTTTCCCATTCGCCGGTACTCGCTAGGGCTTTGACGGGAAGTCATGAAGGCCCGTCGGACGGTAGATTCACGTTCCCATCGTCCACATGACGACGGCCCCGGGCGTTGCACCGCCCGGGGCCGTCCGTCGAGCCAAGGAGGAATCCCCTTGACCGACCCGTCGCGCTACCCGACCTCCGCCTTGCGTGCATTGATCACGGCGCTCCGTACGCGGATTATCCCGCAGCTCAGCAGTCCGCAAACAGATCTGGGCACCAAGTCCGGTTCTCTTCCGTTCGCCCTCTGTCTGACGGCCAGCCTGGCCCTCAACCTAACGGCGGGGCCACAGATCGTGGACGTGACCGGGCTCGCGCTGGCCCTGTGGGCTCTCGGACGCTCCGGCGGCTGAGTATTCCACCGGAGCCGGGACGTCCCGCCGGGATGTCCCGGCTCCACCCCATCAGGGGACACCGTTCGACCAAGAACCCCCCTAGGATGGGCACTTCGAACCAGCGCAACTCCTGACCCGGGTTGAGGGATGGCCGATGCACCATGACGTACGCAGACCAAGCGTCGCGCGGATCTACGACTGGCTGATCGGCGGAATCGACAACTATCCCCCCGACCAGCAGGTCTGCCGGGAACTCCTCGACATCGCCCCCGGATCCAGAGCCGTCGCCCGCACCAACCGCGCCTTTCTGAGCCGCGTGGTCGAGGTTCTGGCCCGTGAATACGGGGTCCGGCAATTCCTCGAACACGGCTGTGGGCTGCCGGCCCGCGACAACGTCCACGAGGTGGCCCAGCGCATCGCCCCGGAGTCACGGGTGGTGTACGTGGACAACGACCCTCTGGTCGTGGCCCACGCCCGAGCCCGGCTGGTGGAGAACTGCCGGACCGCCGTGGTGAACGCCGATGTCCGCGACACCGAAGCCGTTTTCGCCGACCCGGCGGTACGGCGACTGATCCGCCCCGCGGAGCCGACCGCGGCCCTCTTCGTCTCCGTCTCGCAGTGTCTCCGCGACGAGGAGGTCTCGCGCATGATCGAGCAGGTGAAGGAGCGGTTGGCACCCGGCAGTTTCCTGGTGATGTGCCAGTTCACCAGCCCGGATCCGGCAGTCCGCGAGCAGGTCACGGCCCTGATGCGGAAGGCCACTTCGGGCGGTTGGGGCCGGCTGCGCGAGGCGGAGGAGGTCCGGGGCTATCTGGCCGGACTGGACATCATCGGGCCGGGCCTCGGCGATGTCGCGGACTGGCTGCCCGACCGTCCGCGCGGAATCCGTGCGCACGAGGCCGAGCTGATCGCCTGGGGCGGGGTCGGGCGGCTCCCCGGTCAGAGCTCGTCCTCCGAGGTGGCGAGCCGCCCTTCGTAGTGGGCGATCCGCTCGTCGAGCAGCGCAAGGGTCTCCTCCCAGCCCAGCACCCGCTCCATGAGCGCGTCCAGGACGCTGCGGTACCGCTGCACCGGCCCGGACGTCGTCAGGTAGTCGGCGCTCTCCATCTGTTCCAGATAGACGAGTTCACCCTGGCTGCCGTCCGCGAACTCCAGGTGGGTGAGCGGAAAGCTGGGGGCGATCCCCACATTGGCGTGCTCGTACGGCAGCACCCGGATGCTTGCCCTGGGCATGTTCTCCCCGGCGATGTCACGAAGCCACTGGAGCTGTTCGCACATGATCCCGGGGCCCCCGACCGCCCGGTACAGCACGCTCTCGTCGAGGATCGCGATGAGCTCGGGCCGCTGCGGCTTCGACAGCAGGGCCTGGCGGTCCCGGCGGACCCTGACGTAACGGTCGACGTCGACCTGGTCGCCCTGTTCGCCGATGGCCAGGGCGACGAGCGTCTGGGAGTACCGCCGGGTCTGCAGCAGGCCGGGCACGACGTGGGTCTCGTACGTGGTGATCCGGGCCGCATCGGCCTCCAGCATGATCAGCCGGCGCAGGAAGTCGGGCGTCAGATCGCTGTACCGGCGGCGGCCCCGGTGTTCGGCGAGGATCTGGCTCAGGAGCTCGTGGATCTCGTCCTGTACCGACACGTCGACGCGGTAGTGGCGGACGAGGTCCCAGACGTCCTTCTCCTTCGGCGGGCTCTCTCCCCGCTCCAGTCGGCTGAGCTTGGAAGACGATCCGCGGATCTTCTCCGCGGCCTCGACGAGCGACATCTCCGCCTTCAGCCGGTGCTGCCGCAACAGCTCGCCCAGCGAGCGCGCCGCGAGTTCCCGGCCGACGGCGCTGACAGGCGGACGACCGACGGGCATACGTGCTCCTTGATGACTGAAAACCGTTTCAGCGGCACAGTCTGGAACCCGTACGCCCGCCCCTACAAGCATTGGCCAAGAGGTGACCCTACGCGCTCACCTCGTGCAGTCGATCGAATTCCCCGGCCTTGGCACCCGCGGCGAAGGCGGTCATTTCGTCCTGCGTGAAGATCAACGCCGGGCCTGCCGGAAAACGCGAATTGCGCACCGCGAAGTCACCGCCGGGCAGGGCCGCCACCTCCACACAGTTGCCGATGCCCGAACTGGCACTGCTCTTCACCCAGCGCACCGAATGGATCTCGTCCGCCGCCACGCCGTTCTCGAACCCCATATAGCCCACCTCTCCGTTTCCCATAAACGGCCACCCACCCATCCCATTTGCAATTCCGTCGGGCCGGTTGGTGAGACGAGCCTAGTGAGCCGCCTCGGCCGCGTAACTCCCCCGAAGGGGTGCCCCGGCCCGGAGCGAGCTGACAGGCATCCCCTAAACTGGGGCGAATGCACCAGCCCACCGACTCCTTCATTCGCGTCCGGGGCGCCCGGGAGCACAATCTGCGCGGGGTCGACGTGGACGTTCCGCGCGATGCGCTGACCGTGTTCACCGGGGTCTCCGGATCCGGCAAGTCCTCCCTCGCCTTCGGGACCGTCTACGCCGAGGCCCAGCGCCGCTACTTCGAATCGGTGGCGCCGTACGCCCGGCGGCTGATCCACCAGATCGGCGCGCCGAAGGTGGACTCGATCACCGGGCTGCCGCCCGCCGTCTCGCTGGAGCAGCGGCGGTCCGCCCCCGGCTCGCGGTCCTCGGTGGGGACCGTCACCCTGCTCTCCAACTCGCTGCGCATGCTGTACTCGCGGGCCGGCACCTACCCGCCGGGCGCCGAGCGGCTCGACTCCGACGCCTTCTCGCCGAACACCGCGGCCGGCGCATGCCCGGAGTGCCACGGGATCGGACGGATCCACCGCACCAGCGAGGAACTACTCGTCCCCGACCCCGAGCTGTCGATCCGTCAGGGAGCCATCGCGGCCTGGCCGGGCGCCTGGCAGGGGAAGAACCTGCGGGACATCCTCGAAACCCTCGGACACGATGTGGACCGGCCCTGGCGGGAGCTGCCCGCCGAGGAGCGGCAGTGGATCCTGTTCACCGAGGAGCAGCCGGTGGTCACCGTGCACCCGGTGCGCGATGCCGACCGGATCCAGCGCCCCTACCAGGGCACCTACATGAGCGCCCACCGCTGGGTGATGCGCACCTTCGCCGACAGCAAGAGCCCCACCCTGCGGGCGCGGGCGGAGAAGTTCCTGGCGGATTCGCCGTGCCCGGTGTGCGCGGGCCGCCGGCTGCGGTCCGAGGCGCTCGCCGTGACCTTCGCCGGCCGCACCATCGCCGAGCTGGCCGCGCTGCCGCTGACCGAGCTGGACCGCGTACTGGCCGACATACTCGCCGACGTACGGGCCGATGCGGCCGGCACCGACGAGGCCGCCCGGGTGCTCACCGCCGATCTGCGGTCCCGGATCGGGCCGGTCACCGAGCTGGGCCTGGGCTACCTGAGCCTGGACCGGACGGCGCCGACCCTGTCCGCGGGCGAACTGCAGCGGCTGCGGCTGGCCACCCAGCTGCGGTCCGGGCTGTTCGGGGTGGTGTACGTGCTGGACGAGCCCTCGGCCGGGCTGCATCCGGCGGACACCGAGGCGCTGCTCGGCGTACTGGACCGGCTGAAGGAGGCCGGGAACACGGTGTTCGTGGTGGAACACCACCTGGATGTGGTGCGGCACGCGGACTGGCTGGTGGACGTGGGTCCGCTGGCCGGGGAGCACGGCGGGCAGGTGCTGCACAGCGGGCCCCCGGCAGCGCTGGCCGGACGGACGGACTCGGCCACGGCCCGGTACCTGTTCGGGACCCCGGCCGGGCCCGCGCGGCCGGCGCGCAGCCCGTCCGGATCGCTGCGGCTGTCCGGGGTCCACCGGAACAACCTGCGGGATCTGTCCGCGGAGTTTCCCCTCGGGGTGTTCACGGCGGTCACCGGGGTGTCCGGGTCGGGCAAGTCCACGCTGGTGGGGAGCGTGCTGGCGGAGGCCGCGGCCGAACGGATCGCGGCGGACGGGGAGTTCCCGGTACGCCGGCTGGTGGAGGTCGACCAGAAGCCGATCGGCCGGACCCCGCGCTCCAACCTGGCCACCTACACCGGGCTGTTCGACGTCGTACGGAAGCTGTTCACGGCGAGCGAGGAGGCCCTGGCCCGCGGCTGGAAGGCCGGCCGGTTCTCGTTCAACGTGGCGGGCGGCCGCTGCGAAACCTGCCAGGGCGAGGGCTTCGTCTCGGTGGAGCTGCTCTTCCTGCCCAGTACGTACGCCCCGTGCCCGGAGTGCGCGGGCGCCCGCTACAACGCGGAAACCCTGCGGGCACGGCACCGGGGGCTGAACATCGCCGAGGTGCTGGGGCTGACCGTGGAGTCGGCCGCGGAGTTCTTCGCGGACGTCCCGGCGGCGGCACGCAGCCTGCGGGCGCTCCAGGACATCGGGCTCGGCTACCTGCGGCTGGGGCAGCCGGCCACCGAGCTGTCGGGCGGCGAGGCGCAGCGGATCAAGCTGGCGACGGAACTGCAGCGGCTGCGCCGGGACCACACCCTGTACCTGCTGGACGAGCCGACGACCGGACTGCACCCGGCGGACGTGGAGGTGCTGTTGCGGCAGCTGCACGGGCTGGTCGACGGCGGGCACTCGGTGGTGGTCGTGGAACACGACATGGCGGTGGTGGCGAGCGCGGACTGGGTGATCGACCTGGGGCCGGGCGGCGGCACGTCGGGCGGCCGTGTGGTGGCCTCGGGCCCCCCGGCGGAGGTGGCCCGCACGCACGCCGGTCGCACGGCGCAGTACCTGGCGCGTGCGCTACGGCCCTCCCCCGGCTGACCCCTCGGTCCGCCCGGGGTGCGCGTCGCCGGTCCCCTCGCGGGTGGCGGGCCGGCAGGCCGGGCCGGGCCTTAGGCGTCGCCGGGCAGCAGGCGCTGGCCGATCTCCTGGAAGCTCCACCGGCCGTGGCGGCGGGTGAGCAGCCAGACCAGGTCGTAGCGGTCCGGCCAGCCGGCCGGGACGGAAGGGACCCGGTCGGCGCCGAGGGCGTGGATCAGGCGGGGGAAGCCGGTGTGTTCCCAACAGATCAGGACCGGCATGGGCGCGGCGAGGGCGGCGCGGGCCAGGGCCGCCTCCCGGCCGGTGGGGATGTCCGCCCGGACCGGCAGGCGCAGTGACTCCGCCAGTCCGGCCACCGTCTGGCGGGACCGGGCGATCTCCCCGGCCGGGGCGAACACGGCGGCCGGACGGGGCAGGACGGACCCGCGGTTCGGGGGGAACAGCCGGGGCAGTTCCTCGGCGCGGCGGTGTCCGCGGTAGGCCAGCGAGCCGGGGTCGTCGTTGCCCTCCTCGTCCTCGCCGGTGTCGCCGGCGTACGGCTTCTCCGCGTGCCGGATCAGCATGATCAGGGCGTCCTCGGCGGGCTGCTGCGGGCCGGCCGCCGGCCTGCGCGCAGGTTCCCCGGCCGAGCACCCGGTCACCACCCCTGCCGCCAGCGGGGCGAGCGCCGCCAGTACGGTGCGGCGCCGGGGTCCTGCCGGGGAGGGTGCGTCTGCCATGGGCCACACTGTCGCCGATGCCCGCGAGCGCCCCGGGGCGCGGCACGTCGTAGGGGGTGCCGGTCAGCCGATCGGCTCAGACGGCGGCGCGGCCCCGGCGGCCGGTTCGGCGCGCGGGTGCTCGTACGGGGAGGGGACCGGGAAGTACGCCTCCAGGAAGGCGGACACGGCGCGCTGCTGCTCGGCCGGGGTCACTTCGTCGCCCGCGTCGTCGGCGAGGCAGAAGGCGTCGGCCCAGCGGTGGTGGACCAGGTCGGGGAGCCGGTGGATGTCGTCCTTCCAGCCGGTGCCGAAGTACTCGTGGGCGAGGTCGCCCTCCACGGCGCGGCCGGTGGCCAGGGCGAGGTGGGCGGCCAGGGTGACCGGGGCGAGGTCGGTGGCGCTGCGGAAGGCGGAGCGGCTGGTCGCGGCCAGCTCCTCGGGGAATCGTTCCTCCGCGGCGGCGCACAGGGAGCGGCTCAGCGGGTAGGGGGTGTGGGCCAGGATGCGTACGTAGGTACGCCCGGCGGCGTCTTCCACGGCCTGGCGGGTGGCCTTCTGCGAGGCGGTGTAGACGTCGTCCTCGGCGCCCGGGACGTCCGGCGGGATGGCGCGCCAGTCGTGGAAGACCTTGGGCAGGCCGGAGGGGAGGAAGTAGGCGCCGGGCAGCTGGGGGCGGCCGACGAAGATGTCGTCGTTGAAGTAGAGGAAGTGCTCGGCGAGCCCGGGTATGCGGTGGAGCTGGCTCTCGATGGCGTGCGAGTTGAAGACCGGGAGGGCGGAGGGGTCGGCGAAGAGCTCCTCGTGGCGCACGACGGTGAGACCGGGGTGGTCGGTGAGCAGCCAGTCGGGGGTGGGGTTGTCGGTGACCAGGAAGATCCGGCGGATCCAGGGCGCGTAGGCGGCGATGGCGCGCAGGCAGTAGCGCAGCTCGCCGCGGTCGCGGTAGCGGTGGTCTGCGTCGTCGACGGGGGCCGCCTCGATGCCCCGGTCGGCGCGGGCCTGCTGCCGGCGGCTGTTCCATTCGGGGTCGGCGGCGTCGACCCAGGTGATCACGGCGTCGACGGGGAAGTCGACGTCCGAGGCGAAGCTGCGGGCGAAGGCGTCGACGACGGGGTAGTCGCGGTCGCCGACGCGGGTGCTGGCCGTGGCCTCCAGGGAGGGGACCCACCAGCCGTAGGGGGTCTCGCGGAGGGAGGCGATGCCGCCGGTGCCGTCGCCGTCCGGGTCCCAGAACTCGAGTTCGCAGCCGTGGTCGGCGCCGTAGTACAGGGTCCGTCCGGTGGTGGTCACGGGCTGGTAGAGGCGCAGGCCCTTGACGCGGACGGCGGGCGGCGCGTCGGCGGAGCCGTCCGCGTCGGCGGCCTCCGCGTGGCCGGGCTCGTCCGATCCGGCGGCCCCGTCCGGCTCCGCGGCTTCCGTCTCGTCCTCCTGCAGCGGGCCTTCCAGCTCGGCGACCGCCTCCGGGAGGCGTTCCGCCAGGACGTCGCCGAGCTCGCCCTCGTCGCCGAGGAGCTGCGCGTACACCGGGACGCCGGTGAACGCCTCGCCCCAGGCCTTGAGTGCCGCCTCCCGATTGCCGGGGGCCACCGCGACGCGGTGCAGCAGTCCGCCGTCCGGCACCAGGCCGTACGGCACTCCGGCCGCCTCCAGGACCTCGGCGGCGGCGCGCAGGTTCCCGTCCCGGGCGGCGCCGGGCAGCAGGTCGTCGCGGACCCGGGCGAGCCGGCCGCGGTGCCGGATCACGCCGGGCAGCGACTCCAGCAGCTCGTCCTCACGGCTCTTGGGCGGCGCGGGCGGCGCCTCGGCCGGGGCGGTCAGCCGTTCCCGCTGGTCCGCTGCGGGCTGCGCGGGCACGGCGGACCGCAGGGCGGCGCCGGCCGCCGGCGTGCGGCGCAGTGCCGCCCGCGCCACGCGACGGAGCTTCTTCGGCAGCGGAAGGCGGGACAAGCCTCGCATCGGTCACCTCGTGGGTACGTCCAGTTGCTGGGCACCCGAGGTGACGGGACCTGGCAGGGGCGGATGCCGTGTTCACCCCCACCTTTCCTGCCGTTCATGATTCACGCAAGTGGCCGTACGGATCCTGTGGACAGCCTATGCGGATCGTCCGCCGCCCTTGCGCACGGCCCGCAGCCACTCCCGGTTCATCGCGGCGATCGACGGCAGCGGGATCCCCTTGGGGCAGGCGGTCGCGCATTCGCCGGTCAGGGTGCAGCCGCCGAAGCCCTCCTCGTCCATGGTCGCCACCATGTCCAGCACCCGGGACTCGCGCTCCGGCGAGCCCTGCGGGAGCACGTTGAGGTGGTTGACCTTGGCGGAGGTGAAGAGCATCGCCGAGCCGTTCGGGCAGGCCGCCACGCAGGCGCCGCAGCCGATGCATTCGGCGTGCTCGAAGGCGTGGTCGGCGTCGGCCTTGGGCACGGGAGTGGCGTGCGCCTCCGGTGCGGAGCCGGTGGGGGCGGTGATGTAGCCGCCGGACTGGATGATGCGGTCGAAGGCGGAGCGGTCCACGACCAGGTCCTTCACCACCGGGAAGGCGGCCGCCCGCCAGGGCTCGACGTCGATGGTGTCGCCGTCGGTGAAGGACCGCATGTGGAGCTGGCAGGTGGTGGTCCGCTCGGGCCCGTGGGCATCCCCGTTGATCACCAGGCTGCAGGCGCCGCAAATGCCCTCGCGGCAGTCGTGGTCGAAGGCGACCGGCTCCTCCCCGCGCAGGATGAGGTCCTCGTTGAGGGTGTCGAGCATCTCCAGGAAGGACATGTCGGCGGAGACGTCGTCGACCTGGTAGGTGACCATGGCGCCGGGGGCGTCCGCGTTCTTCTGGCGCCAGACGCGCAGGTTGAGCTTCATGCGTAGCTCCGCTGGGTGGGGTGGACGTACTCGAAGACCAGGTCTTCCTTGTGCAGGACGGGGGCAGAGCCGCTACTTGTGAACTCCCAGGCGGCGGCGTAGGAGAAGGTCTCGTCCCGGCGGGCGGCCTCGCCGTCCGGGGTCTGGGACTCCTCGCGGAAGTGGCCGCCGCAGGACTCCTCGCGGTGCAGCGCGTCGAGGCACATCAGCTCGGCGAGCTCGAGGTAGTCGACGATGCGGTTGGCCTTCTCGAGCGACTGGTTGAACTCCTCGCCGCTGCCCGGCACCTTGATCCGCCGCCAGAACTCCTTGCGGATCTCCGGGATGCGGCCGAGGGCCTTGCGGAGCCCGGCGTCGGTGCGGGCCATGCCGCAGTACTCCCACATCAGCTCGCCGATCTCCCGGTGGAAGGAGTCGGGCGTGCGGTCGCCGTCCACGGCCAGCAGCCGTTCGATGCGCTCGCGGGTCTCGCGTACGGCGGCCAGCGCCTCGGGGTGGGTGGCGTCGACCGCGTCGTGGTGCGGGTTACGGGCGAGGTAGTCGTTGATGGTGGACGGCAGGACGAAGTAGCCGTCGGCCAGGCCCTGCATGAGGGCGGAGGCGCCGAGGCGGTTGGCCCCGTGGTCGGAGAAGTTGGCCTCGCCGATCGCGAAGAGGCCGGGGACGGTGGTCTGGAGGTCGTAGTCGACCCAGAGACCGCCCATCGTGTAATGCACGGCCGGGTAGATCCGCATGGGGACCTCGTACGGGTTCTCCGCGGTGATCCGCTCGTACATGTCGAAGAGGTTGCCGTACTTCTCGGCGACCTTGTCCTTGCCCATGCGGCGGATGGCGTCGGCGAAGTCGAGGTAGACGCCCTGGCCGCCGGGGCCGACCCCGCGCCCCTCGTCGCAGACGTTCTTGGCGGCGCGGGAGGCGATGTCGCGGGGGACGAGGTTGCCGAAGGAGGGGTAGATGCGCTCCAGGTAGTAGTCCCGCTCCTCCTCGGGGATCTCGTGGGCGGGGCGGGTGTCGCCCTTGGCCTTGGGGACCCAGATGCGGCCGTCGTTGCGCAGCGACTCGCTCATCAGGGTCAGCTTGGACTGGTGGTCGCCGGTGCGCGGGATGCAGGTGGGGTGGATCTGGGTGAAGCAGGGGTTGCCGAAGTACGCGCCGCGCCGGTGGGCCCGCCAGATGGCGGTCGCGTTGGAGTTCATGGCGTTGGTGGAGAGGTAGAAGACGTTGCCGTAGCCGCCGGAGGCGAGGACGACGGCATCCGCGAAGTGGGTGGAGATCGCGCCGGTGATCAGGTCGCGGGCGACGATGCCGCGGGCCCGGCCGTCGACGACGACCAGGTCGAGCATCTCGGTGCGGGCGTGCATCTCGACGTTGCCGGCGGCGATCTGCCGGGACAGCGCCTGATAGGCGCCCAGCAGGAGCTGCTGGCCCGTCTGGCCGCGGGCGTAGAAGGTGCGGGAGACCTGGACGCCGCCGAAGGAGCGGGTGTCGAGCAGGCCGCCGTACTCGCGGGCGAAGGGGACGCCCTGGGCCACGCACTGGTCGATGATCTCGACGGATATCTGGGCGAGCCGGTGGACGTTGGACTCGCGG
This sequence comes from Streptomyces sp. NPDC051211, assembly GCF_040689505.1. Lineage (NCBI taxonomy): Bacteria > Bacillati > Actinomycetota > Actinomycetes > Kitasatosporales > Streptomycetaceae > Streptomyces > Streptomyces sp. NPDC051211. The sequence continues at coordinate 23,537 of NZ_JBFBAV010000003.1, forward strand.
GCCCGGAAGTCGCCGCCCTTGACGGTGTCGTAGAAGAGGCGGTGGATGGAGTCGCCGTCGTTGCGGTAGTTCTTGGCGGCGTTGATGCCGCCCTGCGCGGCGATGGAGTGGGCGCGGCGGGGCGAGTCGGAGTAGCAGAACTGGACGACGTGGTAGCCCTGCTCGGCGAGGGTGGCGCCGGCGGCACCGCCCGCCAGACCGGTGCCGACGACGATCACGGTGTGCTTGCGCCGGTTGGCCGGGTTGACCAGTTTGGCCTCGAAGCGGCGCCGGTCCCAGCGGTCGGCGATCGGGCCGTCGGGCGCCTTGGTGTCGGCGATCGGGGCGCCGGTGGTGTGGTTCGCGTATGTGCTCACGGTCAGTTCACCACTCCGGTCATGACGGCGACCGGGACGGAGACGAAGCCCGCGGTCAGGACGAGGGCCAGCAGGTTGGCCAGGGACTTGAGGATCTTGTCGCGGCGGGCGTTGCCGGCGCCGAGGGTCTGTGCGGCGCTCCAGAAGCCGTGCCGGACGTGCAGGCCCATGGCGATCATCGCGGTGAGGTAGATCGTGTTGCCGTACCAGGTGGAGAAGGACGCGACCACGTTTTCGTACGGATGGCCCTCCAGGGCCCGCTCGTTGACGGTGAGGGTGGTCAGGTCGAGGATGTGCCAGACGATGAAGAGCCCGAGGATCACCCCGCCCCAGCGCATGGTGCGGGTGGCGTAGCTCGCGCGGCGCCGCTTGTGCGCGTACTTCACCGGGCGTGCCTTGATGTCGCGGCGGCTGAGCTGGTAGGCGGAGACGGCGTGCGCGGCCACGGCGGCGAGGAGCACCACCCGGGCGGTCCACAGTCCCCAGTGGCTGTGCAGGAAGGGCTCCCCCATGTGCCGCAGCCAGCGTCCGTAGGCGTTGAACTCGTCCGGGCCGAAGAAGATCTTGAGGTTGCCGAGCATGTGCACGACCAGGTAGCCGAGCATGATCAGCCCGGACACCGCCATGACGGTCTTCTTGCCGATGGTGGAGTCCCAGAGGGACGTGGGACCCGTCCGGGTGCGCGTTGCCAGAGCCATGTCCTCGACGGTAGGGACGAAGGACCCGAAAGGTCCAAGACATGGTTACGGTCATCTTGATAGACAGTACCTATGCAGTTTCAGCAGCTGGTGTACTTCGTGGCCGTCGCCGAGACCCGGCACTTCACCCGCGCCGCCGAGCGCGTGCACGTGGCCCAGCCCTCCTTGTCGCAGCAGATCAAGGCCCTGGAGCAGGAACTGGGGGCGGAGCTGTTCAGCCGGGCCCGCGGGAACATCGCGCTGACCGATGCGGGCGAGGCGCTGCTGCCGCTGGCCCGGCGGATCCTCGCGGACGCCGACACGGCCCGGCTGGAGGTGCAGGAGCTGGCGCAGCTGCAGCGGGGCCGGGTGCGGCTGGGGGCAACGCCCAGTCTGTGCACGGGGCTGCTGCCGGGGGTGCTGCGCGACTACCACGCCGCCCATCCGGGGATCCAGCTGCTGATCGAGGAGAGCGGTTCCCACGACCTGGTCCGGGAGCTGGCCCGCGGGGCCCTGGACCTGGCGCTGATCGCCCTGCCGCTGCCGCCTGCCGCGCCCGCCCTGACCACGGTGGAGCTGCTGACGGAGGACCTGGTGGTGATCTCCTCGGCCGCCCTGCCGGCGCCGGCCGGGGGCGGGCCGCTGACCATCGGCGCGCTGCGGGACGAGCCGATGGTGATGTTCCGGCACGGGTACGACCTGCGGGAGCTGACCGTGGCGGCCTGCCGGGCGGAGGGCTTCGAGCCGGTGTTCACGGTGGAGGGCGGCGAGATGGACGCGGTCCTGGGTTTCGTGCGGGCGGGCCTGGGGCTCGCGGTGGTCCCGGCCATGGTGGCCGGCCACGCCGGGCCGGACGTCCGGGTCACCCCGCTGGCCGGGTCCCCGCTGCGGCGCACGATCGCGCTGGCCCACCGGACCGACGTGGACCCGCCGCGCGCCGCCCGGGCGCTGCGGCGGGTCCTGCTGGCCGGGTCGGCTGGGCCGGCCGGGTCGGCTGGTTCAGGAGGCCGGTGAGGGGGACGGTGTGCCGTGCACGGGGACGGGCAGGTTGAACACGTGGTCGGGGGTGACGATCCGGGTGACCGCCTGCCCGAACAGGGTGCTGGGCTCGATCCCGCCGTCCAGGATGTCGGTGTTGAGGAGCACCACCAGGGTGGCCTGGGGGCCGGGCAGGTAGATGGTCAGGGTCTGGTAGCCGGGCAGCGAGCCGTTGTGGCCGATCCAGCCCTGGACGTTGAAGATGCCCAAACCGTAGCCGGCGCCGGGGATGCCGGTCGGCGGGGTCTTCAGGCGTTCCGCCTGGGTCTCGGGGGTCAGCAGGGTGCCGGTGGCCAGGACCCGGGCCCAGGTGCGCAGGTCCTGCAGGTTGGAGATCATCGCGCCGGCGGCCCAGCCCCAGGAGGGGTTCCAGTCGGTGCTGATCTCGACCTTACCGGAGGCGGTCTGGTTCGTGTAGCCCTGGGCGTGCGGGCTCGGGAACTCGGCGCCGGTCGGGAACACGGTGTGGCGCAGTCCGGCCGGATCCAGGACGTGCTCCTTGAGGAACGCGCCGAGCGGCTGCCCGCCGGCCTTCTCGACGACCAGGCCGAGCAGGATCAGGTTGGTGTTGCAGTAGTCGAACCGCTCGCCGGGCTGGAACTGGATCGGGTGCTTGAAGGCGTAGTCCAGCAGCTGCTGCGGGGTGAAGGGGCGCTTCGGGTCGGAGGTGAGGGCCTTGAAGAAGCCTTCGTCCTCGGAGTAGTTGAAGAGGCCGCTGCGCATGTCCGCCAGGTCGCGCAGGGCGATCCGGTCGCCGTTGGGGACGCCGTCGATGTACTTGGATATCGGATCGTCCAGGCCCACCTTGCCCTGGTCGACCAGTTCGAGGAGGGCGGTCACGGTGAAGGTCTTGGTCTCGCTGCCGATCCGTATGTAGAAGTCGGACTTCATGGGGGCGCCGGTGGCCTTGTCGGCGACACCGAAGGAGCGTACGTAGGCGCCCTTGCCGGGGGCCCACAGGCCGACGGTCACACCCGGGACTTCGGCCTCGCGCATGACCTTCTGGATGGCGGTGTCCAGGCGGGCGGCCATGGCGGCATCGAGGACCGGGAAGTCGGTGTCCGAGGCCGACGGGGAGGCGGTGACGGTCACGTCCGGGGTTGGTGCTCCGTACGCGCCCCCGGCGGAGGCCGGGACCACGAGCATCCCGGCCGCGGCGAGCCCCACGCATGCCTTGCGCCAGCGCTTCTGCGAGAACCTCACGGCAGGCCTCCTGCCAGACGGGGCCAACCCCCGCTCCCAGGCTAGGCCTGCCCCGCTCCCGGGGCGAGTTCGGCATCCAGTCCCCCGGCCAGCATGCCGAAGGCCCGGTCGGCGTCGGCGACCGCGGCGGGGTAGGCCTGGTCCGCGCTCTGGCCGGCGGATATGCGGCGCCAGTTCTCACGGCCGAGTTCATGACGCACCGCCACCAGGTGGAGGGCGGCGAGGCGGGCGGGCAGCGGGCTGCCGTACACGGGCAGCAGCGCCTCCGCGAGCAACTCGACCTCGCGGGCCGTGTAGTGGGCGATCCGGGATTGGAGGCCCGGCGCCGAGTACAGCAGCTGCTGGAAGGCGATCACCTCGGGGTGGTCGCACAGGCCGGTGATCGGGTCGCGGTCGCGCAGAGCGCCGAGGAAGTGTCCGTGCAGTGCTTGGACCGGGCCGGTGCCTTCCGGGCGGCCCAGGACGATGCGGGCCGCTTCGTCCTGGTGGTCGGCGAACCGGTCCAGGACCAGGTCCTCCTTGGTCGGGAAGTACCGGAAGAGCGTCGGCTTGGAGACCTCCGCGGCGGCCGCGACGTCCGCCACCGACACGGCGTCGAAGCCGCGCTCCAGGAAGAGCTCCAGCGCGGTGGCCGCCAGATGGCGGCGCGTGCGCAGCTTCTTGGTCTCTCGCAGTCCGGGTGTGGTCTCCATGCGCCCGAGCCTAGCACAGAATCATGACCGGGTTAATTTTGTTCCTCGGAAATTTTCGTTACCGGGTTGCTTTTTCTGTCGCGGCGCGCTTTCCTTGAGTCATCGGCCCGCACCGCGGCCGATGGGATGGCCGAGTAGGGCGAGGGGGAAGAGCGTCATGACGGATGTTCTGATCGTGGGGGCCGGTCCGACCGGACTGACCCTGGGCTGCGAGCTGGCCGGGCGGGGCGTGCGCGTCCGGGTCGTCGACGGGCGGTCCGCGCCGCACCGGGAATCACGCGGCAAGACCTTGAACGCGGGCGGCCTGGAGGTGCTCGAAGGACTGGACCTCGCCGACCGGATCAGGGCCATCGGCCATCCGCGGCTGGTGTTCCGCAAGTACTTCGACGGCGCGCACATCGCCGACACGCCGGTCGACGGCACCCTGTTCATCGGCCAGTGGCAGGTCGAGGGGGTGCTGCGCGAGCGGCTGACGGCACTCGGCGGGAGCGTGGAGTACGGCGCCCGGGTCACTGCGCTCGACCAGGACGCCGCCGGGGTGACCGCGGCCCTCGGCGACGGCCGCACGCTGCGCGCGGACCACCTGGCCGGCTGCGACGGCGGCGGCAGCTCGGTCCGCGGGCTGCTCGGAATCCCCTTCGAGGGGCACACCGACGAACAACAGGCCATGGTGGTCGGCGATGTGCGGGCGCCGGGGCTGAGCCGCGACGTCTGGCACCAGTGGTTCACCTCGGACGGAGAGGCGATCATGCTGTGCCCGATACCGGGGACGGACGTCTTCCAGCTCCAGTCGTCACCGGAGCGCGACGCCGACGGCCGCCCGCTGCCTCCTTCCGAGGAGGGCTTTCAGCGCCTCTTCGACCGGCACGCAAGAATGCCGGGAATCCGGCCGACCGATCCTTCCTGGCTGTCCACCTGGCGGGTCAATGTCCGCAAGGCCGGGCGGATGCGGGAGGGCCGCGCCTTCCTGGCCGGCGATGCGGCCCATGTCCATCCGATAGCCGGCGGCCTCGGCATGAACACCGGCATCCAGGACGCCGCCGCCCTCGCCCGCGCATTGAGCGGGGAGACGGCCCTGGACTCCTACGAGCGGGAGCGGCTGCCCGCCGCCGCCCGCCTCCTGGCCGACACCACCGCCCGCATGCGGCGGGTCGTGGAGGCCGTCCGGACCCCCGGCATCGGGACGGAGGCCGGACTGGGCTGAGACGGCAGCGGTCAGGGCAGCGGGACGGCGTCCGACAGCGAGAGCGTGTGGATCCGGTCCGGGGCGCCCGGGCGGGCGTAGTACCAGCCCTGGGCGGTGTCGCAGCCGAGGGCCCGGAGCTGGGCGGCCTGGGCGCCGGTCTCGACGCCCTCGACCGTGACGGCCAGCGACAGGCTGTGGGCCAAGGCGACGATGCCCTCCACTATTTTCACGTCCACCGGGTCGGCAGGCAGTTGCTGCATGCCCTGGGTGAAGGAGCGGTCCAGCTTCAGCACGCTCACCGGGAGGCGCCGCAGGTTCGCCAGGTTCGAGTAGCCGGTGCCGAAGTCGTCGAGGGCGATGTCCACGCCGAGGGCGGCGAGCCGGCGCAGCGGTTCGAGGAGTTCGTCGTCCGCTCCGATCAGGGCGGATTCGGTGACCTCCAGGCAGAGGGCGCCGGGGGCCAGGCCGGAGTTCTCCAGGACGGCCACCGTGTCGGCCACCAGGCCGGGATGGTGGAGCTGGGTCGGCGAGAGGTTGACGTTGATCCGCAGCGAACCACCGTGCTCGCGTTTCCAGTTGCGGGCCTGACGGACCGCCTCCTCCAGCACCCAGCGGCCCAGCGGGACGATCAGCCCGGTCCGTTCGGCGAGCGGGATGAACCGGTCCGGGCCGAGCACCCCGTACTGCGGGTGCGACCAGCGGACCAGTGCTTCCGCGCCGTGCACGCTGCCGTCGTGGAGGTGAACCAGCGGCTGGTACTCGATGAAGAACTCGCCCCGCTCCAGGGCGGCCGGCAGGGCGTTGGTCAGCCCGTGCCGGGTGATGGCCCGGGCATCGGCCTCCGCGTCGGCGAACTCGAAGCGGTTTCCGCCCGCCGCCTTGGCCCGGTACATGGTGATGTCCGCGCTGCGGAGCACCTCGGCGGGAGTGCGTTCGCCCGCCGCGCCCTCGACGATGCCGATGCTGCCGCGGACCGTCAGCTCGCGGCCGTCCAGCCGAATCGGCGCGGAGAGTGAGGACAGGATGCGGACGGCGAGGTCGGCGGCCTTGTGTTCGGTGTCCGGACCGGTGGTCAGGGCCACGAACTCGTCTCCGCCCAGCCGGGCCACCACCTCGCCGGGGCCGGTGGCGCAGCTCTGCAGCCGGTCCGCGACCTCCACCAGCAGCCGGTCCCCCGCCGAGTGGCCGAGGCTGTCGTTGACCGCCTTGAACCCGTCGAGGTCCAGGTAGCAGAGGCCGAAGCGGGTCGGCCCGCCGGCGGCCAGGGCCTTCTCCAGCCGCTCGAAGAACAGGGTGCGGTTGGGCAGGCCGGTGAGCGCGTCGTGCGTGGCCTCGTAGCGCAGGCGGAGGTTAAGCAGCCGCCGCTCCGTAGTGTCCTCCATCAGCGCCAGCTGATACTGCGGGCGCCCTTCGGCGTCGCGCAGCAGCGACACCGTCAGATTGGTCCACAGCACGGTGCCGTCGTGCCGGTAGTACGGCTTCTCGGCCCGGTAGTGCTCGCGCTCGCCGCGGACCAGTTCGCCGTACATCTTCCAGACGTGCGGGGCGTCGTCGGGGTGGCCCCATTCGCTGACGTTGCGGCCCCGGACATGCCCCTCCAGGCCGCCGAACATGCGCAGCAGGGTGTCGTTGACCTCCAGGACGTTGCCCTCCAGGTCGGCGATGCCGATGCCGATCGCGGCGCCCTCGAAGACCGCGCGGAAGCGGGCCTCGCTGGCGTGCAGGGCGTCCTGGGCGTCGGACCGGGCGGTCAGCGCGGAGCGGGCGATGGCTTCCTGTTCGCGGAGGGTGCGCTCACGCAGGGCACGGGCGAAGCCCGCGGCGATGCCGTGCTGCAGGCGGGCGCAGCGGGCCCGGTACTCCTCGGCCGCTTCGCCGCAGGCCCCTTCCGGGCCGCAGTACAGGACCAGGTAGGCCTCGACCACCCCGAGGGTGCCGGCCAGTGCCTCCGGGTCGGTGCAGTGGACGGCGACCAGTTCGGCGCCGACCCGCTGGCCCACCGCCGGATCGAAAGGCCGGGCGTGCAGGGCCTCGGTGAGGGTGCGGGCGAGCGGGAGGAGGTGCTGCTCGAACTCCGGCCGGGTCAGCGAGGTGGCCGTGACCGGGAAGATGGCCCGGCTCCAGATGGTGGCGAACCGTCCGATGCGGTCCTCCGAGCCGCCCGGAACGGGATCGACGGGCGCCGCCGGGCCCGTCGTCGTCTGCGCCGGAACTCTCACGCCTTGCGTCCCACGCCGCCGAAGCCGGAGAAGGCGTACGGGTCTTCCTCTTGCGCGTTCGCGTCCGCGTCGGCCGGGTCGTCCGGGCGCCAGCGCGGCATCTGGACCAGTCCCGGCTCGACGAGCTCGAACCCGTCGAAGAAGCGGCCGATCTCGGTGCCGGTGCGCATCACCAGCGGGTTGCGGATGTCGCGGTAGACGCCGACGGCTCCGCCGGCCACCTCCCGGGAGAGCGGGACGCCCTCGTAGGAGGCGTGGGTGAGTACGAGCAGGCTGCCCGGGGCGAGTGCGTCGCGCAGTGCGGCGACGGCGGCGTACGGCTCGTCCGCGTCCTCCAGGAAGTGCAGGACGGCGACGAGCAGCAGCGCGACCGGCCGGTCCAGGTCCAGCAGCCCGGTGACTTCGGGGCTGTTCAGGATCTCCGTCGGCTTGCGCAGATCCGCGGCGGTGATGGCGGTCCGTTCCTCGTCGGTGAGGACGGCCCTGCTGTGCGCGACGGCCACCGGGTCGTGGTCGACGTAGACGACCCGCGCGTCGGGGCTGGCCGCCTGGGCCACCTCGTGGACGTTGCCGAAGGTCGGGATGCCGGAGCCGATGTCCAGGAACTGGGTGACGCCCTGGGCGACGGCGTACCGCACGGCCCGGCGCATGAACGCCCGGTTGGCCTGCATGATCTTGGGCAGGCCCGGCATGAATTCCATGGCGCGACGGGCCGCCTGCCGGTCCACCTCGAAATTGTGCGATCCGCCCAGGTAGTAATCGTAGATGCGGGACACGCTCGGCACCGATATGTCGATACCTGGCGGGGCCCAGGCGGGGCGCTCCATCGGGGCCTCCAAGGCGTCGTCCATGGTCTGGTCCATGTGGGGAGGTGGGGGTCGGACTGCTGTCCGAGCCGAATGTACTGATCATTTCCCAACAGGGCGAGCAAAAGCGGAAATTGGCGATCCGTTCTTCGTCACACACCAAAGCCACCACCGCCCCCTGAGGAACCAACACACCAGGGATTGATCGAAACCGACAAATCCCTTTTGGGAAAAGGCGGATGAACGATCGGACACCATCCTCCGCTGGCTCAAACCTCTACGGTCCGATCTCCGCCCGTTCAGGCGAACCAGGTCCGCTCTCGGCGTGCGCCGGATCGCCCGGGCCCATGCTCCCCGGGTGAAGAGAGCCTCAACCAGGCACCTGCTGGCGGTTCCGGTCCTGCTGTGGGCAGCGCTGTCCGCGGCACCGGCCGTGGCCGATAGCTGTGCCTACGCGACCATCGACGCCGGGCCCGGCGGAACGGCCCGCACCCTGGTCGCGGCCGCCGGGAACGGCGGCCGCGGCGGCGGTCATGGACACGGCCATGGTGGCGGACATCACGGTGGTCACCACGGCGGACGTCACCACGGGCGCCACTGCCCGCCCCCGCCCCCGCCTCCCCCGCCCTGCCCAACCCCGACACCCACCCCATCCCCCTCCCCGAAGCCCACACCCACACCGAAGCCGACGCCGAAGCCGACGCCGCCCAAGCCGACTCCCCCGCCGCCCGAACCCGAGCCCCCGCCCAAGCCCATCCCCGCACCGAAGCCACCGCCGAAACCGGCGCCGAAGCCACCGCCGCCGCCCGCGCCGGCCCCGAAGGCGACCCCGGTCCACCGGGCGCCCGCGCCACCCCCGCCGCCGCCCCCGCGCCCGGCTCCGAGCCGGCCCGTGGCGGCCCCGCCACCCGCGCCGGTCCCCGTCGCGGTGGCCAGGCCCGCCTACCGTGCCCCGGCCCGCGCGAAGCCCACCGAGCACCGGATCTCCCCGGTCACCTTCACCCTGCTCGCCACGGCGCCCGCGGTGTTCGCGCTCGTCGCGCTGCGCCCGCGCTGACCGGGCCCGACCGTTGCCGGCGTTCCTGCATTCCCTGCGTTCCCTGCGTTCCCTGCGTTCCCGCATTACCTGCGTTCCTGCGTTCCCGCGTTCCCTCTTGGAGTTCAGTTGTCGGAATGGCTCGTCCTGACGCTCGCGATGGCCGCGGCCTGTGCCGTGGTGCTGTCCATCGCCTTCTTCAACCACCGGCGGATCAGTGATGACGACGATCCGAGCGAAACCCCCGACGTCATCGAGTACATGACGATGATGATCGGCGTGATCTACGCGATCGTGCTGGGCCTGGCGATCGCGGGCGTCTGGGAGGCCCGCGGGGCCGCCCAGGAGTACGTACGGCAGGAGGCCCAGGCCCTGCACGAGGTCAGCATCCGCTCCGAGGTCTATCCGGCGGAGGTGCGGAACCGGATCCGCTCCGACGTCGACGCCTACGTGACGTACGTGATCACCACCGAATGGAAGGAAATGGCCGACTCGGGCCGGGTCACCGCCGAGGGCACCCGGCTGCTGGAACGGATCCGCCGCGATGTGACGGACTACGAACCGAAGACCGACCACGAGGGGCAGGCCTACCAGCCGCTGGTCGACCAGGTGGCGGCCGCCGACGACGCGCGCAGCAGCCGGGCCCAGAGCGCCGGGTCCACCATGCCCGGGGTGGTGTGGTTCGGGCTGATCATCGGCGCGCTGGTCACGGTCGGCATGATCTTCATGCTGCAAATCCGGCGCTCGTTCCGGGAGTTGCTGCTGGCCGGGCTGTTCAGTGCGCTGATCGCCTTCCTGCTGTTCCTCATCTGGGACTTCGACGCCCCCTTCAGCCGGGGCATCGCGGCGACCGCCGATCCCTTCTTCCAGCAGTTCCCGGACCTGAGGCTGGGCGGCTGACGCCGGCCGGCGCTCCTCCGGCCCACGGAGCGGCCGGCCCGCCGGCCCCCCGAACCGGGGCCCGCCCGCCCCCGCCGAAACCGCGACCGGGCCCACCGTCCCCGGTTCGGCGTACAACAATGCCCCATTCGCGCGGCCCTGATCGCGGGTGGGAGCGTACCCACCTAGCGTGGCGGACATCGAGGTGCACGACCCCCCACGTGCGGAAACCATTCCGCAGCTGCTCCTCGGGGATCCGGAGGCAACCATGGGTGCGATACGTACCTCTGCCACAGCCCTGCTCGTCGCCGGTGCGACGGCCGCCGCGGGTGCCGTCCTCGCGCTGGGCTGGTCCGCCGACGGCCCGGGCACGGCTCCCGCCGGGGGCCCGCCCGCAGCCCGCATCACCTCGTTCGGCTTCGCGATCACCCCCTCGACGGTCGCCCCCGGCGCCAGCACGGTGCTCTCCGTCACCGCCTGCAACTCCGCCTTCGCCACCGCCTACTCCGGGGTCTTCGACTCCGTGAGCATTCCGCGCGGCCAGACCGTACGGGTCACCATCGACCGGGACGCCCGGCCCGGAGCCCAGTACTCCGTCGCCTTCACCTGCAACGGTGAAACCGGGTCCGCGGACCTGACCATCGCCGGCGGCAACAGCACCCCCACCGCCCGTTCCACCGCAACCTCACGGCCCACCTCCGGCATCGTCCCGCGCAGCACCACCACCCCCACCACCACCGGCACGCGCACCGCGCCGGGCGCGGTGCGCGGCGGGGTCGGCGGCAGCAGGACGGGCATGGATGCCGCGAAGATCGGTGCAGGTGCAGCGCTCTTCCTGGCCGGCGTGGCCGGCACCGTGTACGCGGTCCGCCGCCGCACCGGCACGACGACCAGCCACCGGCACTGACACGCACCGGCACTGACACCCGCCGGTGCCGCCCCTGAACCGGCATCCCTCGACCCGACTCGCCTGCCCGACTCGTGTGCCCGACTCCCCTGAACCGCCGGTCGCCCCGAGTCCCGGCCAGGACTCGGGGCGACCGGCGGTTCGAGCTCAGACCGGGGAGGTCCGTCCGGTCAGGCCCGGCCGCGGGCCGGGCGGCGACGGCGCATCAGGTGGATGCCCGCGCCGAGGGCAGCGGTACCGACGAGTCCCGCGCCGATGACGGTCTCGGTGGCGGACGGGCCGAAGGACCCGCCGATACCGCCCTGGGCACCGTTGCCGAAGAGGACCTGGAAACGGTGGGTGGCGATGAGATTGCTGTCGTTGCACTTGACCTGCAGCGTGTGGGTGCCGGGCGAGGCGTGGTTGAAGATCCGCACGGTCGCGAATCCGACGGTGCCGGCCGAGAGGTTCGCCGGCGAAAAGTTGCCGGGCGAGCTGACCGTACCCCCGTGGCCGCAGCCGGAGGCGCTCACCTGCATCGTTGAGCCCTGGTGGACGGAGAACGGGTTGACCGAGACGTTGCTCGGCCCATTTCCCCCAATGCCCGTGCCCGGCGGGTCCGCGGCGGCGAGTGGGGCGCTGAGTCCTACGGCAGCGAAGGCCGCCGCGGTCACGGTGAGAGCGCGAAAGGCACGCATGGTGGAACCTCCAGCGGGAAGCGCCCCAGAGCGGTGGCCCGGGATGATCGACGAGAACGCCTCCCACGACGAACCCTCGGGGCACGTCGCAACCAGCGCATTTCCGGCTTTGGGCCGCCCGGTTGACCGACACGCCGAGCGGCGGAGCTCCCGGCCGACGGAGCCGCAGGTCACGGCCCGTCAGACATTTATGTGACGATTACCTGGATGGGCGCATCCCTTCTGGCCCCGCCACCCGTTCGCCCTTCCCCCCTCGCCGTACCGTCCGTGCGCGCTTAGCGTGCGTGAACAAGGGCGCTGTCCAGCACACAGCGCAGGGGCGGGGACAAGAACGCGGGCCGGGACCCCCGCGTCGGGAAGGGAACAATGTTCATCGAGGACGAGCCGCCACCGAGGAGGCGCTCCCCCTGGGGCGTCATCGCCCTGGTCATGCTCACCGGCCTCGCCATGATGCGGAACGGCTCGAACGTCGACGAGGGCCCGCCGCAGCCCACCGCTGCCGCAGCGGTCAAGGTGACCCCGGACCAGTTGCCCGCGGAACCGCCCCAGGCCCAGCCGGGCCTTCAGGTACTGGAGCACTCCTCCGTCCAGCGGATCCGGATCCCGTCCATCAGCGTGGACGCGCCGGTGATGACGGTGGGGCTCGACGCGGAGGGATGGATCGACGCGCCGCCGGCCCAGGACCCCAATCTGGCCGGCTGGTACCTCAACGGCATCTCGCCCGGCCAGCAGGGCTCCGCGGTGATCGTCGGCCATGTCGACAACGCCCAGGGCCCTGCCGTCTTCTACGGGCTGGGCTCGGTCCGCAAGGGCCACCGCATCGAGGTGGAGCGGTACGACGGGCGCACCGCGGTGTTCGAGGTCTACGGCGTGGAGGTGTTCTCCAAGCACGCCTTCCCCGGAGCCCGGGTCTACGGTGACACCGGGCACGCCGAGCTCCGGGTGATCACCTGCGGCGGCGGCTATTCGAAGGGCAAGGGCTACGACGGCAACGTGGTGGTGTTCGCGCGGATGGTGGAGGCCCGCTGAGCGGGCCCCCGCCGGCCGGCCGTCCCGTCAGCGCGGAGGCAGCGAGGGCAGGGCCATCTCGTAGCCGCGGTCGATGAGTTGGGGCAGGTACGCGCGCAGGGCGGAGACGCTCTGCGCGCGATCGCCGCCCGCGTCGTGGGACAGCACGATCACGCCCGGACCGGCCCCTTTGAGCACCCGGGAGATGATGGTGCCGGCGCCCGGCTCCTTCCAGTCCAGGGTGTCCACGGTCCAGGCCAGCGGTTCCATGCCGAGCTCGGCGCCGATCTCGAAGGCGGCCCGGTTCCAGGCTCCGTACGGGGCCCGGAACCACAGCGGGGGCTGCCCGGTCGTCTGCTGCACCACATCGCTGGTCTGGCTGATCTCGGCCGCCAGGGCGGGCCGGGACAGTCTGGGGATGAGCGGGTGGGTCCAGGTGTGGTTGCCGATGACATGCCCTTCGGCGGCGATCCGGCGCACCAGGTCGCGGTGGAGGGTGGCCATCTCCCCGCAGACGAAGAACATGGCGCGCGCGCCGTACTGGGCGAGGGTGTCCAGGATGCCCGGGGTGTAGCGGGGGTCCGGGCCGTCGTCGAAGGTGAGGACCATGCTGCGGCCGCTGGTCGGGGTGGCCGGCATCTCCAGGATGGGTCTGGTGCGTACGGCCGGCCGGTTGGGCCGGTAGCGGGGCGGGGCTTCGCTGAGGCTGGGCTTCAGCCGGTACGTGGTCGGGGGCGGCCCCTGCGCCCGCAGCCCGGTCGCTCCGGCGGCCCCGGCACCGCCCCCCGCGCCCGGCCCGGGCGCGCCTCCGCCGGCCTCGCTTCCGGGAGTGCCCGCCCGTCCGCCGCCGATCAGCCCGGAGGCGGCCGTCACCCCCAGGAACACGGCGGTCCGCAACACGAACCGCCGCCCGGCCGAACCGGTCAAGCCGGTCGACCCCACTGACAGCTCATCATTTTTCATTATTACTACGTATCAACGAGATCCCCGCATAAGTCGAGAGCCACGGACGCCCCGCCCCGCCCCCACCCGTTCAGTCGAAGATCTCGGTCACCCAGTAGTGGCGGACGCACTGCTCAGGGCCCTGGTTGTAACCCAGCGTGAAGGCAGCCGTCCGCTCGTACTTGCTGCCGTGGGGCGCCGGCACGCCGACCTGATCGTCACCCGCCAACTCCAGCGCCTTGATGCTCATCGTCAGGTCCGTGTCGGCCACCAGACCCTGCTGGTACGCGTACTTGGCCCAGCTGCCGCTGAAGCAGTCGGCGATCAGCTCCGCTTCCTTCACCGGGACGGTGTTGCCGGTCTCGTCCAGGACGGGCGCACCGTCCTTCATCTGCACGATGTCCGCCCACCCCCGCTGTTCCATGTACTCGTGCTGGGCCTCGTGGCCGTACTCGTGCGCCAGCACGGTCGCCACCGCGAATTCATTGGTGGTGTCCCGGAGTTTCATGGCCGTGGTCACCGGGAAATGGACCGCCCCCTCGAAGGTGGTCCCGTCATCCTCCGTGAGCGTGTCCGTCGGGCAGTGGTAGAAGTTCGGGGTGTTGTGCACGATGGGCTCCGGCATGCAGGAGCTCTGGTACCCGGTGTCCCCCGGCATCGGGAGGGTGTAGAAGAGGGACGGGCCCTTCAGGCCGACCTGCTTGAAGTGGTCGATCCAGTAGCCGTCGATGCTCCGGAAGGCCTTGTGCAGGTAGGCGGCCAACCCCTCGGGCGTGTCCGTGGCGATCTTCCGGCCGTAGGGGGCCGGGTCGACGGGGGGCGGCGGGGTCGCCGCGCTCGCGCCGGACGAGCCCGCGACCAGGGCCAAGGCCGCGATCCATCCTCCGCACCAGGTGCCGAACCGGTCGCGTCGTCGCATGGCCATCTCCCGGGGGGTCCCCTGCTACCAGCGTGCGTCCGGCCCACCCCATGGGCAACCGGAGTCGCCGGCCGCGGGGGCGGGCCGGATCAGCCGCGGCGGACCAGCGGGAACGGAAGCGTCTCGCGGATGGTCAGGCCGGTGAGGAACATGACCAGGCGGTCCACGCCGATGCCCAGGCCGCCGGTCGGCGGCATCGCGTACTCCAGGGCGTCCAGGAAGTCGTTGTCGAGCTCCATCGCCTCCGGGTCGCCGCCCGCCGCCAGCAAGGACTGGGCGGTGAGGCGGCGGCGCTGTTCCACCGGGTCGGTCAGCTCCGAGTAGGCGGTGCCCAGCTCGGTGCCGAAGGCGACCAGGTCCCAGCGCTCGGCCAGCCGCGGGTCCCGGCGGTGCTGGCGGGTGAGCGGGGAGACGTCCGTCGGGAAGTCCTTGTAGAAGGTGGGCAGCTGGGTCTTCTCCTCGACCAGGCGCTCGTACATCTCCAGGACCACGTCGCCGCGGGTGTCCTCCGGGGTGTGCGGGACTCCCGCGCGGTCGCAGAGCCGGCGCAGCGCCGGCTCCTCCGTGTCCGCGTCGACCTCCTCGCCGAGCGCCTCGCTGACCGCCCCGTAGACGGTCTTCACCGGCCAGGGGCCCGAGATGTCGTGCTCCACGAGCTTCCCGTCGGGGCCGGCCTTGCGGGCGACCGGGGAGCCGAAGGCGGCGGTGGCGGCGCCCTGGATCAGTTCGCGGGTCAGGTCGAGCATCACGTCGTAGTCGGCGAAGGCCTGGTAGGCCTCCAGCATCGTGAACTCGGGGTTGTGCTTGTACGAGACGCCCTCGTTGCGGAAGGTGCGGCCCATTTCGAAGACCTTCTCCATGCCGCCCACGCACAGCCGCTTCAGGTACAGCTCGGGCGCGATGCGCAGGTAAAGGTCCAGGTCGTACGCGTTGATGTGGGTGCGGAAGGGGCGGGCGTTGGCTCCGCCGTGGATCTGCTGGAGCATCGGCGTCTCGACCTCCAGGTAGCCGCGGTCCAGCAGCCCCTGGCGCAGCGCCTGGACGGCCGTGGAACGGGCCCGGACCACCTCCCGGGCCTCCGGGCTGGCGACGAGGTCGAGGTAGCGGCGGCGGACCCGGGCCTCGGGGTCCGCCAGGCCCTTGCGCTTGTCCGGCAGCGGGCGCAGGCATTTGCCGGTGAGCTGCCAGGAGGAGACGAGGACGGACAGCTCGCCGGTCTTGCTGGCGCCGACCTCGCCGGTCGCCACCACGTGGTCGCCGAAGTCGACCTGGGAGGTGAACGAGTCGAGCGCCGCGGGGCCGGACTCTTCGCGGGTGAACATCAGCTGGATGTCCCCCGACCAGTCCCGGAGTACGGCGAACACCACCCCGCCGAGGTCGCGGACCACCATCACCCGCCCGGCCAGGGTGACCTGTTCGCCCGTGCGGGATCCGCTCGGACGGCCGGGGTGGGCGGCGCGCAGCCCGGCCACGGTGTGGGTGCGCTGTGGGATGCCGACCGGGTAGGGGTCGGTGCCGGAGGCGACCAGCCGGGCCAGCTTGGCGTGCCGGACCCGGACCTGCTCGGGCAGCCGTTCGGCGGCGGCCGTACCCCCCGCGCCCTCCTCCTCCAGGCCGAGGGAGGCGATGGAGGGCAGGCCCGCGGTGGTGACGGGCGCGGTCACGCCCTTGGGGTGTCCGTTGCCCCACAGCTTGCGCAGGCTCGGTACGGACACGAAGCCCTCCGCGATGCCGGAGGCGAGGGAGACCCGGGCCAGCGATCCCGCGTCCTGGTAGCAGAGGAACCGCGGATACCACTCGGGCCCGTACTTGACGTTGGACCGGTACAGGGCCTCCAGCTGCCACCAGCGGGAGAAGAACAGGAGCAGCTTGCGCCACAGCTTCAGCACCGGGCCGGCGCCGATCCGGCCGCCCTCCTCGAAGGCGGACCGGAACACGGCGAAGTTGAGGGAGATGCGGCGGACCCCGAGCCGTGGGGCGGCGGCGCACAGCTCGGCGACCATGAACTCCATCACCCCGTTCGGGGCGGTGGCGCGGTCGCGCCTCATCAGGTCGAGGGAGATGCCGTCCTTGCCCCAGGGGACGAAGGACAGCAGGGCGATCAGCTCGCCGCGGTCGTCGAGTGCCTCGACGAGCAGGCAGTCGCCGTCGGCCGGGTCGCCGAGCCGGTCCAGCGCCATGGAGAAGCCGCGTTCGGTCTCGGTGTCGCGCCACCGGTCGGCCCGGTCGACGATCCGCTGCATCTCCTCCTCGGTGAGTGCGGAATGCCGGCGGATCCGGGTGGTGGCGCCGGTGCGCCGCACCCGGTTCACGGCCTGCCGGGTGACCCGCATGTCGCGCCCGTCCAGGTCGAAGTGCGCGACGTGCAGGATCGCCTCGTCACCGAGCTGCAGGGCGCTCAGGCCGGACCGGGCGTAGGCGGTGGCGCCTTCCTCGGAGGCCCCCATGACGGCCGGCTGCCAGCCGTGGCGGCGGGCCACGGCCAGCCAGGCGTTGATGGCGGGGGTCCAGGCAGCGGGGTCGCCGACGGGGTCGCCGCTCGCCAGGCAGACCCCGGCCTCCACCCGGTAGGTGACCGCGGCCTTGCCGTTCGGGGCGAACACCACCGCCTTGTCGCGGCGGGTGGCGAAGTAGCCCAGCGAGTCGTTCCGGCCGTACGCGCCGAGCAGGGCCCGGATCCGGGGCTCCTCGTCGCCGTGCAGGGCCGCCGTCATCCGCTGCGACCGGAACAGCGTCGCGGCCGCGTTCAGCAGCGCCAGCGCACCGAGCAGGCCGAGCAGGAAGTACAGCGGGCGGGGCGGCCGCCCGTCGAACTGCCGGGCCGAGAACATGCCGCCGAAGACCTGCTTGGCCGCCCAGTCCAGCCACTGGCTGCGCGGCAGGGTCCCCGGGAACAGGGCGACCAGGCCCCAGCCGGCGAACACGGCGGCGAGCAGTCCGAGCCCGAGGACGAGCAGGGCCCGCCAAAGGGCCCCGGGCCGGGAGGCCGCGTAGAACTCCTCGTGGGCCAGGACCAGCAGCGTGATCGCGGCGATGCCGAGGATCCCCGACGGGATCGTCACCCACAGGGGGTAGCCGCCGTCCAGGAGGATCAGCAGGTCAGTGAGGATCAGCAGGGCCAGATAGGTGACGACGATCCACCAGGCGATCTTCTTGCGGGTGCCCAGGGCGGCGGCGAGGAGGAAGAGGAAGACGGCGTACGCGAGGTTGGCGCTGACGGGTACGACGAAGAGGTCCAGGAACCGTACGACCGGCCGCAGCAGCCGGCGCAGTGTGGGAGACAGCGCCAGCAGGGCGCAGAGCAGGCCGAGCACTCCGAAGAACGCGCCGAATCCGTCGGGCACCCTGCTCAGGAAGCGGTTCCGGGTGCCGTGCGTCTCCTCGTACGGCGGTGCGCTGACACTCATGGTTGGCACTGTAGGGAGGGCCGCCGGGGTCCGCGCGTCGAGCAGAGCAGCGCCGGACGGGCGACGGGGGCGGGCGGGAACGCCCGCCGGGCCGTCTCTTCCGATCCTGTCCGCCGGCCGGAATGCGTGATCATCGGCGGGCCGGTCTGGCTTAGCCTGCCCCCATGGTCTTCAAACGTCTGCTGGGCAAGGGCGGCATACCGCTCGAAGTGAACACGATCGTCCAGTCCGAACCGGCCCGCCCGGGCGGACTGCTCACCGGCGAGGTGGTGCTGCGCGCCCCGGACCGCCCCGTAGAGCTGAAGGGCATCAATCTGACGCTCCTCTACAACCCGCCCCAGGTCCGGAAGGGCGGTGGCGAGGGCGCGAAGGGCGACACGATCGACTACCTCCACGCGAACGGGTACTTCACCCTCGCCAAGGGCGAGGAGCGCCGGGTGCCGTTCGAGCACCGGCTCCGGTGGGAGACCCCGGTGTCCGAGACCCGCGGCCGGAAGCTCAGCGGCATCGACCTGTTCCTGAACACCGGGGTCGAGATCGAGGGGAGCGAGACCCAGAGGGACTTCGACCCGGTGCACGTCACCACGCTCCCGCTGCACGAGGCCGTCCTCGACGGCTTCACCGCCGCGGGCTACGACCACGACCGCGCGGCCGTCCACCAGCGCGCCATCCCCGACGTCGAATGGCACCTCCACCTCCGGCAAACCTTCCTGTTGACCGGCCCGCGGCAGCTGGAGCTGGCCTTCCACACCAACGCGGTCGGCAGCGAGATCTTCCTCCGCGAGGCCTACCGGCGCCACACCTCGTGGGAGGACAAGGGGCCGGCCCTGCGCTTGGTCGCTGCCCACCACGATGTCGGACGCCTCGACTTCACCGAGGAAGCCCGGCGCTGGATCAGCGGTCTCGACGCCCTCGGCCAGGCGCACGACTAGTGTCCTGAGTCGGAGATCCGCCGGCAGTGGGCGGCGGATCTCCGGCTCAGGGCACTAGCTGCCCCGGGTCAGGCCGTCCTTGGCCGCTCCGCGGCTCAGAACCGCCTCGGTGATCGCGTCCCGGGCGCTCTCGTAGTCCTCCCGGTCCGGGTCCGCCGCCAGTGCCGCCGGCAGGTTGACCACGCGCCCCCTGCCCAGGTCCATCAGCTGCGGAACGAACTCCGCCTTGGTGACCCGCCACCGCCGGCCCTCCGCGGCCGGCGGTTCGAAGCGGAACCGTGCGATGGAGCCGTGGTTGCCGCGCGCGTCGAAGGCGCCGGAGTGGTTGAACATCTGGCCGGCGACCTGGTCGCCCATGCCGTAGACGATCCACGTCCCGTTGACCTTCTCGTACGCCTGCGGGACGTGCGCGTGGGTGCCCAGGATCAGGTCGATGTCGGGCCGTCCGCCCGTCTGCGAGGCGGTGAGCGCCTTGCCCAGGCTCAGCTGCCGGTCGTCGGGATCGGTCTCCCACTCCGTGCCCCAGTGGAGACTGACCAGCACCACGTCCGCGCCGGCCCGCCGGGCCGCCCGCGCATCCGCGACGATCTTGTCCTGTTCCATCAGGCTGACCGCCCAGGGCTGCCCGTCCGGCATCGGATGGCCGTTGGTGCCGTAGGTGTAGGCGAGGTGCGCGACCTTGGCGCTGCCCGCCTTGTACGTCGCCGGCGCCGCCTCGGCCGCCGTACGGGCCGAACCGGCGTGCTTCAGCCCCACCTTGTCGAACCGGTCCAGGGTGCGGCGCAGCCCGTCCGCGCCGTCGTCCAGGGTGTGGTTGGAGGCGGTGGAGCAGCCGTCGTACCCGGCGTCCTTGAGGCCGTCGGCGACCTGGGGCGGGGAGACGAACGCCGGGTAGCCGCTGAACGGTCCGTCGTCCTCCCCGTACACGGTCTCCATGTGGCACAGCGCGAGGTCGGCCGCCGAGACCACCGGCTTGACCCCGGCGAACATCGGCCGGAAGTCGTAGCCGTCGCCGTCCGCGTCGGCGGCGGCGCGGTTGATGACCGAGGTGTGCGGGAGTACGTCCCCGCTGGCCACCAGGGTGAAGCCGGTGCCGGCCGGGGCGCCCGCGGCGCTGGAGGGCGGTGCGCTGCGGCGGTCGGCGAGGCGGGCCGGGGCGGAATCCCCCTGCGCGGAGCATCCGGCCGCGGTCGCTGCCACGGCGGCGGCCGACAGCAGGACGGCGAGGCTGTGCCGGGTTCGCTTGGTCATCTGCCCCAGCTCTCATCTCGTAGGACTGTCCTATGAGCTGAATCCATAGAAGATGGCGGGCGAAGTCAAGCAGCGGTGCCGGGCCGGGCCCCGCCCCCACCCGTTCGCCGCACCGTTCGACCGTTTGTCGCGGAACCCTGCCGTCCATCGGATCGCGCGGGTGCTTGGGCGCAACGCGCGCGCAAGGCGGTTCCGGGAGGGCTCCTCGCAGGTCAGGGTGGGCCTGTCGAGCCGCCCCGGACCCCGGAAGGAGCCACCCGGTGACCCTTTCTCCCACCCTCCAGCGCACGGATGCCGACGCGTTGGCCGAACTCCAGCGCGAACACGGCCGGGCCCTGTTCGGTTTCCTGCTCGGTCTCACGAACGGCGACGCGCAGCGCGCCGAGGACCTGGTGCAGGAGACCCTGGTCCGCGCCTGGCAGCACCCGGAAGCCCTGGAGAGCGGCCACGACTCGATGCGGCCCTGGCTGTTCACCGTCGGCCGGCGGCTCGCCATCGACGCTCGCCGGGCCCGGCTGTCCCGCCCGCAGGAAGTCGACCCGCAGGGCCTGGAACACGCCGCGGCGCCGGTCGACGGCGTGGCCGGCGCGGTCACCGCGATCGACGTCCGGCGGGCGGTGGGGAGCCTCGGCCCGGAGCACCGCGAGGTGCTGATGCAGGTGTACTTCCGCGACCGGTCGGTGGCCGAGGCCGCACGCGAGCTCGGCATCCCGGCCGGGACCGTCAAGTCGCGCACGTACTACGCCCTGCGCGCGCTGCGGAAGGATCTCCAGGCGTACGGGATCGGCGCCTGAGCCGAACCGGCCCGAAGCGCCAACCGCCAACCGCCAACCGGCCCGAACCGGCCCGAATCGACCTTCCCGGCCGGCAGGCAGGCTGACAGGAACCGCTCGAGGTTTGACCGCTGATTGTCCGGCAGATGTCCGGAGTGCATCGAGAACGGCATAAGACCGTTCAAGTTGAGTAAACATCGCCCATCCTGCGAGCTCCTGAGGGAAGGCTCATCAGGACGGCGGAACGCTCGACACCCGGGAGAAGGTGGAACGGTGCAGCCCGAGGGTATGAACGGCACCAGTGACGGCGGGCTCGCAGTGCCCATGGCATGGCTCTACGCCGAGTACATCGCGGACGAGCTGCTGCGCACGGGCCGGCTGATCCCGGTCGGCACCCTGGAGTTCCGGGCCGGGCGGGACACCCTCGCCCTCACCATCTACCTCTCGGACGCGGCCGGCGAGCTCTCCGGGATCCGGGTGGTCTCCCAGCTCGACGAGTGGCTCTCGCTCACCGCGTACGGACACCCCTGGCGGGACTGGGTGCAGACCCGGTTCCTGCAACTGGGCGAAGAGGCCCGGGAGCGCGGCGCGGCCGAGGACCCCGACCTGGAACTGGCCCGGGCCGCCTGGACCTGGCTGGACCGGACCGAGCTGCTCGCCACCAACCTCGACCCGGGACTCCCGGCCCACCCGGACACCGACGGCCCGGCCCCCCTGGACGAGAACGCCCGCGTCTGGACCCCGGCCTGGCAACTCGGACTGCCCCTGGGCCACCTGGCCATGCACCTCTTCTGATCCCCGCCCCGGAGCCGGACGGGGCCGGGCGGCGCTCTTCTACGGGGCGTCCTTCGGGTCGGCGACCAGGCCGGTGAAGTCCGCCTCGTTGCGCTCGGCCCGGTGCACGTACCAGCGGGCGATCAGCCACAGCAGCGGGTACACGGCCACCCCCAGCACCGCCCACACCAGCGCGCCGGACGGGTCCCGGGGCAGCGCGAACAGCAGCGGCAGACTGCCCACCAGCAGCACGAGCGCGGCCAGCGCACCGAGCGCGGCGCGCAGCTGGCTGCGCATCAGGGCCCGTACGTAGGTGGTTCCCAGCGTGGTCTGCTCGGAGATCTCCGACCGGGCCGGCGCATGCGCGGGCGGCCGCCGCCGGGCACCCCGGGGCACTCCGGTGACGACCTCCCGGCGCGGGGCGGGCTGCGGCTGCGCTTCCTCGGCCATGGCCAGCGAGTCTAGCTATTTGAGGAGACGCGACAGCCGGCGGTCGGCCAGCGGCTTGCCGCCGGTCTGGCAGGTGGGGCAGTACTGGAGGGCGGAGTCCGCGAACGACACCTCGCGGATGGTGTCCCCGCACACCGGACACGGCTCACCGGTCCGGCCGTGCACCCGCAGACCGGTCTTCTTCTCCGCCTTGAGCTTGCCGGCGGCCACCCCCCGAGAGCGCTCCACGGCCTCGCGCAGGGTGGTCCGTACCGCCGTGTGAAGCTCGGTGATCTGGTCCTCGTCGAGGGAGGAGGCCAGTTTGAACGGCGACAGGCGGGCGTAATGGAGTGCTTCGTCGCTGTACGCGTTGCCGATCCCCGCGATCACGCTCTGGTCGCGCAGCACCCCTTTGATCTGGCGCCGCTCCCCCGCCAGCAGCGCGGCGAAGGCCTCCCGGTCGAACTCGTCGGCGAGCGGGTCCGGGCCGAGGCGGGCGATGCCCGGCACCTCCTGCGGATCGTGCACGACGTACACCGCGAGGCGCTTCTGGGTGCCGGCCTCGGTGAGGTCGAAGCCCTCCCCGCCGTCCAGTACGACACGCAGGGCCAGCGGCCCCTTGCCCGGCCTGGGCGGCTGGGCCGGCATCGATTCCCGCCAGTGCAGCCAGCCCGCCCGGGCCAGGTGCGTGACCAGGTACAGCTCGCCGATCCGCAGCGCCAGGAACTTGCCGTACCGCCCGGTCGGCCCCGCCCGCTGCCCTTCGAGGGCGGTGAGCGGCGGCTCGTACGTCTTCAGCACGCTGACGGCGAGCGGCAGCACACGCTCGACCGTCCGCCCGGTGAGGTGCTCGTCGAGGAACTCCTTGAGTGCCTCGACCTCCGGCAGTTCCGGCATGTTCCCAGCCTGGCCGCTCACCGGGCGGCGCGCGACACGAACGGCCGGGAGCCCACGGTGACGGCGACGGACACCGCGGCGACGGCGGTGATCGCGGTGCCGGGGTCGAGGTGCTGGGCGATGCCGCCGGCGAGGGCGGCGCCGAGGCCCTGCCAGGTCATCCGGCCGGCCGACTCCACGCCCTGGACCTGGCCGCGGACCGGCTCGGGGGTCAGTTCGAGCAGCTGCTCCTGCAGCGGCAGGGTGGCGGCGAACCCGGCACTGGCGGCGAACACCGCGGCCGCCGCGACCCATACGGGCGGGTGGAGGAAGAACAGCAGGTACGGGACGGCGAGCAGCAGCCGCAGCGCGAACGCGCAGCGGCGGCGCCGGTCGGGGTCGAGCAGCCGGCCGACGGTCAGGTCGCCGAGCAGCATGCCCGCCGATCCGGCGGCCAGCAGGGTTCCGGCGTGGCCCGGCGCGTAGGAGATGAACAGCGCCTCGCAACCGACGACCAGGCCGTTGGGGACCCACAGGTTCAGCAGCAGCGCCCGCTTGCCGGGGTGCGAGAAGAGCGCGGTGTTCGTCGTCCAGGTCCGTCGCAGTCCGGGGCGGCGGGTGAGCCGGATCGAGTGCTCCCGCACGGTGGCCGCCACCGCGGCCAGCCCGAGCCCGGTGAGGACCGCGGCGAGGAGGAAGACCCCTTGGGGGCTCAGGTGTCGCAGCAGTACGGCGCCGAGGGCGTAACCGAGGATCGCGGTGCCGCCCGAGGTGATGTTCATCAGCGAACGTGCGGGGGCGTAGGCGGAGAGCGGCACGACCTCGGCGAGCAGGCCCATCCGGGTGCCGGTCCCCAGGGACTGGAAGAAGCCCAGGAGGAGCAGCAGCCCGAACCGGGCGGCCAGCGGCAGGCCCGGGATGGCCTGCGCGGCGACCCCGGCCAGCGAGAGGCACTGGAGGGCGACGAGGGTGCGGCGCGGACGGTTCCCGTCCGCGACCGACATCAGCGTCAGCGCGCCGAGCACCGTCGCGAAGGTGGCGCCGTACATGCTCACGGCCGTCAGGAACGGCGAGTGGGTGCGGTCGTTGACGAGGGTGCCGAGGGCGAAGCCGGACAGGGTGCTCGCGGCGACCGTCAGGGTGAAGCCGGCGTACAGGCCGGCGAACTCGCGGTTGCGGAGCAGCTCGCGGTAGCCGGTGGTGGTGGGGGGCGGGGTGGGGGCAGGGGATGTGGAGTGGTCGGAAGGCATGAAAAAAGCCTCCGGACGCCCGCACGGGGCACACCGAAGGCCAACGCGGTCATTTTAGCAGCCCGATTGGCAGCCGACCGGCAGTGCACCCGGCCGGTCCTGCGGGTCCGGGGCAAGACACCCCCTAGACCACGACGAACTCGCACCAGACGCATTTGCCGCTGCCCCGGGACTCCACTCCCCAGACGTCGGCCAGCCGGTCGACCAGCATCAGGCCGCGGCCCGAGACGCCGGAGTCGCCTGCCTCGCGGCGGCGCGGGAGGGCACTGGAGCGGTCCTCGACCTCCACCCGGAGGCAGCGCTCGGGGCCGGTGAGGACGCGGAGGGTGACGATGGCCGGGCCGTCGGTGTGCATCAGCGCGTTGACGATCAGCTCGTCGGCGACGAGTTCGATCTCGTCGGCGCGGTCCCGCGCCCCCCAGGCCCGGACGGCCGCGCCGATCATGTGCCGGGCGGACACCAGTGCCTCGGGATCGCCGGGGGCGACGTGCTGCTGGAGCCGGCCGCCGCCCTGCGGGGTGTCCTCGATGTGGCGGCGCAGCAGCAGGAGGGCCATGTCGTCGTCGCCGCCGCGTTCGTCGATCGCCTCGCACAGCCGGTCGGCGAGGAGTTGCAGGTCGGAGGGGCCGCTGCGGATCATCGAGGTGAGCAGCTGGATGCCGTCGTCGAGGTCGGCTCCGGGCTGTTCGACGAGGCCGTCCGTACAGAGCAGGACCGTTTCCCCGGGATCGAGCTCGACGGTGGTCACGGGGTATTCGAGGCGGCCGAATTCCGCGGACAGCCCGAGCGGCATGCCGCCCTCCACCGGCAGCCGGCGGCAGTCGCCGGTGCGGGACCGCACCAGCGGGTCGATGTGGCCGGCCCGGACCAGCTGCAGGACCCCGGTGGAGAGGTCCGCTTCCACATAGGTGCAGGTGGCGAAGCGGTCGGTGTCGAGTTCGTGGAGGAACACCGACGCGCGGGCCATGACGGTGCCCGGGGCGTGCCCCTCGGCGGCGTACGCGCGGAGCACGATCCGCAGCTGGCCCATGACGGCGGCGGCATGCGTGTCGTGGCCCTGGACGTCGCCGATGACGGCGCCGACCCGGCCGCCGGGCAGCTGGATCACGTCGTACCAGTCGCCGCCGATGTCCCGGCCCATCCGGGCGGAGCGGTAGCGGACGGCGATCTGGGCGCCCGGCACGGACGGGATCCGGCGCGGCAGCATGGCCTGCTGGAGGCCCTCGGCGAGGTCGTGTTCCTGTTCCAGCAGCATGGCCCGCTGGAGGCTCTGCGCGATGCTGCTGCCCAGGGCGACGAGGAGGTTCCGCTCCTCCTGGGTGAAGCCGTCCTTGTCCTGGTAGAGCAGGCCGATCGCGCCGATCGGTCTCGCCTGGGCGATCAGCGGCAGGTAGGCGGCCGCCGAGATGTCCATGTGGGTGATCTTCGACCAGAGGTAGGGGTAGCCGTCCGCGAACTCTTCCGGGGAGTGGATGAACTTCGGCTGGAGCGAGCGCACCACCTCGCTCATCGGGTACTCCTCCTCGATCCGGGTGAAGCGGGTGCCGGGGACGAAGCTGCCTTCCGGGCCTTCGGCCACCAGGTGGATCCGTCCGGCTTCGACCAGTCCCATCACCATGCCCATGGAACCGAGCCGTTCCAGTCCGTGCGCGTCGCTGAGCGCGTCGATGACGTCCTGGACGGTCCGGGCGTGGGCGAGGGCGGCCGTGGTCGCCTCCACCACGGAGGTCTGCCGGCGGCGTTCCTCGTCGAGGCCGAGGCGTTCCGCGGAGTGGCTGAGCTCCTCGGTGGCGTCCCGGACGATGCCGATGATCCGGTACGGGCGGCCGTCGCCGTTGCGCAGGATCCGGCCCTGGGTGTGGGTCCAGCGGAGCCGCCCGTCCTGGCAGCGGATCCGGAAGTAGGCGCCGTAGCTCGCGACGCCGGTCTTCAGGGCGCTGGAGACGAGGGCGTCGAGCCGGTGCGCCTCGTCCGGCGGGACGCGCCGGGAGAGCGACTCGGGCCGGCCGTCGTACTCCGCGGCCGTGGTGTCGAAGACGTCGAGGGCCGGGGCGTCCAGGTGCATGAGCCCGGTCACCAGGTCCCAGTCGAAGCTGCCCATCCGGTTCAGTGCGAGCGACCGGTCCGGGTGTGCGGGCCAGTCGTCCGGCAGGGATACGGTGGTCGGCACCGGTCCACCATGACACAGCCGCGGGTCAGGCGCTCTCCAGCTGCACGCCCGCGTCGGTGGTGCCGCCCTCGTCCGGTACGGCGTACGGATCGGCGGGGGCTTCGGGCTCGGCGGGCGCGTACGGGTCGACCGGGTCGACCGGGTCCAGCGGATCGACCGGGTCCAGCGGATCGGTGGTGGTGCCGCTGCCGTCCGGTACGGCGTAGGGATCGGCCGGGTCGACGGGGGCCGCCTGGTCCGGCTGCAGTCCGGGCTCGCCGGGCAGGGTTTCGCCGGGCTGGTCGGGCAGCGGTGCCGACGGGCGCGGGTTCGGGGGCGGCAGCGGGCCCGGGTCGATCGGGCGGGTCTGCCGGGGGGCGTTGGCGGGCGGGCACTCGGTGGCTCCGGGGCCCGGGACACCGGATGCGCCGGAGGCGGTGCCCGCGGCCGGGTTACCGGGGGCCGGAGTGCCGGGGGCCGGGTTGCCGGGTGCCGGATTCGCGGGGGTCGGGTTCGCGGGGGTCGGGTTCGCGGGGGCCGGGTTCGCGGGGGCCGGGTTCCCCGGGGGCGGGTTGCCCGCGGCCGGGTTGCCGGGATCCGCCGGAGGGGCCGTACGGGCCGGGTTGCGGTTGGCGGCGGTGCACGGGTCTCCGGGGGCGGGCGAGGCCTGGCCGGAGGCGGCGGAGGCGTTCGCGGGCAGGCCGTCCTCCGGGTTGTACGGGGGCAGCACCTGCGGGGCCCGGTCCTGGGCGCCGTCGTCGCCGGTCTTCCGCTCGATCCAGGTGTTGTCCGCGAGGTTGGCGATCACCAGCTTGTCGATCACGTGGCTGGTCGGTTCGATGACGATGACCTGGTTGGGGTGGTAGCCGGACCAGGGCTTGCCCTGGGGGACGGGTTCTCCCTTGGCGGCCCGCGGCGGCTGAAGCGGGTTGCCGCAGGCGCACCGCACCCGCGGCATGCCGTGGTTGTCGACGAGAACGGCGGTCCCGGCCTGCAGGACGGACTGGAAGCCGTGGGCGCTGCCGTCGCGGAACCCGTGGTTGGTCACCCGGACGTCGGCGCGCAGCACCACCGGGGTCAGGCCGCGCAGGAACTCTGCGATCCCGGCCGGTTCGATGCCGCCGGCCTGGGCGAAGGCCTCGGCCTTGCCCTTGGACTTCTCGTCGGTGAGCGAGCGGACCTGCTGTTCGATGTCGCAGCTGCCGAGCCGGTGGGTGCCGCCGTACAGGCCGGGGGTGGCGCCGACGACGGTGCGGATGCCCCGGCCGGTCGGGTTGGGGACCGGGGCCTGGAGGGGGGCGGATTCGCCGGTGGCGGTCGACTGGGTGAAGGGGTCCGGTTCGGCCGCTCCGACGGGCTGGAGGAAGAGTTCCTGGCTCTCGGCAGGCTTGGCGGGCTTGTCGGAGCCGCCGCTGCCGCAGGCCGCGGCGAGCAGGCCGAGCAGCGCGAAGAGGGCCGCGCCGGCCGGTGCGTGACGGCGCGGCGCCTGAGGTGGTGTCGGTCGTCCCTGCCCGTGGTTCGGCCTCACGCGGTTCTCCCTTTCGCCCCGGATGCTCCCTACTTGTCTGCCGTACGCCCGGGGGTGTCGCAAGCCGAGTTCCGCCGCCTTGCTCCAAGAGGCGTCATGGATCCACCTTGAACGCGTTCAGGGCGGTACGGACGGCGGTATCACCGCATCAGCCTCGTCGCCGGCATCGTGCCGTCTGCCGCGCCCGCGCCGATACTGGAGGTGATGGACTGGTTCACGGCACCCGGGTACTGGCTGAGCCGGCTGGTCTTCCAGCGGGCCCTGGCCGGGGTCTACCTCTTCGCCTTCCTCGGGGCGGCCCTGCAGTTCCGGGCCCTGATCGGGGCCCGCGGGATGCTGCCGGTACCGGAGTACGTCCGGTACGTGCCCTTCCGGCGGGCCCCGAGCCTGTTCCAACTGCGCTATTCCGACCGGCTCTTCGCGGGCTGCGCATGGGCCGGGGCACTGCTCGCCGCCGCGCTCGCGGCCGGGGCCGGCGATGCGGTGCCGCTGGGCTGCACGATGGCGATGTGGGCGCTGCTGTGGCTGCTGTACCTGTCGATCGTGAACGTCGGCCAGACCTGGTACGCCTTCGGCTGGGAGTCCCTGCTGCTGGAAGCCGGCTTCCTGGCGATCTTCCTGGGGAACGCGGACGTCGGCCCGCCGGTGCTGGTGCTGTGGCTGCTGCGCTGGCTGGTGTTCCGGGTGGAGTTCGGCGCGGGGCTGATCAAGATGCGCGGGGACGCCTGCTGGCGGAAGCTGACCTGCCTCTACTACCACCACGAGACGCAGCCGATGCCGGGGCCGCTGAGCTGGTTCTTCCACCGTCTGCCGAGGCCGCTGCACCGGGTGGAGTGCGCGGCCAACCACGTCACCCAACTGGTGGTTCCGGTGCTGCTGTTCACCCCGCAGCCGGTGGCCTCGGTGGCTGCCGGGATCATCATCGCGACCCAGCTGTGGCTGGTGCTGTCGGGGAACTTCGCCTGGCTGAACTGGGTGACGATCACCGTCGCGCTGCCGGCCGTCGACTTCACCGGGATCGCGGGCCCGCCGCCGGCCGCCGCATACCGCGGGGCACCGGTCTGGTACGTGGTGCTGGTGTGCGCGGTGGCCGCGCTGGTGCTCTACCTCAGCCGGCATCCGGTGCGGAACATGCTGTCGCGGGGGCAGGTGATGAACCGGTCCTTCGACGTGCTGCACCTGGTCAACACGTACGGGGCGTTCGGGACCGTGGGCCGGATCCGGGACGAGGTGGTGGTGGAGGGGACGACGGACCGGGTGCCCCGGGAGGACAGCGACTGGCAGGAGTACGGTTTCAAGGGCAAGCCCGGGGAGCTGAAGCGGCTGCCGCGCCAGTTCGCCCCGTACCACCTGCGGCTGGACTGGCTGCTGTGGTTCGCGGCGCTCTCCCCCGGTTATGCGCGCGACTGGTTCGGGCCGTTCGTGGAACGCCTGTTGTCCGGTGACCGGGACACCCTGCGGCTGATCCGCCACAATCCGTTCCCCGACGCCCCGCCCGTCTACGTCCGGGCCCGTCTGTACCGGTACCGGTTCACCACGTGGCGGGAGCTGCGCGAGACGGGTGCGTGGTGGCACCGCAGGCTGGTCCGCGAGTACCTGCCGCCGACCCGTCTCGCGACGCCCGTCTCAGGCGAGGAGTGAGGCCTCCCGTTCCCGGTCGAGGCCGGGCTTCGGCCGGTCGGGCCGCTGCGGGACCGCGCCGCCGAGGCTCTGGAGCCAGGCCCAGGTGTCGGCCACGGTGTCCTCCACGGGCCGGCAGGTCAGGCCGGCCGCGACCGCCTTGGAGACGTCGCCGCCGTGCATGTAGTCGTGGTCCTCGCCCGGCGGGAGCCAGACCGGGAGTTCGGTCCAGGGCTGCACCCCGGCGTCCAGGATCCGCTGCGGATCGGTCCAGCGGAGTTCGGCGGTGCCGCCGGTGACCGCGGCGCAGGCCTCCAGGAAGCTGCCCATGGTGGCGTGGCCGAGCGGGGAGACCAGGTTGTAGGCGCCGTCGAGCCCGGCTTCGGCCGCGTCCAGGGTCCACCGCGCGAGGTCGGCCACGTCGATGTACTGGATCGGCATGTCGCGCGGGCCGGGGGCAAGGACCGGGCCGCCTTCGGCCATCCGGTTCAGCCACCAGGGCAGTCGGCCGATGTTCTCGTACCGGCCGAGGATCAGGCCGGCCCGGACCAGCAGCGCGCGGTCGCCGAAGGCGTCGAGGGCGGCCAGCTCGCCGCCCCGCTTGTCCTCGGCGTAGGCGGTCGCGGGGGCGTCGGGCGAGCCTTCTACGATCGCGGCGTCCTCGGGCAGGCCGGGCGGCGCAGGGTAGCTGTAGACGGAGCGGCTGGAGACGTACACGTACCGGTCCACCCGGCCGCGCAGCAGCCGGGCGCTGTCGCGGACGGCGGTGGGGGCGCCGCTCCAGGTGTCGACGACCAGGTCCCACTCCCCCTCGGCGAGGGCGTCGAGCCCGCCGGGGGCGGTCCGGTCCCCGTGCAGGGAGGCGGTCCCGGGCGGGGGCGCGTGCCGGCCGCGGTGGAAGACGGTGACCTCCCAGCCGCGCGCGAGGGCGTCCTCGGAGATTGCCCGGCCGACGAATTCGGTACCACCCAGCATCAACAGTTTCATGGCGTCAGCTTTGCCTGCCGGGGTGGCCCGGGGAAGTGATGATCGCCCACAGCGATGACGCTCAGGGCGTACTCCGGGGCCGGTGGGTATGCCGCCGCCCCCTCGGCTCGGCCGTTTAGGCCGTGGAACCGAGGGGGCGGCGGAGGTCGCCGTGGGCCGCCGTGGTCAGTCGATGCCCGGCAGGATGTGCGGCTCGGCGAGGTCTTCCTCGTAGCCCGCCAGCCGGATCGGTGCGGACCGGGCCCACACCTCGAGGCTGCCGAGCTCATCGGAGCGGGTGCGCCGCTCCGTGTCCTCCGTCAGAGCCTGCTCGTGCTTTGCCAGTTCTGGTGTCACCGCGCACTCCTCTGTGTCGCGTAACCCGGCGGACGTACCGCGCCGGGCGGGTCGATGAAAGGCATCCGGTCGCGGTGGCGCCGTCGTTCTCGATACGGAGCGTGGCCCGGGTGGGGCCGTCCGTGTGCATCAGGGTACACATATGAGCGGGGTTCCGCTCAAGGGGAGAGTAAAATCCACTCCCGACGGCTTGTCTTCTCCAGGAGTTCAGCACCTCGTACGTCGGCGTGTCGACCGATGCTGATCTGCTCGGGGGGAATTCCAGGGGGTCGACGGAGGGAATGCGCGGTGGCGGAGAACGGCGGAATCCGCAGTGTCGAGGAGCTGATGGACCTGCTGCACGCATGCAAGGGGGCGTGGGACACGCCCGACCGCAGCGGGGATCCGGTCGATCTGCACGACCACGCGCTGCAGACGGCGGCGCTGCTGC
Source organism: Streptomyces sp. NPDC051211 (assembly GCF_040689505.1). Taxonomy (NCBI): domain Bacteria; kingdom Bacillati; phylum Actinomycetota; class Actinomycetes; order Kitasatosporales; family Streptomycetaceae; genus Streptomyces; species Streptomyces sp. NPDC051211. The sequence continues at coordinate 54,824 of NZ_JBFBAV010000003.1, forward strand.
GGCGCTCGCATCCGTACGACAAGGAGCTTCAGGTGGCGGGCCTGGTACACGATCTCGGGCACCTGCTCCATCCGGGTGATGACGCGGGACACGCCGACCACGCGGCGGACGCGGTCCGCCCGCTGCTCGGCGACCGGGTGGCCCGCCTGGTACGGCTGCACGTCCCGGCCAAGCGATACCTGGCGGCGGTGGAGCGGGAGCGGATCCTGTCGCCGCAGAGCGCGCTGACGCTGCGGGCGCAGGGCGGGGGGATGACGGAGGCGGAGGTGCGGGGTTTTGCGGCGGATCCGGAGGGGGAGGCGGCGGTGATCCTGCGGCAGGCCGATGACGCGGGGAAGGTGGTCGGCCTGGCCGCCGGCGAGCTGGAGGACTGGCGTCCGGTCCTGGAGCTGGTCGCCGCCCGGGTGCGACCGGCCGAGGCCCGCGCCTGACCCTGCGGGGCGGGCAGGGCGGGCGGTCCGGTGCGGCGCCGTTGCGGGGGCGCTGCCCCCGAGCCCCCGCGCCTCAAACGCCGACGGGGCTGGAATCGCCCCTGCCGGAGGGCCGGTACGGCGCCGGTGCCGCCTTGAAGGCCGGCAGGCTGGAATCGCCCCTGCCGGAGGGCCGGCGCGGCGCCGGTGCCGCCTTGAAGGCCGGCAGGCTGGAATCGCCCCTGCCGGAGGGCCGGTACGGCGCCGGTGCCGCCTTGAAGGCCGGCGGGGCCGGAGTTGCCCCCGCCGGGTCTACCAGTTCGCGGGGGCGTAGTCCTTGAGGAAGACACCGAACAGGTCCTCGCCCTGCTCGCCGCGCACGACGGGGTCGTAGACCCGGGCCGCGCCGTCGACCAGGTCGAGCGGGGCGTGGAAGCCCTCCTCGGCCAGGCGCAGCTTGTCGAAGTGCGGGCGCTCGTCGGTGATCCATCCGGTGTCGACCGAGGTCACGAGGATGCGGTCGGTCTCGAACATCTCCTGGCCGCTGGTCCGCGTCACCATGTTCATCGCGGCCTTGGCGGCATTGGTGTTCGGGTGCCCGGCGCCCTTGTAGCCGCGGCTGAACACGCCTTCCATCGCCGAGACGTTGACGACGTACGCGCGCCCGCTGGACGCCCTCCGGGCGGCTGCGGCCATCACCGGCCGGAGCTTGCTGATCAGGATGAACGGCGAGGTGTAGTTGCACAGCTGGGTCTCGAGCAGCTCCACCGGAGAGATCTGGTCGATGGTCTGCACCCAGGTGTTGGTCTCGACGACGTCCGGCAGCAGACCGCCCGCGTCGATGGCGGTGCCGTCGAGGTGCCGGGCGATGCTGGCGTTGCCCGCGACCAGGGCGAGGTCGGCGACCTTCTGGGCCTCCAGGCCGCTCACGCCGACGGGCAGGGCCGCCAGGCCGTCGACCGAACCGGAGTTGAAGGCTCCGATGACGTGGTGGGCGGGGAGCTCGCCGGCCGGCAGCGGGGCGCTCTCCCCCTCGACCAGCGCGGCGTACGCGGAGGGCAGGCGGCGCACGGTCTGCGTCGCGTTGTTGATCAGGATGTCCAGCGGACCGGCCTCGGTCACCTGGTCGGCGAGCGCCACGGCCTGGGCCGGGTCGCGCAGGTCGATGCCGACGACCTCCAGGCGGTGCATCCAGTCCGCCGAGTCGTCCATCGCCTTGAAGCGGCGGATGGCGTCCTTGGGGAAACGGGTGGTGATCGTGGTGTGGGCGCCGTCGCGCAGCAGCCGCAGCGCGATGTACATGCCGATCTTGGCCCGGCCGCCGGTGAGCAGCGCGCGCTTGCCGGTGAGGTCGGCGCGGGCCTCGCGCTTGGCGCGGTTCTCGGCGGCGCACTTCTGGCAGAGCTGGTGGTAGAAGTAGTCGACCTCGACGTACCGCGTCTTGCAGACGTAGCAGGAGCGCGGGCGCTGGAGTATCCCGGCGATCCGGCCGGTCTCGGTGCGCGAGGAGGGCAGGATGCCTTCGGTCTCGTCGTCGATGCGCTCGGCGGAGCCGGTGGCGGTCGCCTCGGTGACGGCCCTGTCGTTGGCGGTCTTGGCGGCCCGGCGGTCCTGGCGGCGGCGCTGCTTGACCGTCCGGTAGATGCCGGCGGTGGCCCGGCGGACGGTGATCGCGTCGGGGTGGTCGACGTCGAGCTTGTCGAGCTCGTCGAGCACGCTGAGGCAGACAGCCAGCCGCTCGGGGTCGATGCCCGGCCCGTACGCCTGGTTGTCTTCGGTCTCGGTCGCCTCGGTCGCCGTCATGGCCGCTGCCGTTCCTCGATCACTCGTGTCCTGCGGAGTCCTCAAAAGGGGAACTGTACGGATCCGGCCGGTCCCGGTCCAAACCCGGTCCCCGGCCGCGACTTTCCGCTGTCGCGCCACGACGGTGCGTAGTTGTTTCTACTCCCCTACTACGACCGGAGTATGAGCGATCTTCTACCAGAGGTTGAGGAATACTCGATCAGCACCCCGCATTCTGGAACACATGAGTGCCCTCGCGCTGTCGGTGCTGCTCTGCCTGGTGTCTGCGCTCGCCTACGCGGCCGGTGCGATCGTGCAGGAGCAGGTCGCCGTCGCCCATCCGAACCGTACGTACGCGCCGCTCCGGCAGGCCGGCTGGTGGGTGGCGGTCGCGCTCAACGCTGTCGGCGGGCTGCTGCACGTGGTTGCGCTGGCCTACGGGCCGTTGAGCCTGGTCCAGCCGCTCGGGGCGCTCACCATCGTGTTCGCGCTGCCGATGGCGGCGGTGTTCGTCAGGCGCCGGGCCGGTGCGGCCGCCTGGCGGGGTGCGCTGATCGCCACCGTGGGCCTGGCCGGGCTGCTGGCGCTGACCGGCGGGGACGGGCGTACGCAGACGCTGTCCGGCGGGGAGCAGGCGCTGCTGCTGGCGTTCACGACCGCCGGAGTGGCGGCATTGTTCGTGGCGGCGCGGCAGGCGCGGCGGCCGGTGCTGCGGAGCGTGCTGCTGGCGGTCGCGGCGGGTGCGGCGTTCGGAATGGCTTCGGTGTTCACGAAGTCGGTGGCCGAGTCGGTCACCGGAGGTTCGGCCTGGGGCGCGGGGCTCGCGCAGTGGCCGGAGCTCGTGTCGATCGCGGTGCTGGCGACGGCCGGGCTGCTGCTGTCGCAGGCGGCCTACCGGGGCGCCGGGCTGGCCGCCCCGCTGGCGACGCTGACGGTGGTGAATCCGGTGGTTGCTGCCGCGGTGGGCATCTCGCTGTTCGACGAGGGCTTCCGGTACGGGGTGCTGGGCACGACGGGTGCGCTGGTGAGCGGTGCGCTCGCGGCGGCCGGCCTGATCCTGCTCACGGCCGTGCCGCCGCACGCGCGGGTGTCAGATGCGGACTCCGTGGCCGCGGAGGTACGCAAGCGGGTCGATGTCCGAGCCGTAGCCGGGGCCCGTCCGCATCTCGAAGTGCAGGTGCGGACCCGTGCTGTTGCCGGTCGAGCCGGAGCGGGCGATCCGCTGGCCGCCGCCGACCTGCTGGCCGGCCTTGACGGAGAGCGCCGAAAGGTGCGCGTACTGGGAAAACTTCCCGTCCGTGTGCCGGATCACGACCTGGTAGCCGTAGGAACCGGACCAGCCCGCCGACACGACCACGCCGGGGCCGACGGCCTTGACTGAGGTGCCGGTGGGCACCGGGAAGTCGACTCCGGTGTGGTATCCGCTGGACCAGGAGGAGCCGGAGACCCGGTAGGCGGTGCCGATGCCGGCGTCCACGGGCGCGCTGTAGCCGCCGATGGCCGGCCGGGCGGGCGCCGGCTTCTCCTTCACCGGCACCGGTTTGGCGGTGTCGCCGGGCTTCGGCTGCACGGGGGCGGGCCGCGGGGCGGGCTTGGCCTTCGGCGGCTGCGGAGCGGGTTTGGCCTTCGGTGGCTGCGGGGCCGGTTTGGCGGCGGGCGGCTGCCCGGGCTTGGCCGGGGCGCCCGGGGCCGCGGTGACCCGCAGGGTGAGGCGCTGGCCCGGGAAGATCAGGTCCGGATTGGCGCCGACGGTCGTGCGGTTGGTCTCGTACAGGGCCTGCCAGCCGCCCTCGAGGTGCTGCTCGTGGGCGATCGCGGAGAGCGAGTCGCCGGGCGCTACCACGTACGGGTTGGGGAGGACGGAGGTCCCGGTCGGGCGCGGTGCGGCGGCAGGCGGCTTGGATTCGGGCTTGAGGTTCGGCTGCGTGTTCTGCCGGACCGTCGACTGGGGGGCCTGCTGCGGGATGCTCCGGGCCTGCTGGGTTCGCGGCTGGGTCTGCGGCTGGATCTGCGGCGCCTGCCCGGCACGGGTGAGGCCCGCCTTCTTCGAGCAGACCGGCCAGGCCTGCGGGCCCTGGCCCTTGAGGACCTTCTCGGCGATCGCGATCTGCTGGTCCTTGGTGGCGAGGTCGGCGCGCGCGGCGTATCCGGTGCCGCCGAAGGCGCGCCAGGTGCTCTGGCTGAACTGGAGCCCGCCGTAGTAGCCGTTGCCGGTGTTGATGTGCCAGTTGCCGGTGGATTCGCAGGCCGCGACCTTGTTCCAGGTGTCGACGGCCGCCGCGTGGCCCGTTCCGGCTCCTATGAGGGGCAGCGCTATTCCGGCACCACCCGCGGTGACAGCCAGCGAGGCCCGGTTGATGCTGCTCGGCTGGTACCGGCGGTGCCGGCCCCGTACACCCATGGGAGCCCCCTTGAAGACATCAGGAACCGCACAACTTAACGTCAGGGCACAGGCCTGACAAGAGTCGCAACGGGGCGCACCCAAGGGGAAGTTGACATTCCGTCGGCCGGGAATGGACCGGCTCGCGGCGGTGTCGCGGTAGCGTCGGCACGACCCGCACATCGAGGCACGCAGGAGCGCACGCATGAGCAGCACGGCCCAGATCGGCGTCACCGGGCTCGCGGTGATGGGCAGCAACCTGGCCAGGAACTTCGCCCGCAACGGCTTCACGGTCGCCGTGCACAACCGGACCGCCGCGAAGACCAAGGCGCTGGTGGAGGAATTCGGGCACGAGGGGTCCTTCGTGCCCGCCGAGAGCGCGGCGGAGTTCGTGGCCGCACTGGAGCGGCCGCGCCGGCTCGTGATCATGGTGAAGGCAGGTGAGCCGACGGACGCCGTGATCCGGGAGTTCGCACCGCTGCTGGAGCCCGGCGACGTGATCATCGACGGCGGCAACGCGCACTTCGAGGACACCCGGCGGCGCGAGCGGGAGCTGCGCGAGCAGGGCATCCACTTCGTCGGCGTGGGCATCTCGGGCGGCGAGGAGGGCGCGCTGCTCGGCCCGAGCATCATGCCGGGCGGCTCGGCCGAGTCGTACGCGGCGCTGGGCCCGCTGCTGGAGAAGATCGCGGCCAAGGCCGCCGACGGCACGCCCTGCACCTCGCACGTGGGGCCGGACGGCGCCGGGCACTTCGTGAAGATGGTGCACAACGGCATCGAGTACGCCGACATGCAGCTGATCGCGGAGGCGTACCACCTGCTGCGCGAGGTGGCCGGCTACTCGCCCGCGCGGATCGCGGAGACCTTCCGGGAGTGGAACCGGGGCCGGCTGGACTCGTATCTGATCGAGATCACCGCCGAGGTGCTGGCGCACACGGATGCCGCGACCGGCCGGCCGTACGTGGACGTCGTCGCGGACGCGGCCGAGCAGAAGGGCACCGGCCGCTGGACGGTGCAGATCGCGCTGGACCTGGGCGTGCCGGTGTCGGGGATCGCGGAGGCGGTGTTCGCGCGGGCGGTGTCGGGCCACGCGGCGCTGCGGGCTGCCGCGGCCGGGCTGGCCGGACCCTCAGCCTCCGCGCTGTCCGGGGAGGCGGCGGAGGCCTTCGCCGCCCAGGTGGAACAGGCCCTCTACGCCTCGAAGATCGTTTCGTACACGCAGGGCTTCCACCAGATCCGGGCGGGCAGCGAGGAGTACGGGTGGGGCGTGGACCTGGGCGCGGTGGCCTCGCTGTGGCGCGGGGGCTGCATCATCCGGGCGGCCTTCCTGGACCGTATCCGGGCAGCCTACGACGCCCGGCCCGACCTGCCGGGCCTGCTGTCCGACGTCGGCTTCGCCCGGGAGATCGGCGCGGCCCAGGACGACTGGCGGGCGGTCGTGGCCGCCGCGGTCGGGCAGGGCATCCCGGTGCCGGCCTTCGCGGCCTCGCTGGCGTACTACGACGCGCTGCGCGCGGAGCGGCTGCCGGCCGCGCTGACCCAGGGCCAGCGCGACTTCTTCGGCGCGCACACCTACCGGCGCACGGACCGCGAGGGCGCGTTCCACACGCTGTGGAGCGGCGACCGCTCGGAGGTCCGTACGGACTGACGCCCGCCCGCCGGGGGCCGGCCGCTCAGCCCAGGGGCCCGGGCTGGGGAACCGGCGCGGGCCCCGGCGGCGCAGGAATGGGGTCCGGCTCGGGGAAGGGGCCGGGCACCGGCGGCACCGGCCGGGGCACCGGCTCGGGGTCCGGGAAGGGCGGCGGCGCGGGGTCGGGCGGCGGCTCGGTCTCTTCCAGCCGATGCGGCCGATGGAGGTGTCCGGACTGCTCGATGTTCTTTCGGGGCATACACCCCACCTTCCCCCGCCTTCAGCCGGTATGCGCGCCGGCCTCACCCAGGGGAGCGTTCAGAGCGCCACTGCCTGCGGGCTGCGGAGCTGGTCCGTGCCAGGCACCGGGGCGGACGGGTCCGCGCCCAGCTCGACGATCCGGTTCCGGCCGTCGACGTGCACCACCCGCGGCTTCAGGGTGCGCGCCTCGGCGTCCTCGACCTGCGCGTAACTGATGAGGATGACGAGGTCCCCGGGGTGCACCAGGTGGGCGGCGGCCCCGTTGATCCCGATGACGCCGGAGCCGCGCTCGCCCTCGATGACGTACGTCTCGAGCCGGGCGCCGTTGTCGATGTCGACGATGTGCACCAGCTCCCCGGGCAGCAGGTCCGCCGCCTCCATGAGATCGGCATCGATGGTCACGGAGCCGACGTAGTGCAGGTCGGCCTGGGTGACGGTGGCCCGGTGGATCTTGGACTTGAACATTGTCCGAAACATGAACAAACTCCCGAAATGTCTGCTCCCTGCCTGCTCAGCGCAGGTCAAGGGCGGCCTTCGGAGCATACAACGATTCGCATATTCGGTCAGCTGTCCCCAGGTGTTGCAGAACTCACGCTGACCAGTTGCTGACTTTGCTGACGCATGGTCAGGGTGAGGAGGCGCGACTTCACGGCCCCTCCGGTACCCCGGCGACCAGACGCTCCACGTGGGTGCATTTGTGCGCGGTGAGGCTTTACTGCCCGGACGCTTCACGGGCATCAGCACCATCACCCGCTACGACACTGCCTGACCGTCGCGACGCTCTCATCAACGAGGTACCCGCATGGCAACAGTCAGGTCGGTCCCGCGGGGCCGGCGCCGCGTCTATCCTGGCCCTGAAGTCCTACCGGGCACCACCACGTCGTAGCCACTGTCAGTCGAAGTCCCATCCGAGGTGGACATGAAGCGGGCACTGCAGGAGCTGTTGGGAGACATCGACACGGCACCGGACGCCATCAACCGCCTCACCAGCGCGGCTGGCCGCAGGCAGACCGCTTTGCATGCTGCTCGATCGGGCACATGTCCGCCGACGGGCTCTCTGCGCTGACCCCACCGACGGCACCGGCATCAACCAACCGCTTTGGACTCGTTTGCCGCCGAGAGAAGCAGCGCCTGAAGGGCTGGCGCTCCATATGTGAGTAGCTCGATTTCAGTGTCTGCCTTCTCCACTACGGCACGGTCGAAACTAACGTAGCGCAGCTCCGGACCGAGAAGCGGCACCTCTTCCTCAGCTATGGGGAAAGTGATGACGGAGCAAGCACTGTCCAAAGACAGTGCATAGACCCCGCGCTGTTCTTCAACGGGAGTCAGTCGCGGGCCGGTAAGCGGATTGCGAGTCAGTATCTCGCGCATTTCCTCCAGGCTGGTCGCCGGTTCCACCTCTGGTGGTTCCTCCGGATCGAGGTCTTCCAGGTCCGAGAGGCGAACGGGCGAGGAGGTCGCAAGCGCGACTTGGTCGTGGAGTGCATTGACCTGGCGGGTGATCTCATCCTGCTGATGGCCGGGTTCGCTCATTGCCGCACTGCGGATGGCTTCCTCTGTGGCAGCGAGGACGGGTTGAGCATCGCCGACGATGTGCACAAAATCGCCGAAGTCTCCCTTGATGCCTTCGTAGACTCGTTGCTCGACGGTGTCGGCGTAGAAGTAGTTACTGATGCTCACGACCGGATATGAGGCGTTGATACGGTCCACGCGGCCGATCCGTTGCTCGACACGCATGAGATTCCACGGAACGTCGTAGTTGATCAGTCGGCCACAGGTCTGGAGGTTGAGACCTTCACTCATGGAGTCCGTGCCGATGAGCACACGGACCTCTTTCTCGCGGAAGCGGGTCTTGAGCTCGGCCTTCGAGATCGTCCGCCAGGTTTCACTCGCCGGGTCGTACACTTCTCCGCCTCGCCCCGAATAGGTGGCAATCCGCCCATAGACGGCGGCAAGGTGGTCACGCAGAAAATCCATCGTGTCGGTGTACTGGGTGAAGATCACGACGGAGTCGTAGGTGCTCCAGGTCTCGTCCAGATCCTTGATGAGCTGCTTCAGCTTGGAGTCGTCGCCACGCCTGTGGTCGAGGTCCTCGATGAAGCTGCGGAGTTCTGCCAGTTCAGCACCCAGAAGCTCTCCGCGTACGTCCAGGTTGGCGACCTCGAAGAGAGTGTCGTCTTCGGTGGTGAGGCGGTCGTCGTCGTCGAGGAGCGCTTGGAGCATCGCGCCCCGGCTGAGGGCGTCGAGGCGCCGCTGGAGGGATGCGCGGATCGCGTGGAAGGAGCTGGTGAGGCGGCGCCGGTAGACCGTCATGATGAAGCCGAGCGCTTGATTGCTCTGATCGACCTGGTAGGCGTTGTAATGGCGACGGATGTAGTCGTCGATCCGCTGGTAAAGCCCCTCTTCCGCAGTGGTCATGGGAATGAACCTGTCGTTGACGTCCCGGCGAGGGATGACGACATCGGCACTGAGGATGCCGAGTTCCTGGTAGCGGTGCAGCGTTTGCCTGGTCGTACGGAACACTCTGTCCCGCATCGGGGTGTGGGTGCTGAGCCACTCTCCGGCGGCAGTTGTCTGCCCATCAGACCAGTGGCGAACCGTGTTCTGGGTGAGCGGACGGGTGTGCATCTTGGTGACGGCGCCGGCCTTGGCGAAGCCAAGTTGATCCTTGATGCGCTGTTCGAGGCGGGCATCCCGGCGTGTTGCGGGGTCGCCCTTGACGAAGTAATCCGCGAGCAGCTTGTGAAGGAAGATCCAGTCGCGCTTGTCTGCCTCGTTCTGCAAGTTGGCGTAGTAGCGCTGGAACTCCGCCGCGCTGTACCCCCACGCTCCGGGCAGGCCGAAGAGGGCGATGAGGTCCCACGCCTCGTGCGGGGACATCTGCATGGGAGTGGCTGAGGCAAGGTAGAGCGTTTGCCACAGCCGTCGTTCCTTCATCTCCTGCAACAGGGAGAGGAGCGCGTTGGGGGATGCGTCGGGCCTTGAACCGCGGCGGCGCGCGTGGTGGGCCTCGTCGACGAAGACGATGTCCCACGGGCCGGCTTCGAACAGTTCGCGGCGCCGGTCCCTTCGCCGGGCAAGGTGGCTGGAGGCGAGGACGACGGGGAAGGCCGCCCAGGGATTCGTTCCCGGCTCGTATGGGATCGGTTCACCGTGCCGGTCCCAGAATCGGCCTTGGTCGTAGCGGGGAATGTCGAGAGCGAGCTTTTCGTGCAGCTCTTCCTGCCACTGGCGCAGAACGGAGGCAGGGACAAGGATGAGCGCGGTCCGTGCCTTCTGGGACAGCAGCAGCTCGCGGAGGATGAGGCCAGCTTCGATGGTCTTGCCGAGCCCCACCTCGTCCGCCAGCAGGTAGCCCCGTGGGTAGCTGGTGATCGCCCGGTGGGCAATGCGCAGCTGGTGTGGCAACGGTTCAACGCCAGCAGTGACGAGGCCGACCCCGGTTCCACCGTCAACGGTGGGCGCGGCAGCGAGGGACGCCAGTTCCGCTCGCGCCGCAGCCAGGTCCGGTTCCGGAGGCTGCGGGGGATCAGCCGCAGCGCGCGGGTGTGGCAGGGTAACTTGACCACCGTCATCGCGTTGCCCCGGGTCCTCGGAGCGGGGTTGCCACCCTCCCGGTACCAGCTTGATCAGTTCGTCCCGTACAGCTTGTGGCAGGGACAGGACGGTCCAGCCCGCGTCGGGCCGATCAAGCCAGTGGTCGGCGAACCGCTCCACGATGGGCTTTCCATACTCGGCCCACACATACGGGCTCCAGGAGCGGTAGGCCGTGAACGTCTCGTGATTCTCCTGCCAGCCGGCGGCCGTCTCGTTGTTCGACCCGAGGAAGGCCACGCGCTCGCCCATCGCATCGGTGAGCACGCCGTACTTGGAGTGAAAGTAGCGGCGGGTTGAGGTCGCCGGCAGCGGACGGCCTTGGTCGTCCAGTGGCACGCCCACCTTGATCTCAAGCTGGCCCTGCTTGACGAGCCAGGCCAGCAGCCGCAGGTATTCCCGCTCGACGATGCTGACACCTTCACCGAGCGGGTCGGCGAGCAACCTGGAAACGAGCGCGTCCTCGAGAGGCTGCCCGCGGGTCAGGGCATGGATGTCGCCTGCCGTGAGCTGTGCGCCGACGATGAGACGCATTCGCCCGTGACGCGCAACGAACGGAGCAACCCCGCGGGCCGCAAGGGCCAGTTCACGGCTGGAGTAGTAGCCGACAAGCCGGTCGTACGAGACGGCACGAGACAACAACGGGACGTAGAACTCGTGCAGTGGATCATCCGCCCCGCTGTACAGGGGGCGAATCTCCAGATCGAGAAAGGAGACACCCATAGCCTCGGCGATCGTCTGCCCCGGCACTGTCTGCACCCCTTACCCGGCCTCGGAATAGAGATCACCCTGCACAAAGGCGCGTCGCTCTGCTGGCAGCTCGGGCAGCACTACGTCGGGCAGATACGCCGTGGCAAGACGGTCCAGCGTGCCGGCCAGAGGAACGACCCAGTCTCCCTTCGCTCGCACCCGAGGGACTGCGTTGACGAGTCCCTGGAAGCAATCACGGAACCCGCGGTCCTTCGTCAAGCCCGTGCGATCCAAGAACGCCTTCGCAGCGGTTAGACCATCCATGTCGGCGATGTAACACACGGTGTGCACCGCATCAATCGGGTGGTCGAACTGCTCGGCGGTTGGGTCCACACCGAACTTGTCAGCGGAGCTGCCCCGAGCTGTGCGTTCCTTCGGCTCGCGCAGTTGGACCGTGCCAGCCTTCTTCTCGACGATCTTGGCGCGGACAAGTTGGTCCACATCGAGGCCGCCAGTGCTGAGCGCAAGCCGCCGCGCATCGTCGAAGCCGAACTCGGCAGCGCGGAACGTATGCCAGGCGAGGAGCGTGAAGTCCGTGTAGGGCTCGAACTGGGCGGTATGGCCCACGATCCGGTTGAGCTGGAGCCGGGAGACCTCGTTGCGTGCCGTACTGAGCGCCTCCTCCGGGCGGAGGAGGCGGACCGAACCATCCTCACTGGCCTGCGAGGAGTGGACAGGCCAGTGCCCAGAAATCACGGACATCGCAGGCCCGTAGGTAGAGAGCATGAGATCCACGCCGGACAGACCGGAACGTTCGAATCGGACCAGGGCCTCTCGAGCCGCTTGTCGCACTTCGGACTCGATGTCCTCGAAGAAGACTTGTTCCATTGTGTCATTGGCCTTGTGCTTGCGGCAGACCAACATGATCGTAGAAGCGGCAGAATTCAAGTTTGCCTGATGCAGGGAATGTTCAAACTCCGTATTAACCGGCCAAGATGTCTCGATCGTGAATCCGGCTTCCAGCAACGCCATACCCAGCGTGTCCCAAGCTTCGGCCCGCTTGTGGGTGAACATGACGGTCAATACGCCGTCATCACGCAGAACTCGATGGCATTCAGCAAAGATGGCTGTCATCTTCGCCTGGTAGTCGACATCAGCCAGGTGCTTCTTCCTTCGACCAAAATCGACGAATCTAGCCGGGTTGGCAACTGCCTCGTTTTCCTTGTCGCTCAACTCCTCGGCGAAAAATTCGGGCAAGATTCGCCCGAGGGTTCGCTTCTCCCAGACATAGAAGAAGTCCGCCAACTCTGCATACATGACGTTGTCGTAGTAGGGCGGATCCATGCACACATGCGCAATAGATCCGTCACTCAAGTGTTTCAGGTCCGCGCCATTCCCCTGGGTTACCGTGACGCTGCGCTGTAGCGGCGCCTCAAGTCCAACCCGATGCCCAGTATTCCAGAAGAGTTGAGCCAACTTCCCATAGGCGTCTGTCAGCTGATATAGGCACCATGGATAGAGCGCCTCGGCACCCTCAAACTCGGCAAACATCCACTTGAAAGCGAAGTTGTGCTTGTCGAAAACACTGCGCAGTGTCTGGCGGTTCACATTCCAGGAGGACGAGCGCGCGTTGTAATTCAACGCCGTGCTCTGCATGATAGCCAGTTGAGACAGGACGGCGACCGCGGTTTCCCTGTCCAGCTCACTAAGCACTTCGGAGACTAGCTTTCCGAATTCCTCAGCAAACGTTGCGTGAGTAAGTAGCTGCCGTGTTGAAAACATGTCAGCCCAGGAATCGATGCCGTAGAGCCGATGGCCGCGCTCGTAATTGCTGATCGCATCAATTTTTTCTGTGGGCAGCACGCCCTGTGCTTCCCACTCCGGGCGAAGCTTGTCCAACTCCTTCTCGGATGCGGAGAGCGCCGCCAGATCCGCGTCAGTCGGGGCGCGGAAGTCCCGCTTTCCGTCGGGGCGGCGGATAGCAACTGCATACAGCACTTGGCGCATGCGCCCAGCTTGAGCTTCAGCCTTGATGTAATCGCCACTAATGACGAGGTCGTCATACGGGCTCACTGCGGATCCACGAGACATGATGCCGTTGGCTGGGTCGAAGTCGACCGACGGGCCACGCACCAGTTCAAATCGCGGTTCACGAAGCTCGACACCATCTGCTTTGGTGACGAGACGTACCGCCACCTCCTTATCTTTTTCTTTCCGCAGCCACCAGTCGGTGACGAGAGGTACAGTTCGCCCAGTGCGCGGGCACTCTACGGCATGAGCCCAAATGAAGGCAACGACCTTCTCATTTTTCTGCAGCGGAAAGAATGGCTTTAGCCGATCGCGGACCCGAGTAACGAGGATCTCGCCCCACTTCTCGAGGTGTGGGAGGAGTTTCGGCCCGTGATCTGCTGCGATTTTCACACCGGCCCGAAGGACGGATGCGGCCACACCATTCAGATCGTTGGCGTAGGTCGGCAGCCCAAGCCGAGCTGATACGAACGGGATAGACCCCCCACCAGCAGTTGGGTCAACGAGCGAAGGGATTTCGCCCCAGGTTCGCTTCAATACTCGGTGAAGCAAGTCGATGGCAGCGTGATCTGGGTGGTTACGGAAGGCCTGCTTGTAACCGTATCCGTTGCCGTCCAGTTTGACACCTTCGGCCTTGGCCCGGTCCAGCGCAGCGCGTGCCGTAATTGGGTCACCCCAAATCCCACAGAGGTGCAGCAGCCATTTTTGGTAAGCCTCGACGCTGACGAGCTGCGGTGCATCCGGAAATTCTTCGGCAAGCTGAGGCGACCATGCCGGGAGGAGCCCTGCGAGAACAACGCCGGCCGACGCAACCAAGGGGCGCCTTGCCCACCAGACGTGGAGGAACGAGAGCGGAGGCAGCGCGGAGGCCGCGGCTCGCTCCCGCCGGGACTCGATTCCCAGTTCACGCACCGGAAGCCACTCTTCGATGAGCAAGCGCTTCGGCGAGATGAGGTCGGTGGTCATGAGGTTCAGGCCCCTGAGAGGTAGACGCGCAGCGCCCGGCGGGCGCGTTGGGCTGAGGTGCCGGTTGCGAGGGCGTACCAGTAATACGTCTCCTCGACAGACATACCTGCGATTCCGCTTGTCACTGCATGCACCCGATCCGCTCGGGAAAGAGGAGCTATGGCCAGCAGAGTCAAGGCAAGGCGGACTCCTGCTTCCTCCTCGAGTCGGATCGGTTTCCGGCGGTGCGGGGCCAGGACGCTCGGACGATGGCCGGAGTCACGGACAGCAGAGACCACGGCCTCGAGCGCTCGTTGCACCTGGCCGGCATCTGCTTGCGCCACAGTGGAGGCAAGCCGCCCGTACGTCTCCTCCAGCGTCACCGCAAACCCGTCGGTGTAGGACCCTTCCGGGGGCAGGACGGTGAGCCGAAAGGCGCGCACTCCCGGAGAGGCTGCGGTATGGGCGAGACGTACAACGGTGCTCACTGTGCGAGCTTTCCTTCCACCGTGAGTTCGGCGGGGCCGAGGTTTCGGATTACGGTGACAACCTGCTGGAGAGCCGAGTCATCGGGGTTCACCGGTTCGCTGAAAGACACGTCCCACCGCAGTTGACCGGATACCTCTGACGCGTACTTGAGCAGCCCGACGAGTTTGGACGAAAGGGACTGGAATTCCCTTTTCCCGCCGGTCACTTCGACGTTGAGCCCGCCCGTCACACCAGGGAACTCAGCGTCGAACTGTCCGTAGACGCTGATGTCGTGTCGCGGGAGCTGGCCCAGCCCCAAGATGATCAAGTCGACATCTTGAAGCTTGCGCGCCTCGTCGGCGGTGACCGTCACTGAGAGGGAACGCAGGCCCGTCCCGGCGTCGGCGAGCCTGTCGAGCATCCGTTGGAGAACCACACCGGGCGGCCCCGAATCGCGCTCGAGCTTGGCCCGCTTGCGCACGACTCCGAACTCGATCCCTATCCGCTCCGCCTCGGTCCGGGGCAGAACAGTAAAGGTGTCCAGGCTGCGTTCCCTGATCTCCTTTACGCCCAGCGCCTTCAGCCCCGCCGCCGGCTCCTGGTCCACGACCGACAGCCGCTCGTTGCGGACCGCGTCGGCAAGCAGCTCGGCCACAGCTGATTTCGTCGGCTCGCCGCCACACCTCTGTTCCAGTGCGGCCCGAAGCTGCGGGCCGGTGATGGCGCGGGTGCACAGGGCCGAGACATCGGACTGATTCGGCTGTCGGGCCAGCAGCCCCAGCAGCGTCGCCTCGGCACGGGTCAGCAGCTCGCACGCGGCGGAAAGCTCGACATTGGGTGTAACGCCATCGGACGTCCACGCTCGTTCCGCACGAGTGTCGTAGTAGACCCACCCGTCGTTGCGGATCCCCGCCTTTATGGCATCAGGGATGAGAGTCTTGTCCAGGACTATCGGCGCGTTGTGGTCGCGCCAGAACCAGTCCGCTACGGCCTTCGTGGTCGTCCGCTCCGGTCGGTCCCACGCCCGTGCCTTGAGCCACGCGTACGGGATGGCGTCCCTGCGGGTCTTGGCCTCATCGTGGAGAAGTTGCAGGACAAGGCGCACCGCTGACCTTGCGTTCCCCTGCTGGTCCAGAGGCATTTCCCGGTGGCGCAGGTGAGCGCTGTTCTGGTCTTTGACGGGGAAATAGACGTGCTTGTAGCAACGGGTGACCGCGACCCTGGCTTCCAGGCCGCTCCGGTCACGCAGCTTGACTATGCGGTCCCTGACTTGGTCGGAGTAAGTAGCCATGCGGGCCGTATCGCTGTGGATACGCTCCACCGCGATCGACGTCGCCACGCGGCTGCGGAGGACCTCTATCTGCTCGGCGTCGGCCGCCACGAAGACAACGCCATTGCGGTGGACCCGCAGTGTGCCAACTGCGCCTGCGTGGTCGCGCATGTCGGCGATAGCCGCGGGAGGCTGATCAGTCTCTCCTGCACGGAGAGACACGTGATCGTGATGGAGCACAGCGAGGTGCAGCTTGGGCTCATCAGGAATCGAGCCAGCGCTCTCCGGAAAGAGCACCACCTCCGCGTTGCCTTCCGCGGTGAAGGTGCGACGGATCAGGTCTTCGACTTCAACTCTTATCGTCGTGTTGGGGACGTTCTGCTTCTCATCCTCGACGATCTTGTTGACATTGGGCTCGGTCAGGAAGCGCCATCGGGTTCCGTCGTAAGTGAGGTGCCAGCAGACCTGCTCGGCTTCGCTGAGCGCCTCGTCCAGGAGCTCGGGCTCCTCACCCGGGCGCAGCGTTCCGAGCAAATATTCCGAACGGGCGGCGCCCACCCCGGCCTTGAGCTCCAGCGAGTGCATGAAGACGGTCCGGCAAGCACGGGTGGCGTAGGGCGTGCGCCCCGCGAATCGTGCCGCGTCAACCCTCGCTGCGTGGGAGGCAGCGCCAGCCAGGTCTGCCTTGGCTACTCCTTCGAAGGCCCCCCGGTCGATGGCGACGGTGAGACGGTTGAGAACCTCAGTGCGGCCGAAGTCGATTTCGGCAACGTTGACGATCTCTGTGTCGCTGTCCGCTTCGTAGATTCCGGCTACGACTTCAGCCAGCAATTTCAGGGCGCCGCGAGCGCGCTGGAAGTTTGGGATGTCACCGAGCCGTTGGTCAAGGACGCGGATCAGCTCGGGGTGGAACGGATAGCAACGTTCCACCTGCTTACCGTACTTCGCAGGATGTTCTGCGCCGCCGGTCAGTGCTAGATGACGGCCGAGGTGCTCGTACAGCTCCTGATATGCCTGGCCCGCAGCCTGCGCTGCCTCTTGGTCGACAGAGTCGAACAGACGCCGCTTAAGGATCTCGGCAATTTCAGTGTCGGTGGCCGGCTTGACGACCTTCCCTACCCGGGCAAGGTTCGAGTGGGCTTCCTTGAGGTTTTGCGCTGCCAGGCCAGTCGTCTCATCGAGCAGCTGGGCAAGCTCGTTGGTCTCCTGACCGTACGCGTCGGCGGTGGAGGCAAGGGTGACGATCACCACGAGGTTCGAGTCCGCCGCAGCGATCTCGAAGAGGTTCTTGAGAAAAACCGGCACCTGGCCGGCCGACCGGCGAACCGCGTCGTCTCCTGACGCAGTGAGTTGGCGAAGGTGATGGGCGATCTCATCGATGATGACGATGGTCGGACGGCCATCGATCACCTTCCGCAGCGTTTCCGTGCCCGGCGCCGTGCGGGCGGCATCGGAGTCCTTGAGGACCCGCCATGCGTCGTCACCGAGCTGCGCTGCGACCTCTCCCCACAAAGTGAACGAGCGTTGGCCTCCGGTCTCCAGACCATTCACCGGGTCGAGGACATCACCCACAACAGCGGCGATCTGAACGGGCCCATCAGGCAGTACTGCAGGGTCGACGAACTCGTCAAGGTTGGAGGGACGGGCGCCCTTGGCCACGTGGTACACGGCGATGAGCGAGTGCGTCTTGCCGCCACCGAAGGAGGTCTCGGACCGCAAGACGCCGTTCTCACCCACGTCGCCAGACGCTCGGGTGAGACGCCCGAAAGTCCTGGCCAGCATCGACTTCAGACCAGTGGTCGGATAGGTCAGCTCGAAGAACGACTCGGCGTTGCCATAAACGGCATAGTGTTCCGGATCTCGCACGATCTTGTCGAGCTGTGCAGCGAAGTGGTTGTCGGCCAGACGACCAGCCAGGACGTCGTCTCGCGGAACACACACCTCACGTAGCGCCTCAAGGCGTGCCACGCCCACCCCCCGAACCTATCCCCATACGTCCCACGCAGTTCGCGCAACGCCCGCCACCCGCCGCTTACCTGACGAGCTGTTGGAGGATCTTAGTAGATCAGCTGGCAGGGCAGTGAAGGAAGTCAGCTAGATCTGTTTCTTGATCACAATCGCACCGCAGCACCTAGAGATCGTGCTGCTTGGCGCCGCCACCACCGCCGAACCAAGCCGTACTACGGCGCAGGCGAGTTGAACCAGCGAGTGACCTTGATGGGCCGGGTTGAAGCCTACGACCTGCGAAGTCCTGGGATCTCGATGTGCACCTAACCCTGGTCAACTACGCGACTCACAAGACAAGCAACATGAAGCGATCGCCTCTGGCACACCTCCGCTTCCACCTACGCTTCACACCGACCAGCGCATCCTCGTGGAACGGTAGTTCGCCGAGCGCACCCAGAAGAGCTCAAGGGCGGCGTCCACCGCTCTGCTCACGCTCTCGAGTGCGACACCCGGGCCTGGCTCACTGGCTGGACCGAACACCCCAGTCCGCTGGTCTGGACGAAGACAGCCGACAACATCCTCGACAAGGTCGCCGCATACTTCCGACGTACTTCCGACTCAGGTCACTAGAGACAGACTCGCCGCAGAGGGCTCCGGCAGATCACGTGGCCGGGCACACACGGTGGTGCTGCACGTCTCACCCTCACCCCCAGTAAGTGAAGACGACACCCACGCCCGGTCCGGCCTACACATACCTTGACCCTTCCATGCCAAGATCCGGCTCCACCGCCGGACCAAGCCGCAGACCTCAAGCCCAAGCCCGGCTGAGTGCGCCTGCCGCGCGTGTACCACCGGGCGACCAAGAACCTGTTGTAAGCGGCAACTCAAGATCCAAGTCTCCTGTGGGGGGCGGCCGCCGGCTTCCCCTAACCGCCATCTCCGAGTTCGGCGGGACATGATCGGGACCGATGCTGACTAGTTGCTGACCTGAACCCCGAGAGCGCCACGCTGACCTGCGAAAACGTCGGGATGCACCATGTGGGACTTGAACATGGTGCGCAGCATTTTGAACTCCCAGAAGACAGCTCCCTGCCGGCTTTCTGCAGGTCAGGGGCGGTCTCACTTTACACTGACACGCGTCGGATCGAAGATCAAAAGGAACATCGATTCCTGCTGGCGAGAAGGCTCCTTGCCTGCACCTTCGTGCGAGCCAGGCTTTTGTGGCGCCGCCGAACAGGCGTCGAATCGGGCAGCCACTTCGGAATGTTCGGGGAACGATGCTGACCAGATGCTGACCTACCTGACGACACATCACGCGTGTGAGGGAGGCAGGGCGCCCCGCGCTCTGTCGCCGTGTGAGCGCTGGCGTCTTCGCGTGACCCGGGCGGGCTCGGTCTTCCGCCGAGCCCGCCACGCCGGCTCCACTCCTGAGCCGGACCCGTGTCACGTCGTTAGCGCTGCAGTGTCAGCAGACCTGGCCGGTAGGGCCATTGGCCGTAATCGCCGCCGGAGTTGGGGTCGCGTCCCTGGTAGAGGAACTGAAGGTTGCAGGGATCGACGGTAAAGGTCTGATCGGCGCTGGTGCGGATCAGTTCGCCATGGCTGATGTCGTTGGTCCAGGTGGCGCCGCTGTTGGCCTTGCCGGCGAAGGGGTTGCTCTCGGTCGCGGCCTGGGGTGTCCATGAGCCGTCCAGACTGGTGGCCGTGAACGAGCGGAAGTAGCGGCCCTGCGAACCGATAGCCTCGACGATCATGAGGTAGCGGTCCTGGCCCTGGAGCTTATAGACCTGCGGGGCTTCGAACAGGTTGTTCGTCGTATCGCTCATGACCGTTGTGTACGCCGAGCCGAAACTGCCCGGGAAGTTCCCGATCGGCATGCTGGCCCGGTAGATCTTGCCGTTGTCACCGGCGAAGAACAGGTACATGTTCGTGCCGTCACCGATGAGCGTCTGGTCGATGGGTCCTGTTCCGGAGCCGGTGATGCTTCCGGAGAAGAGCACCTGCTGTGACGACCAGCCGTTGGGGTTGGCGGGGTCGCTCGACGTCCGGTAGGAGAAGGCGCTCCCACCTCCCCACTGGTAGGCGAGTACCCAGATGTTCTTCGGCGCGAAGTAGAAGAGCGTGGGCGCGACAACGGAGTTCGACATCGTGTTCTGGCTGGCCGAGGCCATCTCCGGCCAGTTGGTGAACAGGCCGAAGTTCATCGAACCCCAGCCCGTTCCCGGTCCCGCGCCATGCGTCGTCGCATAGACGAGCTGCTTGCCGTTGTAGGGGGCGACGGTGAAGTCCTTGAGCGAGGCCCACCCAGCCTTGGGCTGCGCCAGCGCGCCCGTCGAGGTCCAGCGGTATGTCGACGGAAGACCGCACGGGCCGGGGTTGCCGCCGCCGACCTTGACAAGCTGCCACTGCTGGTTGTTGCCGCCCCAGTCGTCGTACTGGACGATGTTCGCGTTGTCGGCGGTGGAGCCGCCTTGTACTTCGAGGGCCTTGTTGCTGTGGCGCGCGATGAACCTCACGTAGCCGTCCGAGCTGTCGGCCAGACGCCACTGCTGGTTGGTGCCGTTCAAGTCGGCCCACTGGACGATCGAGCCGCCGTTGGCGGTGGACCGGTTGGAGACGTCCAGCACCTTGCCGGAGTGGCGGGACTTGATGCGGTAGTAACCGCCGCCGGAGTCGACGAACTGCCACTGCTGCTGGTTCTGATCGTTCCTGGTCCACTGGGTGATGCGGGCGCCGTCGTTGGTCGCCAGGTTGTAAACGTCCAGGGCCTTGCCGCTGGTGCGGTTGACCAGCACGTACGAGGCGTTGGTGTCGATGATCGGCGCCGCGCCGGCGGGCTGGACACTAAGGAAAGCGGCCAGGAGCAGCATGGGCGCGAGGACGGCGAGCAGGCGTCGTCTCAGGTGGACCGGGGATGGTTGGCGAAGCCACATCAGAAGAGCTCCTTTGGGGGGTGGGGGTGAGGTGACCCCGACGAACCGCAGGGCGGTCGCGTTGGGGGGTCGGGGACGGGATAGGTGTGAAGGCGTCCGCACATGCCGAAGAGTTGGTGCTCCGGGCGCTCCAGCCGGAGCACTTCGCCGTGGCCGAGGTGAGAGAGGTCGCCGGCCTTCAGCCGTTCCAGCTGACGGCCGGTCGTGACGGCTGCGGCCAGGGGGCCGTCACGCCAGCGGATCCACCAAGCGTCCAGGAGCTCACTCTTCAGGCGGTGGGCTGCGGTGTGGAACTCCTCTAGCCCGCCTTTGCGCAAAGCCAGGAAACCCTCGAGTGCCAGGTCGCGGCGGCGGCGCGCTGCCGCGGCCTGGTCGCCGGTCAGGGCGGCCGCCGCCTGGTAGGCGTCGGTATCGGCCAGCACAGGGGCAGGGAAGGTGAAGACGGCGTCGCCTGCCTCCGGGAGTCCGCTGTTCTGCATGAGCACCACGAGGCGCAACCCGCCGTCGTTGACGAGGCGGTGGATCGTGCCGGGGGTGAACCAGACGACGTCGCCGGGGTGCAGTGGGGTGTCGGCGAAGCCGGAGGTGGTGAGCGTCTGGACGCTGCCCGCGCCGCCGGTGACGACGTAGGCTTCGGAGCAGACGAGGTGCATGTGGGGTGTGCCGCCGCACAGCCCGTCGGCGGCCTCCCAGTCGTACACGGTCAGCCCGGAGATCCCCACGCCGCCGGGGAGCGGGGTCACCACGGGTGTTCCGCGATATGGCGGGACAGTCGCCTGGGGGTCCATGCGCCGTCGGCCACGACGATTCGGTAGCGGCGCGACAGGGTGTCTCCCGGGGCCAGGGGCAGCTCCTTGTCGAATGCCAGAGAGGGGTTGACGGCGGGGATGGGCTCACTGCGGACGAACCAGTGGCAAGGGGCGTCGGGATCATCCAGGAACAGGAGTGTGGAGGAGCGGTCGACCTCGTCGTGCGTGCCGATGAAGGCCAGCCAGTCGCCCTGCTCGCCCATCGCGGGGCCGATCACGCCGCCGCCGGTGAAGTCGCGCGGGCCGCGCCAGAACAGACCCGAGTATCCGGCGAGCTTTCTGCCCTGTGTGCCGGGGCTGCCGAACATCAGCTCGGTGTCGAGGACGTTGGTCAGTGCGGTGGTGACGTCCAGGGTCCAGGAGTCGGCCTCGACGTCGCGTGCGGTCAGCGTGCGGCGCTCGTCGATCCAGTGCTCCCCCGCCATCGTGTGCCAGGCCAGGTCCTCGGTGATCACGGCGCGGCCGTGGCCCGTCGCGGCGGACACGGTGAGGCTGCGCATCGTGCCGAGGTTCGGCAGGTCCACGTAGCCCTGGCCGCGCAGGTAGGTGCCGCCGCCCCAGAAGTTCTGCCCCGACACCCACGACGCCGTGATCTGGATGCCCTTGTGCCAGCGGTGGTCGTGCGGCCGGTACCCGGTGACCACGTCGCCGGCGAGCGTGCGCACCGGATGCAGGTAGGGCTTCGGTGCCTCGAAGGGGGCCATGACCGGCCGGTGCACGTACCGGAAGAGGTCGACGTCGCGAGCCCGGACGGTCAGCGCGTCCTCGTTCTCGAGGAGTTCGAACGTCATCGGAATACCTCCGGGCGCCCTCCGTTGAGTGAGCCGTAGAACGGGTCGGCTGCGTCGATCTCTCCGCGCCGGACCGGCAGGCCGGTGATCGCGGCCTTGTACAGGGCGGTGACCAGTTCCATGGTGGGCCTGCCGAGGCCGGGCCGGATCCCCGCCTCGTAGCCGTCCAGGAAGGCCGCGAGCTGGGCGGTGTGCGAGCTGGGCAGGTCGTCCGGCGGCTCCCACTTCACGCCGGACGACCCGGTGGTGAACGTCCAGTCCGCGTTGGAGTAGCCGTACAGATGCCGCAGCTCGACCGTGGCGTCGGTGAGATCGAACCGCAGGTAGCTCTCCTCGCGTGGGGACAGGACACTGTTGACGACCGTCGCTATGGCTCCGTTGTCGAACCGGACCAGGGCCGCGGACACGTCCTCGGTCTGGACATCGCGCTCGAGGCGGCCGGCCATCGCGCGTACCTCGGCCCATTCGCCGAGTACTGCGAGCATCAGGTCCATCTGGTGGATGCCGTGGCCCAGCGTCGGGCCACCGCCCTCGCTCTCCCATGTGCCGCGCCAGGGCACCTCGTAGTAGGCGTCGTCGCGGTACCACGCCGTGACGCACTGCGCGACCAGCGGACGGCCCAGCGTCCCGGCCGCGATCCGGTCGCGCAGGTACCGGGCCCCCGAGCCGTACCGGTGCTGGAACACCGCGCCCGCAACGGCGGGCCCCTCGGCGGTACGGATCCGGTCGAGCTCGGCCAGCGACAGCGCCACCGGCTTCTCACACCACACCCACGCCTCCGACTCCAGGCAGGCCACGGCCTGGTCGGCGTGCAGGAACGGAGGCGTGCACAGGTGCACGAGGTCCGGCCTCTGCTCCTCGAGCATCGTGTGCAGGTCGGTGTAGACCGCGGGAATGCCGTGTGCGGCCGCGAACGCCTCGGCGCGCGCGGCGTCCACGTCGACGGCTGCCACGATCACGGCCCGGTGCGCCTGCGCCCGGAGGGCGGGAACGTGGCAGATGCCCGCGATCCCGCCCGTTCCGACGATCGCCGTTCTTATCATCCGCCCAGCACCTCCTTGATCGAGTGATAGGCGGGCTTGGGCAGCAGGTTCTCGTCGTAGGGCAGCGCTGCGCCCTCGCCGGGGAAGACGGAGGGGATCCACGAGTACTTGTCCGTGTAGTCCCAGATGGTGATGCCGACGCATTTCCTGACCGCCAGGCAGGCCTTGACGTAGTCGGCGTACCAGGTGGCCTGGGTGGCGAGCTGCTCCGGGGTCGCGGGGAGGGTCATCCGGATGTCGAGCTCGGTGACTGCGACCTCGACCCCGAGGTCGGCGAAGCGCTGCATGTTCTGCTGGACGTCGGCGGGGAAGCCGTACTGGAGCGCCAGATGGCCCTGAATGCCGAAGCCCTCCACCGGGACGTCGTCGGCCTTCAACTGCTTGATCAGGGTGTGGTAGGCGTCGCTCTTGGGGCCGATCCCGTCGACGTTGTAGTCGTTGAGGTACAGCTTGGCGTGCCGGTCGGCCTCGTGGGCCCAGCGCAGGGCGTCGGCGATGTAGCCGGGGCCGAGCGTCTTGTAGAAGAGCGTCTCGCGGTAGGTGCCGTCTTCGTTGAAGGCCTCGTTGACGACGTCCCAGTGGATCACCTGGCCCTTGAAGTGCCGGACCACCGTCTGTATGTGGTTCTTGAGGATGGCGCGCAGCTCGTCGGCGGTCCAGGTGCCCTCGGTGAGCCAGGCGGGGAGCTGGTTGTGCCAGATGAGGGTGTGGCCGCGGACCTTCTGGTGGTGGGCCTCGGCGAACGCGACGACCTCGTCGGCGGCGGTGAAGTCGAAGACGCCGCGCTCGGGCTCGGTGGCGTACCACTTCATGGCGTTGCCGGGGGTGGTCTGCCCGAATTCGCTGCCGAGGACCTTCAGATAGGCGGCATCCGCGAACTCGGGGTTGTCGGTGGCCGAGCCGAAGTACTTGTGGTGCTTCTCGGCCAGTTCCCCGAGGGTCCTGGGACCGGGCTCGGCGGCTGCGGGCGCGGCGGCGAGACCGGCCGAGAGGCAGATGGCGGCGGACAGGGCGGCGAGAATCCGGGACATGGGCATGGACATGGCGGGCTACTCCTCGGGTGATGGGCGGTTCAGTCGAGGACGATCGTGGTCAGCGCGCGCGGGGCGAGGGTGGCCGTGAGGGTCGCGCCATGCGTGGAGACGATGTCGGCCGGGGTGATCGAGCGGGTCTCGTCGGTGACGTAGCCGTCGGGGTGCCGGTCATGCCCGCCGCGAAGGGAGAATTCGGCGGAGCTTTCGGTGGTCGCGGTGTTGAGGATTTCGATCACGCGGCTGCCGTCGGTGTTGCGGAAGGCCGTGAGCTGCAGTGCCGGGTCGGCGTTCGTGACCGGCACGCGGACGGCGCCGGGGCGGATGAACCGGCTGAAGGCGGCCAGCGCCCAGTACCGCTTGGACACCCGGTAATCGTCACCGGGGTTGGCGAGCTGGATGAGCCCTCGGGTCGAGCCGAGGGACGCGCCGGTCCAGTAGACGTAGGCATTGGCGTTGCCGACGGTCAGGGTGTTCTGGATGTCGGCCGCGACGGTGAGACCGTCGTAGCCGCTGCCGTCGTCCCAGTTCTCGTTCCAGGTGGTGCCGTCCGGTGACCATTCCGACATCCACACGCGCTTGTCGGTCGGCTGGGGGACCGTGGTCGGACCGCTGTAGCGGTGGCCGGTGATGGTCTGCACGGCCTTGCCGGCCGCGGGGTCCGACTCGATGGCCTCGGTGTAGGCGACCTGCCGGTCCCAGCCCGCGGCGTCGCAGCAGACCACCCCGGTCTTCAATCCGGACGCGCGAACGGTCGGCCCGAGCACCTTGAGGAAGTCGACGGCCTGCTGTGGGGTGAACCGCATCGAGGCGTAGGTCGCCGTCCAGTCGGGTTCGTTGGTGAATCCGAGGTCGGTGATCCTGATGCCTTCCCGCTGGTAGAACTTCGCGTACTGGACGAGATAGTTCGCGTAGGCCTGACGCCATTCGGGCCGGAGCTCGCCGCCGTCGTTCTCGCTTCCGTTGGTCTTCATGAAGGCCGGGGCGCTCCAGGCGTCGGCGAAGAACCGTTTGACGCCGTAGGCCTTGGCCTCCTTGGCGAGCCAGACCTGGCCGCCGTCCCAGCCGTCCCAGACGTACTTCGGCGTCGCGTCCGGTCCGCCGGGATCGGCCGGCAGGATCGTCGGCATGTGGTCCTAGACCCTGTCGGTCGACGACCCGATGCCCAGGCGCAGGATCGAAAGGCCCGCGCCCTTGTCCTCACTGAGCAGCAGGTCGAGCACTTGGCGCTGCTTGGCCGGGCTGAGTCCGCGTGCGCCGTGCAGCAGGTCGGCCCGCTGGAAGGCCATCGAGAAACCGAATCCGTCTATGGGCTGGAGCTCGGCGCGGAAGTCGATGCCGGGGCGCGCGGGGGCGGCCACGGCCTGCGTTGTTAGCGCTAACAATATTGCCGTCAATGCGGTCAGGCGTTTCACAACGTCTCCTCGGGGGTGGAGGTCGCGCGGGACGGGTCAGCCCTTGGTGGCGCCCGCGGTGAGGCCGCCGATCAACTGCCGCTCGGCGACGGCGTAGAAGGCGAGGGCGGGGACCATGGCGAGGACGATGTAGGCGAGGACGAGCGCGTAGTCGGTCGAGTACTGGCCCTGGAACTGCTGGACGCCGACCGGGATCGTCTGCCATCTCGGGTCGTTGAACACCAGCAGCGGCAGGAAGAAGTTGTTCCAGCTCGCGACGATCGCCAGCACCGAGACCGTGCCGAGCGCCGGACGCGCCATCGGCAGCAGGATCTTCCAGAAGAAGCGGAACTTGCCGCAGCCGTCCACGATGGCCGCCTCTTCGACCTCCGCCGGGATGGTCCGGAAGAAGCCGCGCAGAATGATGATCGTCATGGGGAGCCCGAAGGCCGCCTGCGGGAGGATCACTCCGAGCGGGTTGTCGAGCAGGTCGAAGTTGCGCAGCAGCAGGAACAACGGCAGGACGGCCACCGCGAACGGGAACATCAGCCCGATCGTGAACAGCGTGTAGAACAGCTCCCTGCCCCGGAAGGCGTAGCGGGCCAGCACGAACGCCGCCATTGCGGAGGCCGCCACCGTGCAGCATGTCGTACCGATCGCGATGCCCGCGCTGTTGGCGATCTGCCGCCAGAACATTCCGTCGCCGAGAATGCCGGTGTAGTTGCCGGTCTTCCAGTGCTCGGGCAGCCCGAACGGGTTGGTCGTCAGCTCGCCGGTGCTCTTGAACCCGGAGATCACCGCGTAGATCAGCGGCACGACGACGAACGCGCCGATCAGCCAGACCACGGCGTGCAGCGACAGGCCGCGTGCCGTCCTGCGGGCGTTCATCGGCCACCTCCCGAGGTGACGGCCCCGCTCAGGTCACGGCGGAGCACGTAACGCTGGTAGAAGAGGGAGAAGACCAGGCTGATCATGAACAACACCACGCTGATCGCACTGGCATAGCCGACCTGGTAGCGCTTGAACCCGAACTGGAACATCGAGATCGCCATCGTCTCGGAGGAGTGGTTGGGCCCGCCCGCGGTCATGACCCAGACGAGGTCGAAGAGCTGGATGGCCCCGATGATCGAAAGGAAGGCGCTGATCCGGATCGTCGGGCCGAGCAGCGGCAGCGTCACGTGCCGGAAGCGCTGCCAGACGCCGGCGCCGTCGATGGAGGCGGCCTCGAGGATCTCGCCCGGGATGCTCTGCAGCCCGGCGAGGAAGAGCATCATGTGGAAGCCGAAGTACTTCCAGGTCATGACCACGAACAGGGTCGGCATGACCGTCGAGGGATCGGCGAGCCACTTGCCCTGCAGCCCCTCCAGGCCGAGCGCGCCGGCGATATGGTCGGCCATGCCGGCACCGGGAAGGAAGATCATTGTGAAGAGGACCGCCGTGACCACCTCGGACAGGATGTACGGCGCGAAGAACAGCATCCGGTAGACGGTCCGGCCGCGCAGCCTCTGGTTGAGCAGGACCGCGGTGAACAGCGCGAACGGCAGCTGCACCGTGATCGACAGGGCGACCAGGTACAGCCCGCGCCCCAGATCGCCGAGGAAGATCTGATCGTCGAACAGCTTGGCGTAGTTCTCGAAGCCGACGAAGTCGTCCATGGGGCCGGTCCCGCCCCACTTGAAGAAGCCGGTGTAGACGGCGACGGCGATCGGGGCGAGGACGAAGACGAGGAAGAGGACCAGGGCCGGGACGAGGAACCAGGCGACCGACGCCCAGCTTCCCAACCCGCGCAGGAGCGACCGCGCCGGGGCGGGCGGGCGCACCGGCAGGGCGTCCTGCGTCCGCTCCTTGGTCAGGGTGGACACGGAGCTAGGCACCCTTCGCAGCCTCGGTGATCGACTTGGTGACCTGCTCGGGCGTCTTCTTGCCCGCGATGAGGTCGGCGACGCTGTCGTTGACCTCCTGGCCGACCGCCGGCGGGTAGGCCTGGTCGAGGAAGAGCTGGAAGCCCGTCGCCTTGACCAGGCTGTCGGCCACCACCTTCCTGTTGGGGTCGGTGAGCTGGCTCTCCGCGCCTTTGACCACCGGCAGGTAGCCGTTGGAGGCCAGCAGCTTGGACTCGTTCTCCAGAACGAAGAACTTCAGGAAGTCCAGCGCCTCCTTCGGCGCGCCCTTGCGCAGCGCGAAACCGCCGCCACCGCCGAACACCTCGGTGACCTGGCCGACGCCGCCGTCGACCGTCGGGAAGGGGAAGAAGCCCAGGTCCGCTCCGAGATCGGCGCCCGCGTCCTTCTGCACCGAAGGTCCCCACTGCCCCATCAGCTCCATGGCGGCCTTGCCGTTGCCCATGGTCGCGGCCTGGCCGCCGGGGGTGGCGTACCCAGCGCCGAGGAAGCCCGTCTGGAACGGCTGGAGGTCGACCAGCTCCTTGAGATGGGTTCCCGCCTGGACGAAGCCGGCGGCGGTGAAGTCCTTGGTGGTCGCGGCCTGCTGCAGCGCGGGGAGGCCTGCGACGCGCATCACGAGGTAGGCCCAGTAGTAGTGGCCCGGCCATTTCTCCTTGCCCGCGAGGGCGATCGGAGTGACGCCCGCCGCCTTGAGCTTCTTGACGTCTTCGAGGAGCTCGGCCCAGGTGGCCGGCGGAGCGGTGATCCCGGCCTTGGCGAAGAGCCTCTTGTTGTACCAGAAGCCGACCATGCCGACGTCGTAGGGCACCCCGTAGGTCCGGCCCTCGAACTGATAGGCCTGCAGCGAGACGGGGGTGAGGTCGGACGACCAGCCGAACGCGTCGGTGAGGTCCTCCACCAGCCCCGCGTCGACCTGCTGCTGCAGCACGCCGCCGCCCCAGGTCTGGAAGACGTCGGGGAGCTTGCCCGACGAGGTGGTGGCGGTCAGCTTGGACTTGAACGCCTCGTTCTCCAACGAGGTCGTCTTGATCGTGATGTTCGGGTGAGCGGCCATGAACGCCGAGGAGATCTGCGGGAAGAGGGACCTGCCCGGTTCTGTCGTGGCGATGTTCCACCACGCGAAGGTCACCTTGCCGTCGGCCGCCGGGCCCGAGCCGGAGTCCCCGCCGCCGCAGGCCGCGGTCAGCGAGACGGACAGAGCGGTCAGGCCCGAGAGCGCCAGGAAGCTTCGTCGGCTCGGGGGTGTGCTGGCCATGGGACCTCCGGGGTGGGGGATGCCGGTTCGACCTCGAAAATATTTCGTAACCTTCTCGGATCCGGTGCTGCCACAAACTAGAAACGCGGGGCCCACCGGTCAAGCCTTCTTACCGAATTTCCTTTAGCAGCAGCTCTCTTGGAGCTTGACAACCAGGTTGGGCAGACCGGAAACTCTTCGAAAGTTTGCGATACCTGTCGCCATCCCAAGGCGTCCGCGCAGAGGAGAGAAGTTGAGCGAGCAGCGTCCGACCCTGGCCGTCATCGCCGCGGAGGCAGGGGTCTCCCAGGCCACCGTGTCCAAGGTGATCAACGGCCGCTCCGACGTCGCACCCTCGACGCGCGAACGGATCGAGGGCCTGCTGCGATCCCACAACTACCTGCACCCCGGCCGGCAGGGCAGGGCCCGCAGGTCGGGCCTGGTCGACTTGATCATCGGCGGTCTGGACAGCGCGTGGGCGGTGGAGATACTGCGCGGCGTCGAGGCCGAGTGCGCCCAGCGGAGCGTCGGCACCGTCGTGTCGCTCGTCCCGCCGGGCGAGGCCACGCCGTCGAGCTGGGCCGCACTGCCGGTCCTGCACCACAGCGACGGCGTCATCCTCGTCACCGCCTCGGTCACCCAGGCCCAGCGCGCCCAGGTCGAACAGGCCGGGGTGGCGCTGGTCGTCATCGACCCGATCGACCTGCCGGGCAACGGTGTGCCGAGCATCGGCGCGACCAACTGGGCGGGCGGCCTCGCCGCAACCGAGCACCTGCTGGAGCTGGGGCACCGCCGGATCGCCGCGATCGGCGGGCGCAAGGAGATGCTCTGCAGCCAGGCCCGCATCGACGGGTACCGGGCCGCGCTGGAGCGGGCCGGGATCGAGGTCGACCGCGACCTGATCCGGTTCGGCGACTTCCAGCACGAGGGCGGGTTCCAGCGCGCCCAGGAACTGCTCGCCCTCCCCGAGCCGCCGACCGCCGTCTTCGCCGGGAGCGACCAGCAGGCGATGGGCGTCTATGAAGCCGCCCGGCAGCGCGGGCTGAGCATCCCGCAGGACCTCAGCGTGGTCGGCTTCGACGACCTGCCGATGTGCGAATGGCTGTCACCGCCGCTGACGACGGTGCGCCAGCCGCTGGAGGAGATGGGTCGGCTCGCCGCCCGCACCCTTTTCCAGCTCCTGGACGGCCAGCCCCTGGTCAGCCCCCGGATGGAGCTCTCCACCGAGCTCAAGGTCCGGCTCTCCACCGCCCTGCCCCGTCTCTAGGAGAACTCCTTGACCGAGCCCTGGCGTGACCCCCTGCTGCCCGTATCCGTGCGAGTTGCCGATCTGTTGAAACGGATGACGCTGGAAGAGAAGGCGGGTCAGCTTACCGGCTTCTGGGCGCTGCCTTCGGATCCGGGAACACCGGTCGCGCCGATGGAGGACGATTCCGGCGAGTCCGCGCCCGGCCTCGACGACATCGTCGCCCACGGGCTCGGCCAGCTCACCCGGGTGTACGGCACCGCGCCGATCACCGCAGAAGCCGGCATGGCGCGGCTCGCCTCGCTCCAGCAGCAGGTGAGCGGATCCGGCCGGTTCGGGATACCGGCGGTCGCTCACGAGGAGTGCCTGACCGGGTTCATGACGTTGGGGGCGACGGTCTTCCCCGCGCCGCCGGCCTGGGGCGCATCCTTCGACCCCGGGCTCGTGCGCCAGATGGCCGCCGCCATCGGCGCGGGGATGCGGCGGGTCGGCGTCCACCAAGGGCTGGCTCCGGTACTCGACGTGGTCCGCGACTACCGGTGGGGCAGGACCGAGGAGTGCATCGGCGAGGATCCCTATCTCGTCGGAGCGATCGGCACCGCCTATGTGCAGGGCTTGGAAGGCGCCGGGATCGTGGCGACGCTCAAGCACTTCGCCGGGTACTCGGCCTCGCGCGGCGGCCGGAACATGGCCCCCGTCGCCTCGGGGCCGCGCGAGTTCGCCGACGTGCTGGTCGAGCCTTTCGTACGGGCACTGCGCGAGGGAGGCGCCCGGTCGGTGATGAACAGTTACACCGACGTGGACGGCGTCCCGGTCGCCGCCGACGAACGGCTGCTGACCGAGCTGCTCAGGGGTGAGCTCGGTTTCAGCGGCGTGGTCGTCGCCGACTACTACGCCGTCTCTTTCCTGGAGACCCGGCACGGCGTCACCGGATCGCGCGGCGCGGCCGGCGCGCTGGCACTGACCGCCGGAATCGACGTCGAGCTGCCCACGGCCCGCTGCTACGGCGAGCCGCTGACCGAACTCGTGCGGTCGGGAAGCGTACCCGAGGAGCTCATCGACCGGGCCGCGGAACGGGTCCTGGTGCAGAAGGCCGAGCTCGGCCTGCTCGACCCCGACTGGGAACCCGTCAAGCCCGAGCCGGTCGACCTCGACCCGCCGGAAAACCGGGCACTGGCCAGGCTCCTGGCCGAACGGTCCACCGTGCTGCTCGCCAACGACGGCACCCTGCCGCTGCAACCGTGCCGGGTCGCGATCAGCGGGCCGTACGCCGACGACCCTCGGTCCTTCCTCGGCTGCTATTCCTTCCCCAACCACGTCGCGCTGGCCGGCGACCTCGGGCTGGAGATCCCGACGCTCGGCGAGGCGCTCACCGCTGCCGGGTTCACGGTCACCGTGGACGATCCGGACGTGAACGTGCTGGTGCTCGGGGACCGGGCGGGCATGTTCGGCCGGGGCACCTCCGGAGAGGGCTGCGACGCCGACACCCTCGACCTGCCCGGCGACCAGGCCGCACTCGCCTCCGCCGTTCTGGACTCCGGGGTGCCGACCGTCCTGGTCCTCGTCTCCGGACGGCCTTACGCGCTCGGCACACTGGCCGAGCGCGCATCGGCCGTGGTGCAGGTCTTCTTCCCCGGCGAGGAGGGCGGGACGGCGCTTGCCCGGATCATCAGCGGGGCCGCGGAACCGTCCGGGCGGCTGCCCGTCTCCATCCCCCGCCGGGTCGGCGGCCAGCCCGGCACCTACCTGCACGCCAGGCTCGGCGGGCACACCGACTGGAGCTCGGTGGACCCGACCCCGCTGTTCCCCTTCGGACACGGGCTGAGCTGGACCAGCTTCACCTGCTCGGAGCTCTCGGTGGATCCCGTCACCGCGACGGACGGGGCCGTCGCCGTTTCGGTCACCGCACGCAACGTCGGCGAGGTTGCCGGGACCGAGGTGGTCCAGCTGTACCTCTCGGACCCCGTGGCGTCCGTCGTCCGGCCGCAGCGGTGGCTCGCCGGATTCGCCAGGGTCGAGCTGCAGCCGGGCGCGGCCGCCCGGATCACCTTCTCCGTCCATGCCGACCGGACCTCTTTCACCGGGCTCGACCTGCGCAGAAGAGTGGAGCCCGGGGAGATCGGCGTGGCCGTCGGACGGTCCAGCGGCGATCTTCCGCTCCGGGGCTCCTTCACTTTGGAGGGCCCCGTACGCCACCCGGCGGCCGACCGGGTGCTGTCCGTGCCGGTCGAGATTGTCCCGGTTCCATGACCACGTCGTTCGATGATCCCGTCTTCGGTGATCCCGTGCTGCCCGGGTTCCGGCCCGACCCGTCCGTCTGCCGAGTGGGAGCGGACTACTACCTGGTGACGTCCAGCTTCGAATGGTTCCCAGGCCTTCCCGTGTTCCACAGCCTCGACCTCGTGAACTGGCGGCGCCTCGGCTCCGCGCTCGACCGGCCGTCTCAGCTCGACCTCGACGGATGCGAGCCCTCACGCGGCCTGTTCGCACCGACGATCCGGCACCATGACGGGGTCTTCCATCTCGTCTGCACGCTGATGGACGGCCCCGGCCACTTCGTCGTCACGGCGACCGACCCGGCGGGGCCGTGGTCGGAGCCGCACTGGCTGGACGGCGAGGGCTTCGACCCGTCCCTGTTCTTCGACGACGACGGCCGGGCCTGGTTCACCGCCGCACGAGTCGTGGACGAAGCCGCGGGCCGCACCGAGATCTGGATGCGCGAATACCTTCCCCGAGAACAGCGGCTGACGGGACCCGAGCACGTCCTGTGGTCGGGCAGCCAACCGGGCGCCCGATGGTCAGAGGCTCCGCACCTCTACAAGATCGACGGAACCTATCTCCTGCTCACCGCCGAGGGCGGCACCGATGTGGACCACAGCGTGGTCGCCGCCCGCGCCGACCACGTGACCGGCCCCTACAAGGGCCCCGAGAACCCGGTGCTACCGCCGTCCAAAGGCCCGGTCATCTGCACCGGCCACGCCGACCTCGTCCAAACCCCGTACGGCGACTGGCGAGCCGTCCTCCTGGGCGTCCGCCCGGGCTCCGCTCTCGGCCGCGAGACCTTCCTCACCCGGATCACCTGGGACGACGGCTGGCCGGTCTTCTCCCCCGTCACCCACACCGACCTCCGCCGCCCCCTCCACGACGAGTTCACCGCCCTCTCCCCCGACTGGAGCGCCCTCCGCACCCCACGCGCGAAGTTCTGGATCACGGGCGCCGGTCTTCACCTCAGCCTCCGCCCGGAACGCCTGGGCGAGCGCACCGCCCCGTCCCTCCTGGCCCGCCCGCAACTGCACCCCGACTGCGACGTCTCCACCGAACTGCACTTCACCCCCGCCACCCCGGACGAACAGGCAGGCCTCGCCGTAGTCCTCGACGACGACGCCCACCTCCTCTTCCTCCGCACCACCGAAGGACTCAGCCTCCTCCACGGCCCCGAGGTCCTGGCCGGCATTCCCGTCCCCCCAGGCCCCATTCGCCTGGGGGTCCGCATCCGCGGCTTCAGCCACACCTTCGCCCACGCGGCACCCGACGGCGCCTGGCAGGACCTGACCACCGTCGAAGCCACCTTCCTCACCCCGCTGTTCACCAGCATCCAGCTCGGCCTCTACGCCACCTCCAACGGCCACTCCTCCACCACCCAAGCCCACTTCACGTGGTTCGACATCACGTACCCAAGCCGGCAAGAACCGCCCGGACACTAGCCCGAGCCCGAGCCCGGGCCCGAGCCCGCGCCCTCCGTCTCATCGCAGAGGAGTTG
The DNA here is from genome assembly GCF_040689505.1 of Streptomyces sp. NPDC051211. Classification (NCBI taxonomy): domain Bacteria; kingdom Bacillati; phylum Actinomycetota; class Actinomycetes; order Kitasatosporales; family Streptomycetaceae; genus Streptomyces; species Streptomyces sp. NPDC051211. Next base: position 88,374 of record NZ_JBFBAV010000003.1, read on the forward strand.
TATTCCGGTCGAGGCCGCACCTGTTGCCCCGCCGAGGACCTCGCCCTTGACCTGGCGGTTCAGGGCGAATCAAGGGGTGACAGGCTCCATCGTCGATGTTGATGTATTCGCATCCCGCGTCCTTCATCCCGGACGCGACCACCGCGTCGGTCTGCGGCCCCGGAGGCCTCGGCGACGAGGACGAGTGCCGCTACGCCGACGGCGGTCCCGAGGACCGTCCATCTGCGCGGGCCGCGTACGGATTGCACGTGAAGTCACGCTCCCACCGCTTCAACGGAGTGGCCGCTCCGGGGCGACGAATATCGGCGTCCCGGAGATGCGAACTGGCAGCCCAGCTCGGGCAATCCCTATCGAAATTCTTTCGATTTCCTTTGTGCAATCAAAAAGCCGCTACTGGGATACCTAGAGGGAAGGATTCTCGAAACCCTTTCGAAACTCTTGACATGTTTCGGTGGGGTTTCCACACTGAGTCCCCAGGCGGTGTCGCCCGTCTGCCCGGGTGCCGGGTGCCGGCCTTGGGTCATTACGCCCTGGTGGTGAGCGTCCTTTGTCAATGGACGCGGGCGTCGCTCACGCGGATTTATTCTGCCGCGCTTTAGTCCTTCCGTGATTTCTCTCCTGGAGGCTCAATCATGGGCTCAAATGCCATTCCCCCACCCACCGTCCGCCGGAAGATCGGCGGTCTGTGTATGGCGCTGGTCGTCGGCGTCCTCGGTTCGGCCGCCGCGCTGGTCGCGCCGCTGACCTCACACGCCGCCGAGAGCACACTCGGCGGCGCGGCGGCGCAGAGCGGCCGCTACTTCGGCACCGCCATCGCCTCGGGCAGGCTCAACGACTCGGCGTACACCACGATCGCAGGCCGCGAGTTCAACTCGGTGACGGCCGAGAACGAGATGAAGATCGACGCCACCGAACCCCAGCGGGGCCAGTTCAACTTCACCGCCGGTGACCGCGTCTACAACTGGGCGGTGCAGAACGGCAAGCAGGTGCGCGGCCACACCCTGGCCTGGCACTCCCAGCAGCCCGGCTGGATGCAGAGCCTCAGCGGCAGCACGCTGCGCCAGGCGATGACCAACCACATCAACGGCGTGATGGCCCATTACAAGGGCAAGGTCGTCCAGTGGGACGTCGTGAACGAGGCCTTCGCCGACGGCAGCTCGGGAGCCCGGCGCGACTCCAACCTGCAGCGCACCGGCAACGACTGGATCGAGGTCGCCTTCCGCACCGCCCGCGCCGCCGATCCGGCCGCCAAGCTCTGCTACAACGACTACAACGTCGAGAACTGGACCTGGGCCAAAACCCAGGCCGTGTACGCCATGGTCCGAGACTTCAAGCAACGCGGCGTGCCGATCGACTGCGTGGGCTTCCAGTCGCACTTCAACAGCGACAGCCCCTACAACAGCAACTTCCGCACCACCCTGCAGAGCTTCGCCGCCCTCGGCGTCGATGTGGCCATCACCGAACTCGACATCCAGGGCGCCTCGGGCACGACCTACGCCAACGTGACCAACGACTGCCTGGCCGTCCCGCGCTGCCTCGGCATCACCGTCTGGGGTGTGCGCGACACCGACTCCTGGCGACCGGAGCACTCGCCGCTGCTGTTCGACGGCAACGGCAGCAAAAAGCCCGCCTACACCTCCGTCCTCAACGCACTCAACGCCGCCTCCCCTACACCCACTCCGACCCCCGGTTCTGGACAGATCAAGGGCGTCGGTTCAGGCCGCTGCCTGGACGTGCCCGGCGCCAGCACCACTGACGGCACCCAGCTCAACCTGTGGGACTGCAACAACCGCACCAACCAGCAGTGGACCTACACCGCCGGAGGCGAGCTCAGGGTCTACGGCAACAAGTGCCTGGACGCCGCCGGCACCGGCAACGGCGCCAAGGTCCAGATCTACAGCTGCTGGGGTGGCGACAATCAGAAATGGCGCCTCAACTCCGACGGATCCATCGTCGGCGTCCAGTCCGGCCTCTGCCTTGACGCCACCGCCTACGGCACCGCCAACGGCACTCTGATCCAGCTCTACTCCTGCTCGAACGGCAGCAACCAACGCTGGACCCGCACCTGACCTGCCGCAGCGAAGGGGAGAGTCGATGAAGGCCTACGGTGCGGCTTCCCCCGCCCCTCCACAAAGACATCGCTGGTAGTCCCGGTTAGCCGCCGTGGTGGCGGCGACCCTCGCGATCGGCATGCTCGTCGCGCTGAATCCGGCGCCCGCCGAGGCGGCGACGGTGGTCATCTCCGGCGGCCAGATCAGCGGGTGCAGCGGCGGCACCCAGCCCATCGCCTACTTCGGAATCCACGGCATCAGCGACTCCGTCCTCGACATCGCGCAAGGACGGTCCCTGCGCGACAGATTCGTCAGCAACAACGGCTGCACTCCCCAGAGCCCGCGCGAGCCCGCGCCGGGCAGCCGGACGCACATCACGACCACCTACTCGGGCTGCCGTGCCGGGTACCCGGTCCAATGGGCCGCGTTCGACGGAGGCCACATACCCGGTCCGGTCGACGGCTCCCCCAACGAGAGCGGCGTCGCCACCTGGACCAAGGGAGAGATCTGGAGGTTCTTCGCATAGTTCCAGCGACACGCCCGCACCATGGAGTGGAGCCAGGATGATCCTGGCTCCACTCCATCGTCGTCCATCTCAGTTGAAGGACGGAGGAGCTCCTTCAGGAAACCGCCCAAGGCGTTGCGCGATGTCGCCGACGCTGCGTCAGTGGCTATTGCCGGCGTCCAGATAGACGACGCTGTTCGGCTGCCGCTCCAGCGTCGATCGCGTGCTTGAGGTCGGCGATGCGTCCGGTGGTGATCGCGCCGGTGGGGTCGCTGTCGGGGCCGCAGTAGTGCGAGCAGTCGCGCAGCGGGATGTTGTAGGCCACCAGGACGGGAACCGTCCGGGTTCGCTCGGCGCGGCGTACCAGGTCGCGTACGCCGGACTCGACCTGCTCCGGGGTGCCGTCGGTGAATCAAGCCGCCTCCGGCCAACTAGCCAGTTTTGCCATGGACTTGGCGCCCTCAAAGTCCCGGTGGAGGAGGTCGGTGACGGCCTATCGCGGGCCCTGGCGGCGGACCGCGTGGGGTCGGCCCGGCGCCAGGGCCCCGGTCTGCGGCGCCGGAACGGGTCAGTAGCCGTAGATCATCTTGTAGGCGACCTCCGGTAGGAACTGTCCGGCCGTGGAGCCGGTGCCGACACCGCAGTTGCCGTCGGATTCGCCCGGGGCCTTGATCCACAAGAGCATCTCGGCGCCGCCCCCGATCTGCGTCGAAGTGCCGATCCGCCGCCCGGCGGGGTTGCACCACTGACCGTTGGCGCCGTTGCCGTTGCGGCTGGTGTCCACGACGAACGGCTTGGTGTAGCCGTAGCGGGCGTTGAGCTCGCTGTTGAGGGCATTGGCGTAGGCGGTGTTCTGGGCGGTGGTGAAGTAGTTGGAGATGTTGAGAGAGAAGCCGTGTGCCTTTGCGAGGCCGGCGTTGTGCAGGCGCCGGGCCATGGTCGCGGCGTCGATCCAGCCGGGGTTGCCCGCGTCCAGGTAGGCCCAGGTGTTCGGCGACTGGTTGCGGAACTGGGTGAGGGCGTTGGACAACGCGCCCTGGCGCTCGTCGATCTGGGCCTGGGACATGCAGTTGTAGTCGCCCAGGGAGTCCGGTTCGAGGATGACCACGGCCGGGCGGCTGCCGATCGCGCCGGCGAAGGCGCCGATCCAGCTCGCGTACTCGGCCGCGGACCCGGCCCCGCCCCCGGAGTGGCCGCCGCACGCGTCGCGGCCGTTGAGGTTGTAGGCCACCATGACCGGCAGCTTGTCCCGGTAGTCCGCCGCGCCCGCGTAGGAGCCGGCGACGTAGCCGATGTCACCGCTCCAGGAGCCGAACCAGCGAGCCATGGGGGTGTTGGCGATGGCGGAGTTGAGTGCGGCGGCTCGTCCGTCGCCGGGGTTGTCGGCCACCCAGGCCTTGGCGCTGGAGTTGGGATCGACGTAGAAGCCGCTGGTCAGCTGGATGGGGGTGGCCGCCTGGGCGGACGGTGCGGTGGCAAGCACCAGCGGCAGCGCGATGAGCGCTGCCGTTAACGCACCGGTGATATGACGCATGGGAGTACCTCTTCCTGCGGGTGGGGGAGCGGCGCGTGGCTCGCGCCGGGATGTGGGCGTGCGCGCAGAGGCGTGCCGACGTGCCGGCCGCGAGGTGGGGCCTGCGGCCGTCGGCGGAGCAAGTCCTGGACGCGATTGGCGTCCACAGGGTGGAACCGACGCGCGGGAGGTCCCGCTGTCTTCCGAGCCGCGACAGTCGGACGGTCCGGCCGGATCATGCGCCGCCGAGGCGGTGCGCGGCCTCAGATGCCCGGGGCGTGAGGGATGTTGCCGTAATAGGCGTCCGGTCCGTGCTTACGGGTGAAGTGCCGCTCCAGCAGATGCGTCGGTGGTTCGGAGGCGTCCCCGAGGCGGGACCCCAGCGCCAGCGTGTGCAGCGCCATCTCCGCCACGGCCTCGCAGACGATGGCGTTCTCCAGCGCTGCCTTCGCGGTGGCGCCCCAGGTGAAGGGACCGTGTCGTGAGACGAGCGCTCCGGGGACCTCTTCGGCCCGACGGGGGTCGCCGTCGAGCCGGGCAATGATCACCTGTCCGGTGTTGTACTCGTAATCCTGCGCGCACTGCTCGGCGGTGAGGTCCGCCGTCACGGGGACCGGCCCGTTGAAGGTGTCGGCGTGTGTCGTGCCGAGCACGGGGATCGGGCGGCGCGCCTGGGCGAAGGCGACGGCGTGCGTCGAGTGTGTGTGGGTGACGCCGCCGATGGAGGGGAAGGCCCGGTAGAGGCACCGATGGGTTTCGGTGTCGGTGGACGGCCTGAGGTGCCCGTCGACGACCCGCCCGTCCTCCAGTGCCACCACCACCAAGTCGTCCTCGGTGAGGTCGGCGTAGGAGACCCCGGACGGCTTGATGACGAATACGCCGGCGTCTCGGTCCACTCCGCTGACGTTTCCCCAGGTGAGGGTGGCCAGACCGGCCTCCGGGATGCGCAGGTTGGCCGCGAGGACCTCGCGACGGAGGTCCTTGAGGATGGTCTCGCTCACTACGCTCTCACCGTCTCTCCGACATGCGCGGCGGCTTCTTGGGACCGGCGTCCGGCAGGCCCCGCAGTCGCGCATGAGTGCTCTGGACTGATCGGGGGCCTCCAGACATCGCGGCTGCGCGACCCGAGCTATCCCAGCTACCCCGATCGAATTGTGAGCGCTAACAAGGAGAAACCTCAAGAGGTCACGAGAAGATTCCTGCCCACAACATGTGGCCATCGCTGCATAATGTGAACGCCAACATCGATACCCCGTCGACAATCTCCCGATCGGTCCGAGATGTGTGCGGGCCGCGGCTGGTTCAGTACCTTGAGGGAAGGCCGCTCGATGAGGAAAGGAAGAGAGTTGACCCAGCTCCCAGACGTCTCGCGAGCGCCCACGATGACGGACGTCGCGCGCGTCGCCGGCGTGTCCCATCAGACCGTTTCACGGGTGCTCAGCGACCACCCGAACGTCAGCGCCAAGACCCGGGCCGCGGTGACACGGGTCATCGAGCAGCTCGGGTACCGCCGCAACTCGGCAGCCCGGGCTCTGGCCACTCGCCGGACCCACACGCTGGGCGTCATCGCGGTGAACACCACTCTGCACGGGCCCGCCAGCACCGTGGCGGGAGTTCAAGAGGCGGCTCGGGACCGCGGCTATCTGACGTCCGCCGTCACGCTTCGGACCGCCACGCAGACAGCCCTCGCCGAAGCCATGCAGCACCTCGCCGGGTGGGGCGTGGAGGGGATCGTCGCCGTCACTCCCCAACGAGACGCGGTGAGGGCCCTGGCGGCATTGGAAGCACCGTGCCCGGTGGTCACCGTGGAAGGCGGCCACACCCTGGACCTGCCAGGAGTGTCGCTGGACCAGAACCTCGGCGCTCGCATGATCACGGAACATCTTCTCGCGTCGGGCCACGCCACCGTGTGGCATGTCGCAGGCCCTCCCGACTGGCTCGAGAGCGAGGCCCGCACGCAGGGGTGGGAGGACGCGCTACGAGAGGCCGGCGCCGAGGTGCCGCCCCTGCTGCGCGGCGACTGGAGTCCGCTGTCGGGATACCAGGCCGGCCAACAGCTCGCGGGTCGGGTCCGGGCGTCACGAGGGGGGGAAGCGGGCCTCACCGCGGTGTTCGTCGCCAACGACCAGATGGCCCTCGGTGTGCTACGGGCCTTGCGGGAAGCGGGCCTGCGCACGCCGGAGGACGTGGCGGTCGCCGGCTTCGACGACATCCCGGAGGCTGCGTTCTTCCCACCCCCGCTGACGACGATCCGTCAGGACTTCGCCTCGATCGGCCGCTACAGCATCGGGCTGCTCCTGGACCACATCGAAGGCCGGACCGACGAGTCGACACACCTGGTGGTGGCGCCCGAGCTCATCGTGCGCGCCAGTACGGCCCGCAGGAGCTCTCCCCCCGGGGAATGACCCCCACTGCCCAGGGACTCTGGATTGAGCAGATGACGACCGTACCGACCGCGGATACGGACCGGCGCCGCCCCTCTCAGGCAGTGGCCGTGGTGAAACTGTGGATCGTGGTGGACCGGTACAGCTCACCCGGGCGCAGGAGGACCGTCGGGTACTCGGGGCGGTTCGGGGAGTCGGGGAAGTGCTGGGTTTCCAGCGCGACCCCCGCGTAGGCACGGTACGGCCTGCCTCCCTTGCCCGTGATGTCACCGGTCAGGCCTTGGGCGGTGTAGATCTGGACGCCCGGTTCCGTGGTGAGCACGTCCATGCGGCGGCCGGATGCGGGGGCGTACAACACGGCGGCCTTCCGAGGGCTGGCTCGCCGGGTGCCGTCGAGGACCCAGTTGTGGTCGAAGCCGCCGCCGGCGAAAGCCAGTTGTGCATCCGTATAAGTCAGGACGTCGGAGAGCCGCCGGGGCCGGCGGAGGTCGAACGGCGTGCCGCTGACCGAGCGGTGAGGGCCGTCGGGGATCAGCTCGGCGTCGACGGGGGTGTAGAGGGGGGCCTCTACCTGGAGGTGGTGGGACAGGACGTTGCCACGCCCCTCTCCTTCGAGGTTCCAGTAGGCATGGTTGGTGAGGTTGACGATCGTCGGCGCGTCCGCGACCGCCTGGTACGACAGGGTCAGGTTGTCGTCCCGGTCCAGCGTGTAGGTGACGCGGACGTTCAGGGCACCGGGGAATCCCTGGTCGCCGTGGGGGCTGTGCAGAAGCAGGCGGACACCGGTGCGGTGCGCGGAGTGGAAGGGTTCGCACCGCCACACGCGCTGGTCGAACCCGTCGGGACCGCCGTGCAGCGTGTGCCCGTTCTCCTGGGTGGCGAGCCGGTGGGTGACGCCGTCAAGGACGAGACGGCCACGCGCAATGCGGTTGGCGTAACGGCCCACCGTCGCACCGAAGTAGCGTGCTGAGCCCTCGAAGGCGGCGGGGTCGCGGGCGGCGAGCACCACATCGGCAGCGTGGCCCCAGCGGTCCGGCAGGATCAGGGAATGGAGGCGGGCGCCGCGCGTGTGGACCTCCGCGCGGGCCCGGCCGGGGAAGCCGAACCGCCACCTCTCCCCCGTTCCTTCATTGGCCATGCGCAGGGGACGGCCCGTCCGCGGACAAGCGGCAATCTGCCTGGGCTCAGCGGCCTGGTCGGCAGATTCGTATGCGTGTTCCATGGCGGTGTTCCCTGGAAGTCAAGTCGGTCCATCGGAGGGCGTGCCGGGAAGCAAGCTGTGATCGCGGCACGCGAACGCGGTGGCACGGGCTGATGGGCAGAGGGGCCGGGAGTCAGGCGGCGCCAGGGCGGCGTGCACTCATCAGCCGTTGCAGCACGATGAACACGAGCAGCAGGGCGCCGATGACGATCCGGGTCCACCAGGAGCTGAGCGTGCCCTGAAAGTTGACGACCGTCTGGATCACGCCTAGGACGAGCACGCCGAGGGCGGTGCCCAGGACGAAGCCGGAACCTCCGGTCAGCAGCGTGCCGCCGATCACGGTGGCGGCGATCGCGTCGAGTTCCATGCCCATGGCGTGAAGGGCGTAGCCGGAGAGCATGTAGAAGGTCAGCAGCAGGCCGGCGAGCGCGGAGCACAGGCCGCTGACGGCGTATACGGCGATCTTGGTGGAGCCCACCGGAAGACCCATCAGGCGTGCGGAAGACTCATTGCCGCCTATCGCGTACACGTTGCGGCCGAAGCGCGTGTGGTGCAGTACGACGAAGGCGATCACCAGCACGGCCAGGGCGATGACCACCGAGATCGAGACGAACAGTCCCCCCGGGCCGTACAGCCGGGTCTGCGCGATTCCCGCCGTGGTGGGGTCGGTGATCGTGAGGGATTCGGTGCTGATCGTGTAGCAGAGCCCGCGGGCGAGGAACATGCCTGCCAGGGTGACGATGAACGGCTGGATCTCGAAGGTGTGGATGATCCAGCCCATGAGCGCCCCGCTCGCGGCGCCGACCAGCAGGACCAGTGGAATGACGGTGGCCAGGGGCCAGCCGTGCGACTCGACCAGCCAGGCGGTGAGCATGGTCGACAGGGCCACCATGGAGCCGACGGACAGATCGATGCCGCCGGTGAGGATGACGAAGGTGGCCCCGACCGCGACGACCAGGAGGAATCCGTTGTCGATCAGCAGGTTCAGCACGACTTGCGCGGAGAGGAAGCCCTCGTAGCGCACCGATCCGACGCTGAACATGACGACCAGCAGGACGGCCGTGACGATCAGTGGGATACGGGTGCGGGTGGGCGGGGACACGGTCGCGAAGGGGCGGGTGAGTTGCGCGGCGGCGCTCGCGATGCCGGTACTCATGCGCGTACCTCCTGCTGCTGCGGGGCGGCACCCGCCGTGGTGTGGGATCGGGAAGTGGTTGTCCTGCGGCGGCGCAGGACCTTGGCCCGGAAGACCGGGGACTGCACGAGGCAGACGACGATGACGACGAAGGCCTTGAAGACGAGGGTGGTCTCGGGTGGGACGCCGAGGGTGTAGACGGTGGTGGACAGCGTCTGGATGATCAGGGCGCCCAGGACGGTGCCGCCGAGGGAGAAGCGTCCTCCGGTCAGGGCGGTGCCGCCGACGACGACGGCGAGGATCGCGTCGAGTTCGATCCACAGGCCGGCGTTGTTGCCGTCGGCGCTGGAGACGTTGGAACTGATCATCAGCCCGGCGATGGCGGCGCACAGCGCGCTGAAGACGTAGACCAGGGCGAGCAGACCGCCGGCGCGGATACCGACCAGGCGGCTGGCGGCGGGGTTGCCGCCTACGGACTCGATCAGCATGCCCAGTGCGCTGCGACGGGTGATGAAGGCGGTGAGCGCGACGAGGGCGGCTGCCAGGAGGACGGCGAACGGCATGGTCAGCCAGTAGCCGCCTCCGATCATCTTGTAGGGGGCGCTGGTCACCGTGATGATCTGGCCGTCGGTGATCAGCTGGGCGACGCCGCGGCCCGCGACCATGAGGATCAAGGTGGCCACGATGGGCTGGACCCCCAGCCCGGACACCAGGAAGCCGTTGGCGAGGCCCAGCACGAGGGCGACGCCGAGCGCGAGGGCGACGGCCGTGAGCATGGTGGCGACGCTGCCGGGATGTGCCGCGGTGGAGATGTGCCCACAGGCGAGGGCCCCGGCGATGGCGACGGTGGAACCCACCGAGAGGTCGATGCCGCGGGTGGCGATGACGAGGGTCATGCCGAGCGCCACCAGGGTGAGGGGCGCGCCGAACTGGAGGATGTCGATGAGGCTGCCGTAGAGGTGGCCGTCGCGTACGCGGACGGAGAAGAAGTCGTGGTGGAACGCGAGGTTGCCGAGGAGCAGGGCGAGCAGGGCGAGCGTCGGCCACAGCAGGCGGTGGCCGGCCAGTCGTCTCCCGATTCCGCCGGCCGCCTTGGACTTGGCGGGCTGGGGGGTCATGAGTCCGCTCCGGTGGCGATGGTGGTGAGTATGCGTTCGGGCGTGACGCTGTCGTCGTTCGTGAGGGTTGCCACCATGCGGTGGTCACGGAGCACGGCGATGCGGTGGCTCAGGCGCAGGACCTCTTCGAGTTCCGCCGAGATGAACAGCACGGCGGTGCCTTCGCTCGCCAGGCGGGCCACGAGTTTCTGGATCTCCGCCTTGGCCCCGATGTCGATGCCCCGGGTGGGTTCGTCGAGGATCAGGAGCCGGGGTTCGGTCAGCAGCCAACGCGCGAGGAGGACCTTCTGCTGGTTGCCTCCGCTGAGGTGGCGTACCTGCGCTTCGGGGTCGGCGGGGCGTATGTCCAGGGCTTCGATCCAGTGCCGTGCCAGTTCGTCCTGTTTCGAACGGGCCAGCGGCCTGGTCCAGCCGCGGGCGGCCTGCAGGGCGAGGATGATGTTCTCGCGGACCGTGAGCTCGCCCACCAGTCCCTCGGACTTGCGGTTCTCGGAGCAGAACGCGATGCCTCGGGCGATGGCGTGGCGGGGGGTGCGCAGGAGTACCTTCTTGCCCTCGATGCTCACTTCTCCGGCGTCCGCGCTGTCCGCGCCGAACAGGAGGCGCGCCACCTCGGTGCGGCCTGAGCCCAGGAGGCCGGCCAGTCCGATGACCTCGCTGGCATGGATGTCGAGGTCGTACGGCTCGATCGAGCCCGTGCGGGTCAGTTGGCGTGCCCGGAGGAACGGCTCGCTGGTCGCCCGTTCGGCCGCTTGTTCGTGGGCACGGTCGGACAGCTGGTCGAGGGTGGCCAGTTCTCCGCCGATCATGCGCTGTACCAGCGTCACCGGAGTGAGTTCGCCGATGGGGTACTCGCCTTCCAGGCGGCCGTTGCGCAGGATGGTGACGCGGTCGCAGAGATCGAATACCTGGTCGAGGAAGTGCGTGACGAACAGGATGGCCACGCCGCGATCCCGCAGGTGCCGCACCAGCGTGAAGAGCTGAACGACCTCCTCGCGATCCAGGCTGGAGGTGGGTTCGTCCAGCACGAGCACCTTCGCCGAGACGTCCACCGCCCGGACGATGGCGACCAACTGCTGCACCGCCAGGGAGTGCGAACCGAGCAGACTGGTGACGTCCAGGTCGAGGTCCAGTCCCGTCAGCAGCTCTGCCGCCCGCTGCCGCATGGCGGACCAGTGGATGAGACCGAACCGGCGCGGTTCGCGCCCGATGAGGATGTTCTCGGCGACCGAGATGTTCGGGCAGAGGTTGACCTCCTGGTAGACGGTGCTGATTCCGGCCTGCTGCGCCTGGAGGGGGTCTGCGCACGTGTGAGGCCGGCCGTCGACGAGGATGGTGCCGCCGTCGGCGGGGTGGACACCGGTGAGCACCTTGATCAAGGTGGACTTCCCGGCGCCGTTCTCGCCCATCAGGGCGTGCACCTCACCGGGGAAGAGTCGCAGGGCGACTCCGTCGAGGGCGAGCACGCCCGGGAACTGCTTGCGGATGTCCTGGGCTTCCAGGACCGGCTGCGGGCCGCCGGCGTCCGTGGGCCGCGGGGTGGACGGGAATGCCATCCGCCCTCCTCTCATGGGTGGGGTGGTGGAGCGGGTTCAGGACGGTGAAGGAGGCACCGGGGCCGGGCCTCCTCCGGCACCGGAGCGTGCTGTGTCAGTAGTTCCGGGACGGCAGCGCGGCCGCGGCCTTGTCCTGCGGGAAGACACCCTCCTCGGTCTCGACACGAGTCGGGACGTTCTCCCCCGCCACGACCTTCTTGGCCAGATCCATCAGCTGGTCACCGAGCATCGGGTTGCACTCCACCACGACGTTGATCTTGCCCTCGGTCATCGCGACGAAGGCGTCCTTGATTCCGTCCACCGAGATCACCTTGATGTCCGTCCCGGGCTTCTTGCCGGACTCCTCGATGGCCTGGATGGCGCCGAGGGCCATGTCGTCGTTGTGGGCGTAGAGGACGTCGATGTCCTCCTGGGACTTCAGGAACGCCTGCATGACTTCCTTGCCCTTGGAGCGGGTGAAGTCGCCCGACTGCGAGGCAACAATCTTGAACTTGTTGTCGGCACGGATGACGTCGGCGAAGCCGGCCTTGCGGTCGTTGGCGGGCGCGGAGCCCGTGGTGCCCTGGAGCTCGACGATGTTGACCGGGCCCTGCTCGTTGGCGTACGCGCCGGTCAGCCATTCGCCCGCGGACTTGCCCTCCTTGACGAAGTCCGAGCCCAGGAAGGTCTTGTAGAGGGAGGTGTCCTTGGTGTCCACGGCGCGGTCGGTGAGGATGACCGGGATGCCTGCGTCCTTGGCCTCCTTCAGCACCGTGTCCCAACCGGACTCCACGACCGGCGAGAAGGCGATGACGTCGACCTTCTGCTGGATGAAGGTGCGGATCGCCTTGATCTGGTTCTCCTGCTTCTGCTGCGCGTCGGAGAACTTGAGGGTGATCCCGGCCTTCTTCGCCGCCTCCTGGATGGACTTGGTGTTGGCGGTGCGCCAACCGCTCTCGGCGCCGACCTGGGCGAAGCCCATCGTGATCGTGCCGTCGGAGCCTCCCTTGGCCCCTGAGGAGGGGGAGCCGGAGGCGGGGCCCTCGGTCGAGCAGGCGGTCAACGCCGAGGAGGCGAGGAGGGCGGCGGTGAGGACGAGAGCTGCTCTGCGAGCCATGTCGAGTGTCCTTTCAGGGTGTACGGAAGAGGCGCCGTGCGGCCGGGGCCGGGCTTTGCCCACCAGGAGTCCCAGGAGTGCCGCCGCGCTGCACGACGGCCGGCGCGGTCGGCGTCGGGGTCGCGGTCGGGTCGGGGTCGGTAGGAGAGGGAGACCCTTGAGAAGAGAACGCTGTCGCATTGTGAGCGCTAACAAGCCCCGTTCTCAACCCCCTTGCGCGCGTTACCTGTCCGTTATCGCGTCGGGTGCGGCAACGAGGCGGGCTCCATCTTTTCGCGACACCATCGACCTCGGCCCCCACCCGAATGAAGCCTCAACCCGCGCCATCTCAACGGCCGATTCACTCGGACCGTCAGACGTATACGGAGGCCGCTGCACCGATGGAGCTCACATACGACCCCACGCAGACCTCTTGCCTATCGACATTGTTAGCGCTCACACTACGTTTGGACCACCCGGCCGACCGCCAGGATTGCGGGCGGCAACTCCGCCTGCCGGGCCGCCTGTCGGCCGCCTGCCGCCCCACGGCTCCTTCGAAAGGCACTCTGTTGACGTCACCCCATCCCCTCGCGCCCACCCCGTATTCCGAGGAATCCGAGCAGTACACGGTCGGCGTCGACTTCGGCACGCTGTCGGGCCGCGCCGTGGTGGTGCGGGTTCGCGACGGTCAGGAGCTGGCCGCGGCGGTCCACGCCTACCGGCACGGCGTCATCGACCGGCACCTGCCGCACGGCGGTGCGCAACTGCCTCCGGACTGGGCCCTGCAACACCCCCAGGACTGGCGGGACGTACTGCGTAGCGCCGTCCCGGAGGCCGTGGCGGCGGCCGGGGTCGATCCTGCCGCGGTGATCGGCATCGCCACCGACTTCACCGCGTGCACCGTCCTGCCCACGCTGGCCGACGGAACTCCCCTCGCCGAGACGGAGCTCGCCGGACGCCCGCACGCGTGGCCCAAGCTGTGGAAGCACCACGCGGCCCAGTCGCATGCCGACCGCATCAACGAACTCGCCCACGCCCGCAGGGAGAAGTGGATCGCCCGCTACGGCGGCCGGATCTCCTCCGAGTGGCAGTTCGCGAAGGCCCTCCAGGTCTTGGAGGAGGATCCGCTCGTCTACGAAACCTGCGCGCGGTGGATCGAGGCTGCCGACTGGATCGTGTGGCAGCTCACCGGAACCGAGTCCCGCAACGCCTGCACGGCCGGGTACAAGGGCATCCACCAGGACGGCGCCTACCCGAGCGAGGAGTACCTGGCCGCACTGAACCCCCGGTTCGCCGACTTCGCACGCACCCGCCTCGAACTCCCCCTCTCTGCGCTGGGCTCACGAGTGGGCTCGCTCAGCACCGAGGCAGCAGTTTGGACAGGGCTGCGCCCCGGCATCGCCGTGGCCGCGGGCAACGTCGACGCCCACGTCACCGCAGCGGCGGCCCAGGCCGTCGAGGACGGTCAACTGCTCGCCATCATGGGCACCTCCACCTGCCACGTCGTGAACGCTCCCGTCCTCGCCGATGTCCCCGGCATCTGCGGTGTCGTCAACGGTGGGATCGTCGAGGGAACCTACGGCTACGAGGCCGGACAGAGCGCGGTCGGCGACGTCTTCGCCTGGGTGCTGGACCAAGGCGTCCCGTCGGACTACCTCGCCGAGGCCGCCGACCGCGGCGAGGACCTGCACACCCTGCTGACCCGGAAGGCCGCCCGACAGCCGGTCGGCGGCCACGGACTGGTCGCCCTCGACTGGCTGAACGGCAACCGTTCTGTCCTCGTCGACCACCGCCTCTCCGGAGTCATCGTGGGTCTCACCCTCGCGACCCGCCCCGAGGACGTCTACCGCGCGCTGCTCGAGGCCACCGCGTTCGGCACCCGCGTCATCGTGGAGGCCCTGGAGACGGGCGGCGTACCCGTGAACGAGTTCATCGTCGCCGGCGGGCTGGCCAAGAACGAACTGCTGATGCAGATCTACTCCGACGTGCTGCGCCGCCCCGTCTCCCTCGCCGCGTCCGACCAGGGCCCCGCCCTCGGGTCGGCCATCCACGCCGCCGTAGCGGCCGGCGCGCACACCGACGTGCGAACCGCCACCGCCGCCATGGGCCGCCGACGGCCCGCCGTCTACACGCCCGACGCCTCCCGAGCCGACGCCTACGACGCCCTCTTCGCCGAATACCGGCTCCTGCACGACCATTTCGGCACCGGCGGTCTGCTGCACCGCCTGAGGAACACGCGCGACACGGCCCACACCGCGGGCTGAACCCGCCCCCCGTTCGTTCCCGCTTCCCCACCGCGCCCGCCGCCCTCACCACCGTTGCGGGACGTCACCTTCAGGAGTCCATGTGCCCAGCCGAACATCCCCCGCCCAGGAGATCTGGTTTCTCACCGGCAGCCAAGGCCTGTACGGGGAGGAGACGCTGAAGCAGGTCGCCGAACAGTCGCGGCAGATCGTCACCGCGCTGGCGGACGCCTCCGGCAACCCCGCGCGCGTGGTGTGGAAGCCGGTACTCACCGACGCCGACGCCATCCGCCGAGTATGCCTCGACGCGAACGCCGACGACCGGTGCATCGGGCTCATGGCCTGGATGCACACCTTCTCGCCGGCCAAGATGTGGATCGCCGGACTGGACGCGCTGCGCAAGCCGTTGCTGCATCTCCACACCCAGTCGAACGTGGCCCTGCCCTGGGACACCATCGACATGGACTTCATGAACCTGAACCAAGCCGCGCACGGAGACCGCGAATTCGGGCACATCCAGTCCCGTGTCGGCGTACCCCGCAAGACCGTGGCCGGCCACGTCACCGACCCTGTGACGACCGCACGCATCGCGGTCTGGGCGCGGGCAGCCGCCGCACGATCCGAACTGGCCACCCTCAAGGTCGCCCGCTTCGGCGACAACATGCGCGACGTGGCCGTCACCGAGGGCGACAAGGTCGAGGCCCAGCTGCGCTTCGGCGTCTCCGTCAACACCTACGGCGTCAACGACCTGGTGGAGGTCGTCGACAGCGCGGACGAAACCGAGGTGACTTCCCTCGTCAAGGAGTACGAGGACCTGTACCACCTGGCGCCGGAACTGCGGCCCGGAGGCGAACGGCACGACTCGCTGCGTTACGCGGCCCGCATCGAAGCCGGCCTGCGCACCTTCCTGGAAGCGGGCGGCTTCAGGGCCTTCACCACCAACTTCGAGGACCTGGGCGGACTGCGCCAGCTGCCCGGCCTCGCGGTCCAGCGGCTCATGGCCCAGGGGCACGGCTTCGGAGGAGAGGGCGACTGGAAGACCGCCGTCCTGCTGCGCGCCCTCAAGGTAGCCGCCACCGGCCTCCCGGGCGGCACCTCCTTCATGGAGGACTACACCTACGACCTGACACCGGGCAACGAGCTCATCCTTGGCGCACACATGCTGGAAGTCTGCCCCACCCTCGCGGCGGCCAGGCCCAGCTGCGAGATCCACCCGCTCGGCATCGGCGGGCGGGAGGACCCGGTGCGCCTGGTGTTCGACGCCGCCCCCGGCCCTGCCGTGGTGGTCGGCCTCGCCGACCTCGGCGACCGCTTCCGCCTGATCGCCAACGACATCGACGTGGTGGCACCCCCTCACCCGCTGCCCGCCCTGCCCGTTGCCCGCGCGGTCTGGCGGCCCCACCCCGACCTGCGGACCTCCACCGAATCCTGGCTGACGGCCGGAGGACCGCACCACACCGTCCTCAGCACCGCCCTCACCTGCGACCACCTCGACGACCTGGCGGAAATGCTCCGCCTGGAACTCGTCCTCATCGACGAGACCACCACCCCGAAACAGTTCCGGCGCGATCTCCGCTGGAACCAGGCGTACTACCGGCTGGCACTGGGACTGTGAACCGGTTGAAGCCCAGCCCCGTCCGCTCAGGCGGATGTCGTGTCTCGTGGCCTTCCTCGTCGACGAATACCTGCTCTTCGAGGACGAGCAAGGGCTGCGGGCGACAGCGGCCGCGAACCAGTGGCTTCGCCTGCGGCCAACGCGGCGGCCACCAACCCGGCGAACCCACGCGGTCACAGCACCAGGGGTGTCCGGCGGATCATGCCCGGCCGTGATCCGCCGGAGACCCCCTAGCGGGCAGGCAGGCGGGTGGGATCGGCGATGATCTGTCGGACGGTCGACCATGCCGCGCCCAGCACCGGTCCGCGCCGGCCCAGGGCGGAGGGTCGTACCGCCTCCGGGGTCCAGGGCCGGACAGTGACCCGGGCGGCCAGTTCGGCGCGTATCGACGGCAGGAGCCAGTCGGCGAGTTCGGCGTAGGCGCCGCCCAGAACGAGGGCGTCCGGGTCGATCAGGTTCACCGCCGAGGCGAGGGCGAGGCCCAGGGCCCGTCCGGCGCGGTCCAGGGCGCGAAGGGTCGACGCGTCCCCGGCGCCTGCCCGTTCGGCCAGCAGGGCCACCGGGTCGCCGACGTGTCCCAGCCCGGCCTCGCGCAGCACGGCCGCTTCGCCCGCGTACTGCTCCAGGCAGCCGCGTGCCCCGCAGGCGCACCGGGCGCCCTCCGGGTGGACGGGCAGGTGGCCGAGTTCGCCTGCGAAGCCGCGGGCGCCCCGGAACAGCTGCCCGCCGATGACCAGTGCGGCACCGATTCCGGCCTCGGCGGAGACGTGTACGAAGGTCTCGGCGGGGTGCCCCTGGTGCCACTGCTCGGCCAGCGCCCCGAGGTTGGCCTCGTTCTCCGGCTCGGGCACGGTGCCGGGGTCGGGCCAGTAATCGGCGGGGCGGACCGCCTGCCAGCCGAGGTTGGGCGCGTTCGCGATCAGCCCGCTCGGCGCGTTCGGCACCACCCCCGGCACGGCCAGGACGCGGCCCTCGACGCTCAGGCCGAGGGCGGCGGCCTCGGCCTCCGCTTCGGCGCCCAGCGCGGCGGCCTCCGCCAGCACCTGCCCGGCCGGCCGGCCGGCGTTGGCCCGCTCCACCCGACGCCACACCCGGGGTTCACCGCGCAGGTCCACGACGCACGCGGCGAGATGGGTGAGGCCGATCTCCAGGCCGAGGCCCGCGGGACCCCGATCGCTCAGGGCCAGTGCCCGTCCGGGGCGGCCGACCCGTCCGCTGGGCACGGTCTCCGTCTCGGTCAGCGCTCCGCGACCGATGAGCTCGTCGACCATGGAGGAGACGGCCGGCCTGGTCAGGCCCGTGTGCCCGGCGACGTCCGCCCGGGAGAGCGGGCCGTGCGCGGCGACTGCGCCGATCACCACCGCGAGGTTCTGCCGACGCATCCCCTGCTGCGAGGCGGGCGCGGCGTCCACGCCCCCGCTCGCCCTGCCGATCCCCGTCATTGACCCGACCCTCCTATCGCCCTCCCGGCGGGACCTCCTGCAACGCCCGCGCCCGCCGCAGCGTACTGGTGATCCGTTCGAGCGTGTCGTCGTCACGGGTCACGGGTTCCAGCACCCGGCCCTCGGCGGTCCGCCAGCGCCGGGCGACGGCGTCGGCAGGCTCACTGGTGAGCAGTGCGGCGGCCTGGGCGGCGGCCCCGAGCGCGACCGGTTCCTGGGCCGCGGGCACCTGAACCGCTCGACCGGACAGCCGCAGGACGGTCCGCTGCCAGGCCCGGCCGCGGGCTCCGCCGCCGATCAGCAGCAGGGGTTCGTCGGGGGCGGGTTTCTCGCCTCCGGCACGCAACACGTCGTCCAAGGCCGCGAGCAGGGCTTGGGCGGCGCCGTCGTAGGCGGCCTGGAGCAGCTGTCCCGGCGTGGTGTCGTGGCGCAGGCCGTGGACCAGGCCGGAAGCACCCGGGAGGTCCGGAGTGCGCTCGCCGTCCAGATGCGGAAGCACCACCACCGTGCCGCCACCCTCGACGTCCTCGCGGTCGCGGCCGACGAGGGCGGCGAAGCGGTCCACGGCGAGGGTGCAGTTGAGCGTGCAGGCGAGCGGCAGCCAGCCGCCGAGGGCATCGGCGAAGCCGGCGACGGTTCCGCTCGGGTCGGTGGGCCGGGTCCGGCCGACGGCGTAGACGGTGCCGGAGGTACCGAGGCTCAGCACCGGACGTCCGGGCGTCAGGCCCAGCCCGAGGGCGGCCGCCATGTTGTCACCGGTCCCGGTGGCCACCAGCGCGCCCTCGCGCAGTGGCATCCCTGCTCGGACGACGCCCGCCCGGGCGCCCGGCGGGAGGACCTGTGGCAGTAGCCCGGGGTCGAGGCCGATCCGGCCGAGGACGTCCTGGTCGTAGCCGTCCGGGCCCCACCAGCCGGTTCCCGACGCGTCACCGCGGTCGGTGACCGCCTCGCCGGTGAGCCGCTCCGTCAGGAAGTCGTGGGGAAGCCGGACGGCCGCGACGCGGTCTGCGGCGGCACGCTCGTTGGCGCGCAGCCAGGCCCACTTGGCGGCCGTGAAGGCGGCCGTCGGGACGCTGCCGGTGCGGCGGGCGAGCTCTGCCGGGCCGAACGCGGCTGCGAGTTCGGCGGCCTGCGGGGCGGAGCGGACGTCGTTCCACAGCAGCGCCGGGCGCACCGGCCGGCCCGCCGTGTCGAGGGTGACCAGGCCGTGCTGCTGGCCGGCGATCGAGCAGGCGGCGGCACGATCCGCCCAGCCGGTGCCCGCCATGGCCTCGCCGAGCCCCCACCACCACTGGTCGGGGTCGCTCTCGCGTCCGGCGCCCGCGCTGACGGCGTGCGCGGCGCGGCCCTCGCCCAGGACGGCGCCGGTTTCCAGGTCGACGGCGAGGGCCTTGGTGGACTGGGTCGAGCTGTCGACACCGATCACGACACGCTGTGCAGACATGCGTTCCTCCGGTGGGGTTCCTTCTGGCGTCTCGGCATACTAATTTGTTTTTCGTTATTACAAATAGCCCTCGGCCCTGATCCGGAGCGCCTCATGACCAGCGACCCGCTCGTCCCCACTCCCGCGCACAGGTTCACCTTCGGCCTGTGGACCGTCGGCTGGCAGGGCCGGGACCCCTTCGGCGACGCCACCCGAGCCGCCCTCGACCCGGTCGAGACCGTGCAGCGGCTGGCCGAACTCGGCGCCTACGGCGTCACGTTCCACGACGACGACCTGATCCCCTTCGCCGCCGGCGGCACCGCACGCGAGCAGGCGGTCAAGCGCTTCCGCACCGCACTCGACACGGCCGGGTTGAAGGTGCCGATGGCCACCACCAACCTCTTCACCCACCCGGTGTTCAAGGACGGCGCTTTCACCGCCAACGACCGGGACGTGCGCCGGTACGCGCTGCGCAAGACGATCCGCAACATCGACCTGGCCGTGGAACTCGGTGCCTCGGTCTACGTCGCCTGGGGCGGCCGCGAGGGCGCCGAGTCGGGCGCGGCCAAGGACGCGCGCACCGCCCTCGACCGGCTGAAGGAGGCCTTCGACCTGCTGGGCGAGTACGTCGAGAACCAGGGTTACGACCTGCGCTTCGCGATCGAACCCAAGCCCAACGAGCCGCGCGGCGACATCCTGCTGCCCACCATCGGCCACGCCCTGGCGTTCATCAACGAGTTGGACCGGCCCGAGCGGGTCGGCCTCAACCCGGAGGTCGGCCATGAGCAGATGGCCGGGCTGAACTTCCCGCACGGCATCGCCCAGGCCCTGTGGCACGGCAAGCTGTTCCACATCGACCTCAACGGCCAGTCCGGCATCAAGTACGACCAGGACCTGCGCTTCGGAGCGGGCGACCTGCGCCAGGCCTTCTGGCTGGTCGACCTGCTGGAGTCGGCCGGCTACGACGGGCCCCGTCACTTCGACTTCAAGCCGCCGCGCACCGAGGACTCTGCCGGCGTCTGGGCCTCGGCGGCCGCATGTATGCGCAACTACCTGCTTCTGGCGGAGCGTTCCCGCGCCTTCCGGGCCGATCCGGAGGTCCAGGCCGCGCTCGCCGCCTCCCGACTGCCCGAACTTGCGCTCCCCACCGCCGATGACGGCCTGGCCGGGCTACTGGCCGACCGGTCCGCCTTCGACGAGTTCGACGTCGATGCCGCCGCCCGCCGCGGCATGGCCTTCGAACAGCTGGACCAGCTCGCCCTCGAACACCTCCTCGGCGCCCGCTGAGCCGGTCTGCCCATGAACCGGGCCGTGACGTTCCACGGCCCGGCTCCGCCACGAGGGAACCGCCAGGGGGCCGCCAGAAGCCGCCGCGCAGTGACTCGGCCATGGCGTTGAAGTGCGACTCGCAGTCGCCGACCCAGTACACCGAAGTCGGCCTTGAAGCAGTCCACGCTGGTGCCGCCGTCGGCCTGCCAGATGTCCACGATCTGCCCGTTCTTGACGAACGGAGTGAACCGCTCCCCCAGCCCGTACAGCGACTCACCCACACCGAGGGAGAGTTGCCCGAGCATGCAGTGCCGGCCGGCGGCGTCGGTGGCGAAGCCGGTGCCGCGCTCGCCCACGGAGGTCAGCATCCGTCCGCCGGCGGTGAACTCCAGGCGCCACGGCTGGGAGGTGTCCACCCGCAGCGACAGCTCACCCGCACTGAGCTCGACCACCGGGCCGTCCTGGTGCACCTTTCCCACTTCCGGTTGCGCGCCGGGCAGCACGTACTCCGGCCCCCGCCGCACCGAACCGGCGTGGTGCGTGACGCGGACCCCGATCACGCCCTCGGCAGGCGACCGGCACTCGACGGTCATCAACAGACTGTTGAGCGTGTCGCCGCGGCCGCGCACGTGCTCCACCGGCGCGTAGAGGGGCATCCGGTGCTCGCCGGCCCGGACGTCCGCGACCTCGGTGGCGTAACGCGTGGTGACGCCCGGGGGCATCAGCCAGTAGCCGTCGGTGAACTTCATCGTGCAGGTTCCTCCGTCCGCGCGCGGTGCGCGGTGATCAGGCCCCGGTACCAGTGGTAGCTGTCCTTGGGCGTTCGGGTCAGGGCGTCGTAGTCGACGTGGACCAGGCCGAAACGCTGGCCGTAGCCGCGCGCCCACTCGAAGTTGTCCAGCAGCGACCAGACGTAGTAGCCGCGCACGTCCACCCCTGCGGAGATGGCGTCGGCGACGGCGGCGAGGTGGTCCGCGAGGTAGTCGATCCGCTCGGTGTCATGGACCCGGCCGTCGGGGCCGACGGTGTCTCCCTCGGCGGAGCCGTTCCCGGTGATCCAGACCGGCGGAAGCCGCGGGTAGCGGGCGTGGAGTTCACGGAGCAACTCTGTGAGCGCGTCGGGGACGACGGGCCATCCCATGGTGGTGTGCCGGGCCCGGTACCGGTCCAGCTCGGTGACGCCGATGTCCCCGGCGGTGCGCACTTCGGGGTCGGCCTCGCCGTGGGGGGCGGCGGCGAACGTCACCGGGCGGTAGAAGTTGACTCCGAGGAAGTCCAGCGGGGCGCCGATCAGTTCCAGGTCGCCCGGCAACCGCCAGGGGCCGTCGGCGAGGCCGGCCCAGGTCTCGGCCTCGTGCGCGGGGTAACGGCCCGCGAGGAGCGGCTCGGTCCAGACCTCGTTGTGGAGGACCTTGGCACGGCGCAGGGCGGCCCGGTCCTCGGGGAGGGCGGAGGCGAGATGGATGCGGTCGAGGTTGAGGGTGATCCCGGCCTCCTGGGCGCCCGTGGCGCGCAGCTCCCGTATCGCGAGGCCGTGGGCGACCAGCAGGTGGTGGGCGGCCGCCAGCGCGCCGCGGCCCTCCTCGGCACCGGGTGCGTGCCGCCCCTCGGCGTAGCCGGCGAAGGCGGAGCAGTACGGCTCGTTGAGGGTGATCCAGCGCTCCACCCGGTCCCCGTAGCGCTCGGCCGCGAGGGCCGCGTACTGCGCGAACGCCTCGGCGGTCTCCCTGACGCGCCAGCCGCCGCGGTCCTCCAGGGCTTGGGGCAGGTCCCAGTGGTAGAGAGTGGCGGCGGGTGCGACTCCGGCGGCCAGCAGCTCGTCGATCAGGCGGTCGTAGAAGTCCAGGCCCTTGGCGTTGACCGGCCCGGTGCCCCGGGGCAGCAGGCGGGGCCAGGCGATCGAGAAGCGGTAGCTGTCGACGCCGAGCCCGCGCAGCAGGGCCACGTCCTCGCGGTAGCGGTGGTAGTGGTCGCAGGCGGTGTCGCCCGTTGCACCGTCGAGCGTACGGCCGGGGGTGTGGCTGAAGGTGTCCCAGATGGACGGGCCGCGGCCGTCCTTGTCGTGGGCGCCCTCGATCTGGTAGGCGGCGGTCGCGGCACCGAAACAGAACCCGGTGGGCAGTTCCGGGAAGGCCGGGGTGCTCATGGGCAGTACCTCATGGGTCTGTCGTGCTCCTCGGTCTCGGGGGCGGGGCTCAGTGCGTGGGCGCGCGGGGCCTCGCGCGGTCTGCCCGGTCCGGTGGTGCGGGGCGGTCAGAGCGCCGGCGCCAGGTCGCGCTCGCGCAGCCAGGCCAGTTGGACGGGCGGGTTGGAGCCGTGGCCGCCGCCGTGGTCGCCGAACGGCCACACGGTCATGGTGCGGTCCTCGCCCGCGTAGTGATTGAAGGCGGCGTAGACCGTGGAGGGCGGGCAGACCGGGTCCATCAGGCCCACGCTGAACAGCGTCGGCACGGTGGCCCGCCGGGCGAAGTGGACGCCGTCGAAGTGGTCGAGGGTGGCGAAGGCCGGTTCCACGCGGTGGCGGCTGTGCCAGCGCAGGTACTTGGCGATCTCCTGGTACGGGCCGTCGCCGCAGATCGCGGCAGCGTGGCGGAAGTGGCACAGGAACGGGAGGTCCGGCATCGCCGCCGCCACGCGGTCCCCGGCGAGACCGGCGACGGCAAGCGCCAGACCGCCGCCCTGGCTGGCTCCGGCCACCACGATCCGACGGCCGTCGAGTCCGGGCAGCTCCGCGACCGCGTCCACGGCTCGCACGCAGTCGGTGACCAATCGCCGGTAGTAGTAGGTGTCGGGAGAGTCGATGCCGCGGGTCATGAAGCCCTCGACCCACTGCGTGCCGTCGCCCATGCCCCGGTCCGGGGTGTCGTGGCCCTGGCCCCGGCTGTCGACGACGAGTTGGGCGTAGCCGGCGGCGGACCAGAACAGGTGGTCGGTGGGCAGTCCCCGTCCGCCGCCGTAGCCCATGTAGGTAACGACGACCGGCAGCGGTCCGGCCGCGTTGCGCGGGCGCAGCAGCCAGGCGGCCACCGGCTCGCCGTTCCAGCCGGGGAAGCGCACGTCGTCGACCTCGACGGTGCTCAGCAGGTGCTGGGCGGTGACCCGTTCCACCTTGATCGCCGCGTCGTGCGACCGGGCTTCGGCAAGGGTCCGCCGCCAGAAGACGTCGAAATCCCTCGGATCGGACAACTCTGGCCGGTAGCGGACGAGTTCGTCCGCGTCGCGGTCGGTGAGCGGCATGGGGCTTCCTCCGGTCGGAGAGGTGACGAGGCAGCGGAGCTTGGCGGCCACAGGGAGCCTTGCCTCGCAGGTCCGGGCACTGGTGTGGGGAGGGGCGGTGGCCCGTCCCTCCGGACGGGCCGCCGCGCCTCCCCGCACCCCGCGTTCTCGAGGGCGGTCTCGGCCTCCACCCGGACCGCCCCGGAGAGATCGACGTCGCGGAAGAGAAGCACCGCGGGCCACACCAGATCGGCCGGGGTCACTGCGTCGCCGCTGGTGCGGGTGGCGTCGACGATGGCGGTGTCCGCGTGGTCGTCGAAGTCGACGACCACGCGGGGCGCGGGGGCCGTCCCGGTCACCGTGAGCCGTGCGGTGAGGACCGGGTGCTCGGCGGAGCGGTCGGCGGCTGTGAAGCATCACGTCGGCCTTTCCTCCTCGGTCGAGAAGCGGTACGCCGTCGTCGAGCGGTACTCCTCCCCCGGGCGCAGGAGGGTGGAGGGGTACTCGGGCCGGTTGGGCGAGTCGGGAAAGTGCTGGGTCTCCAACGCGATGCCCGCGTACGCGAAATACGGGCGACCGGAGCGGCCGGTCAGCGAGCCGTCGAAGTGGTTTCCGGTGTAGACCTGGAGCCCCGGCTCCGTCGTCAGGCATTCGACGCGCCGGCCGCTGGCAGGGTGGCTCAGGACGGCGGCCCGCCTGAGCCCGGTGCCGTCGAGCACCCAGTTGTGGTCGAAGCCATCGGCGGCCCGGCGGATCTGCGGGTGTTCCTCGGTGATGCGGGCACCGATCGTCTGGGCCTCGCGGAGGTCGAACGGTGTGCCGGTGACGGACTCGGCCGGACCGAGCGGTATCAGTTCTGCGTCCACGGGGGTGTAACGGGCGGCCTCGACCCGCAGCAGGTGGCCGAGCACCGTCCCACAGCCCTCGCCGGCCAGGTTGACGTACATGTGGTTGGTGAGGTTGACGACTGTCGGGGCATCCGTGGTCGCCCGGTAGGTGAGGGAGAGTTCACCGTCGGGGCCGAGCAGGTACGTGACCTCGGCCGTGAGGGCGCCCGGGAATCCCTGATCGCCGTCGGGACTGTCCATGCGGAGACGGACGCCTGCCCGCCTGCCCACGCGGACCGGCACGCCGTCCCAGAGGCGGGTGGCGAAGCCGTCCGGTCCGCCGTGCAGGGTGTGGCCGTCCTGCTGGGTCGCCAGCCGGTGCGTCGTGCCGTCGAGGGGCAGCGTTCCGCCGGCGATTCGATTGGCGTAGCGGCCGACCGTCGCGCCGAAGGAGGCAGCCTCCCCGAACAGATCCGCTGTGCTCTCGCAGCCCAGGACGACGTTGGCCCGCCGCCCGTCCCGGTCCGGCGTGTGCAGGGCCTGCAAGCGGGCTCCCAGACTGAGCACCTCCGCCGTCACGCGCTCCGGGGAGCCAAACGTCCAGCGGGTGATACGCCGTCCGTCCGGGAGCTCTGCGGCAGTCTCCTGGGTCACCGTCAGTTCACCATGGGACACGAGTGCGTCTCGCGACACGCGACTACTCCGTTCGACGAGGCGGGGAGGGGGGCGATGCCCGCCGTATGGGCGGGCGTCATCGGCTCGGGGCGGGCGAGGTCACGTCCCCTGAGCCAGTCGGTGGTAGGCCTGGTTCCAGCGCAGCTCCTTGGTGAACCGGCGGATGGCGGTGCCGGCGTCGATCACCAGGAGTTCCACGCCGAGCATCTCCGCGAGGTCGTCGAGTTCCTCGGCACCGAGGGCGCCGGAGAGTACGGTGTGGCCGGCGCTCCGGCTGTCAGCCAGGCCTCGGTGGAGGTGCGCAGGTCCGGACGCGGCTTCCAGACGGCGCGGGCGAACCGGCAGGTTGGGCAGCGGAGCCGGGGCTTCGACCACGTCGACCTCGCTGGCGACCAGCCGGAAGCGGCCGCCCATGTCAAGTGGGTGTGCACCACTCCCCCGGCCTCGGGCAGGTGGCGGTAGACGTAGGCGTGTGCGGCGGTGTCGGAGGAGGGCACGTGGTCGCCTTCGACGACGTTCCCGTCGGGGTCACAGAGCATCATGTTCTGGGGCGACAGCTCGTCGTGGGAGACGCCGCTCGGCTTGATGACCAACAGGTCCTCGCCGGGAACGCGGGCGGGGACATTGCCCGCCGTCCAGACCACCGGGCCGTAACGGACGAGTTCCTGGTGGAGGCCGCTGACCTGGCGACGGACCAGGTCGATGGTCGCGTTCACCGTACCTCGCTCGGGTCGGTCGGGGCCGTGGTCGGGGTGGTAGGCGTGGTCAGGGCGGCGTTGCGGATGCGGCTCAGTCGGTGGAGCAGCTTGTCCGGCCCGGTGCCGAAGTGGTCGTGCAGGGCGCGGTACTCGGCGTACAGCGCGTCGTAGGCGTCGGCTCGGCCGGGGTCGGGCTGGTACGCCCCCCGGAGCACCCGGCCCATGGCCGCCGCCGCCGAGCGCACATCCGGGTGCGACCCGGCGGCGACGGCGGCGTGGATCGCCGAGCCGAGGGCCGGACCCTGATCCGACTGGGCGAGCGAGACGGGACGGCGTAGTACGTCGGCGTAGATCTGCATCAGCAGGGCGTTCTTCTTCAGGCCACCGGTGACGATGAACTCGGTGACGGGGACACCGCCCTGCTCCAGGGCCTCGACGATGACGCGGGTACCGAAGGCGGTGGCCTCCAGCAGGGCGCGGTAGATCTCCTCGGGGCGGGTGTCGAGTCCGAGGCCGACGATCACGCCGGAGAGGTTGTGGTCGACCAGGGTGGAGCGGTTGCCGTTCATCCAGTCGAGAGCCACCAGGCCGTGCCCACCGACGGGCTGGGCGGCGGCCTTGCGGCTGAGGAGCTCGTGCCGGTCTTCACCGACCGCCTCGGCCTCGGCGAGGTAGTGGGCCGGGAGGCCCTGACGCAGCCACCAGGCGAAGATGTCGCCGACGGCACTCTGACCCGCCTCGTAGCGATAGGAGCCGGTGACGACGCCGTCCTCGACCACGCCGCAGACGCCAGGGACGTCTGCGAGGGCGGCGCCGTTGACGACGTGGCAGGTGGAGGTGCCCATGAGGGCGAGGAGTTGGCCGTTCTCGACGGCCCGAGCGGCCGGTGGGGCCACGTGCGCGTCGACATTGCCGGCGGCCACCGCGATGCCCGCGGGCAAACCCGTCCACTCCGCCGCCAGGGCGGTGAGCGAGCCGACCCGGGAGCCGGGCGGGGCGAGGGGGTGCTCCAGACGGGTTCGGGCGAAGTCGGCGAACCCGGGGTGCAGGGCGGCGAGGTACTCCTCGCTCGGGTAACCGCCGTCCTGGAACATGCCGCTGTATCCGGCCGTGCAGGCGTTGCGGCTCTCGACGCCGGTGAGCTGCCAGACGATCCAGTCGGCTGCCTCGATCCACCGCGCGCAGGCGGCATAGACGGCCGGGTCCTCCTCCAGGACCTGGAGCGCCTTGGCGTACTGCCACTCGGCGGAGATCCTTCCGCCGTAGCGGGAGATCCACTTCTCTCCGCGTGCGTGGGCGAGGGCGTTGATGCGGTCGGCCTGGTCCTGGGCCGCGTGGTGCTTCCAGAGCTTGGGCCAGGCGTGCGGGTGAGCGGCCCACTCGGTGGTCTCGGCGAGCGGGGTGCCGTCGGCGAGCACCGGCAGGACCGTGCTGGCGGTGAAGTCGGTGGCGATGCCGATGACGTGAGCGGGATCGACGCCGGAGACGGCGAGCGCAGCGGGAACGACGGTGCGCAGTACCTCACGCCAGTCCTCGGAGTGCTGCAGGGCCCAGCCAGGCGGCAGTGGGTGCCCGGTGCCGGGTAACTCGCGCTCGATGACGGCGTGCGGGTACTCGTGGACGACGGTCGCGAGCTCCTGTCCGTCATGCACGCGGACCACCACGGCACGACCGGAGAGGGTGCCGAAGTCGACGCCGACGACGTACCTGTCCGAGCCCCGGGCGGCAGGGATCACGGTCACTTTCTCATCCTTCGCACGGGAAACCGGCATTGCTTCCTGCCGAGTTGATGGGGGCGTCTCTCTCGATGGGCGACAGTGTTAGCGTTCACAATCACCCTGTCAAGGGATCAATGGAGCCCTCGACCGAGTGCGGCCGACGCGGCGGAGAGCGTGGGCCGCCGGGGCGGTCAGCCCCGGGTCCGACGGTGCCGGCTCAACGGCGGGTGACGGGACCCGCGCTGCGACGCAGCACCATCTCGGGCGGGATCCGCACGTGAGTGCGGGTGTGCGCGACGCCCTCCAGCTCCTCGACGAGCAGTTCCAGGGCCCTGCGGCCGAGCTCGCCGAAGTCCTGGCGCACCGTGGCCAGGGGCGGGGTGAAGTAGGCGGCCTCGGGAATGTCGTCGAAGCCGACCACGCTGATGTCGCCCGGGATCGAGCGTCCGGCCTCGTGCAGGGCGCGCAGCAGGCCGAGCGCCATGTGGTCGTTGGCGCAGAAGACGGCGGTGACGTCGTCCAGTTCGGCGATCCGCAAGCCCGCCTGGTAGCCGGCGCGCGCACTCCAGTCGCCGGGCTCGACACGCGGCACGGGGGCTCCGGCGGCCTCCAGCGCGCCGCGCCAGCCCTCCTGGCGGTCCTGGCTCTCCATCCAGCCGGCCGGGCCGGCCAGGTGGTGCACGGTACGGTGGCCCAGATCGAGCAGGTGCCTGGTGGCCGCTTCGGCGCCGGACCGGTTGTCCACCGAGACCATGGGAACCCGCGACTGGCTGCCCGGTCCGACCGCGACCACCGGCACGGAGCTGGAGAGCCTGGCCACCGCGCTGACGGCGGAGATCTGGGGCGCGATCACGACCACGCCCTCCACGCCCTGGGCGCGCAGCCGGTCGACGGCCTCCTGAACCGAGCGGCCGTCCAGGGAGTGCAGACTCGTCACGCTGACGAAGTACCCCGCACTGCGCGCAGCCTGCTCGATGCCGTGCAGCATCGAGGCGGGACCGTACAGGGTGGATTCGAAGCTGACGACGCCGAGGGTTTGCGAGCGGCGGGTGACCAGGGCGCGGGCAGCGGAGTTGGGCCGGTAGTCCAGCTCCCGGATGGCGGCGAGCACGCGCTCCCGGGTGCCGGGCCGCACATGCGGGGCGCCGTTGAGCACCCGGGACACCGTCTGGTGGGACACGCCGGCCAATTTCGCCACGTCCGCCATCACAGGGTGGCGCCGCTCGGTCCCGGCACTGTCGTTTCCCACTCGCACTTCCCTCCTCGATTCCGGGCTACGGTACGCCACCGACCGCCGACGAAGGCTGTGCGAGCGGTGACGGACAAGCGGATGCGGCGGGTTACCACCATCCAGCGGCAGGGACACTGCGGCGTGCAGCCGGCCACTCGGAGAGCCGCCCACTGCCCAGCCCGGGGGCCAGGGACACAGTGGCTGATCGCCAGCGCCGTTGTGAACCCGACGGTGATCCGAACAGACCCTTGACGGCACACTTGTGAGCGTTAACACTCAGGTATCGCCAGGCCGGAGCCGCTGCAACCCGGACTTCGCACAGCGCGAGAAAACGACTCCCGGCCGACCCCGCTCGACCGCTTCCGGTCGCCCAGCCGGGTCGCACTGGGCCGGTCGCGGAACATCACTGGAGGAACTGTGCGGAAGCTTTCAGCGGGCCTTGTCGCCGTGGGTCTCACGCTGTCGCTGGCAGCCTGCGGCCAGAGCGCCAACGGAGCGGGCGACGGCGGGGCCGGCGGAGACGCCAAAGGGGGCCTCATCGGCATCGCGATGCCGACCAAGTCGTCGGAGCGCTGGATCAACGACGGCAACAACATGGTCAAGGAGTTCCAGGCCAAGGGTTACAAGACCGACCTCCAGTACGGCGACAACGTCGTGGAGAACCAGGTCTCCCAGGTGGAGAACATGATCACCAAGGGGGCCAAGCTGCTGGTGATCGCCGCCATCGACGGTTCCTCGCTCACCAACGTGCTGCAGAAGGCCGCCGACGCCCACATCCCCGTCATCTCCTACGACCGACTGATCCGTGGCACGAAGAACGTCGACTACTACGCGACCTTCGACAACTACAAGGTCGGTGTCCTCCAGGGCAGTTACATCGTCGACAAGCTCGGCCTCAAGGACGGCAAGGGCCCCTTCAACATCGAGCTGTTCGCCGGCTCACCGGACGACAACAACGCCACGTTCTTCTTCAACGGTGCGATGAGCGTCCTCAAGCCGTACGTAGACGACAAGAAGCTGGTCGTGCAGAGTGGCCAAACCTCCTTCAACCAGATCGCCACACTGCGCTGGGATGGCGGTCTCGCCCAGTCCCGGATGGACAACCTGCTGAGCAAGTCGTACACCGCCGCCCGCGTCGACGCCGTGCTCTCGCCGTACGACGGCATCTCGATCGGCATCATCTCGTCGCTGAAGGGCGTCGGCTACGGCACCGGCCAGTCACTGCCCGTCGTAACGGGCCAGGACGCCGAGCTGGCCTCGGTGAAGTCGATCACCGCGGGCGAGCAGACCCAGACCGTCTACAAGGACACCCGCCAACTGGCCAAGGCCGCAGTCCAGATGGGCAACGCGCTACTGACCGGCGGCAAGCCCGAGGTCAACGACACCGGCCAGTACGACAACGGCGTCAAGACCGTACCGGCGCAGCTGCTCCAGCCGGTCAGCGTCGACAAGGAGAACTACCAGAAGGTCCTGGTGGACAGCGGCCAGTACACCGCGGACCAGCTCAAGTAGCCCACGGGGCCGGACAGACGGGTCCGGCGACGCCGAACCGGCGGTGCGGAGCCCGGGAGCCGCCCGGCACCGCACCGCCCCGACGATACGGATGCACCACCATGGCCCGACCCGTTCTCGAGATGCGGTCGATCAGCAAGACGTTTCCCGGTGTCAAGGCTCTCTCCGAGGTCAACCTGACCGTCGCCGCGGGTGAGGTGCACGCGATCTGCGGTGAGAACGGCGCCGGCAAGTCCACACTGATGAAGGTACTCAGCGGGGTCCACCCTCATGGCGGCTACCAGGGCGAGATCTACTTCGAGGGCGATCCCTGCCGGTTCCGGGACATCCGAGCCAGCGAGCAGCGCGGCATCGTGATCATCCACCAGGAACTCGCACTGGTGCCCTACCTGTCCATCGCCGAGAACATCTTCCTCGGCAACGAGCACGCCACTCGGGGCGTCATCAGCTGGCACCGGACGCTGACCCACGCCGCCGCACTGATCCGGCAGGTCGGACTCGACGAGAACCCGCACACCAGGATCGCCGATCTCGGCGTGGGCAAACAGCAGTTGGTCGAGATCGCCAAGGCGCTCGCCAAGAAGGTCAAGCTGCTCATCCTGGACGAGCCGACGGCCGCCCTGAACGACGAGGACAGCCGCAAGCTGCTCGACCTGATCCTCGAACTCAAGGCTCAGGGCATCTCCTGCATCCTCATCTCGCACAAGCTGAACGAGATCGCCCGGGTCGCCGACGCCGTCACCATCCTGCGCGACGGGCGGACCATCGAGACCATCGCGATCGGTTCCGAGGGCATCTCCGAGGAGCGGATCATCCGTGGCATGGTCGGCCGCGACCTGGAACACCGCTACCCCGAGCGCGCCGCGGAGATCGGCGAGATCGCCTTCGAAATCGAGGACTGGAGCGTCCAACACCCGATCGACCACCGGCGGAGGGTGGTCGACGGCGTCTCGCTGAACGTCCGTCGAGGCGAGATCGTCGGCATCGCCGGCCTCATGGGCGCCGGCCGCACCGAACTGGCCATGAGCGTCTTCGGCCGCTCGTACGGACGGTGGACCGGCGGCCGGGTGCGGCTGCACGGCCGGGAGATCCGTACCCGGACGGTGCCGGAGGCGATCGGGCACGGCATCGCGTACGTGACAGAGGACCGCAAGCAGCTCGGCCTCAACCTCAACGACGACATCAGCCGGAACATCTCGCTGAGCGCCCTCGGCAAGGTCGCCCGGCGAGGCTGGGTCAACCGGCACGAGGAGGCCCGGATCGCCGAATCGTTCCGGCGGATTATGAACATCAAGGCCCCCTCGGTGTTCGCGGAGACCGGCAAGCTCAGCGGCGGCAACCAGCAGAAGGTCGTCCTCAGCAAGTGGATCTTCGCCGAGCCGCAGGTACTGATCCTCGACGAACCGACCCGGGGCATCGACATCGGCGCCAAGGCGGAGATCTACACCGTCATCGCCGAACTCGCCGCCCAGGGCAAGACGGTACTCGTCATCTCCTCCGAACTCCCCGAACTCCTGGGCCTGTGCGACCGGATCTACACCATGGCCGAAGGCCGGATCACCGGTGAGGTGACCCGCGCGGACGCCACCCAGGAATCCCTCATGCGGCTCATGACCACGAGCGCGGCATACCCCGACAAGCAGGTGTGAGGCATGGCCCAGACCGAGACCACCCCAGACACCACGCCCGGCACACCGGAGACCGGCCAACGTCGGTCGGCCGGTGCCGTACTGGCCCGAGCGCTACGCGGCAACCTGCGCCAGTACGGGATGCTGCTTGCGCTGGCGCTGATCGTGCTGCTGTTCCAGTTCTGGACGGACGGCATCCTGCTCCAGCCGCTCAACATCACCAATCTGATCCAGCAGAACGGCTACATCCTCATCCTGGCCATCGGCATGATGATCGTCATCATCGCCGGGCACATCGACCTGTCGGTTGGGTCGCTCGCCGCCTTCGTCGGGGCGGCCGCGGCGGTGATGGTGGTCGGGCACAAGGTGCCGTGGCCCGTGGCGCTGGTGGTCGCGCTGCTGATCGGGGCTCTCGCCGGAGCCTGGCAGGGGTTCTGGATCGCCTATCTCGGGATCCCCTCGTTCATCGTCACGCTGGCCGGCATGCTGCTGTTCCGCGGTGGGACCCAGATCCTCCTGCAGGGCCAGTCGGTGGCTCCGTTCCCCAAGGGCTTCCAGAACATCAGCAGCGGCTTCCTCCCCGCGGTCGGCCCCGACACCGATTACCACAACCTCACCCTGCTGCTGGGCCTCACGGTGTTGGCCGTCGCGATCCTGCAGGAGGTGCGCGGACGGCGGCGGGCCGCCTCGTACGGGCTGGAACCGCTCCCGGCCGGGCTGTTCCTGGTGAAGCTCGGCGCGATCAGCGCGGCCGTGGTGGCTTTCACGCTGCTGCTGGCCAGCTACCACGGGGTGCCGACCGTTCTGCTGATCCTCGGCGTCCTGCTGGTGGGCTTCGGATACGTGATGCGCAACTCGATCCTCGGCCGGCACACCTACGCCATCGGCGGCAACGAGGCGGCGGCGAGGCTGTCCGGGGTGAAGAGCAAGCGGGTCGTCTTCCTGGCCTTCGTGAACATGGGCGTCCTCGCGGCCCTGGCCGGGCTGGTCTTCGCTGCGCGACTCAACGCCGGTACCCCCCAGGCCGGCATCAACTTCGAGTTGGAGGCGATCGCCGCCGCCTTCATCGGCGGCGCCTCCGCGAGCGGCGGTGTGGGCACCGTCCTTGGTGCGATCATCGGCGGTCTGGTGCTGGGCGTGCTGAACAACGGCATGTCGCTGGTTGGTGTGGGTACCGACTACCAGCAGGTGATCAAGGGCCTGGTACTGCTGGCGGCCGTCGGCTTCGACGTCTACAACAAGCGCAAGGCCGGAGCCTGACCCCGCCCCTCCTCGGCTCGGCGGCACCGCCCGCCCGAGGAGGGGTGCCCCGCCTAACGGGGGTCCTCCTCCTGCGGCTCCGCTCGCGCGTCTTCGATCCGCTCGAAGAAGAACTCGTGCTTGAGGAAGGAGACGTCGTACTCATGACCCGGGTACGGCGGGATCAGCTGAGCGGCCTGGATCAGCCGCCATCCCGCCCGGAGCGCCGCCACCCCCGACTCGTACGGCGGCTCGTCGCTGTCGTCCGTGGTGGGCGAGGTGCGGCCCGTGCCGTCGTACAGCGACCAGCCCACGGC
Organism: Streptomyces sp. NPDC051211; assembly: GCF_040689505.1. Taxonomy (NCBI): domain Bacteria; kingdom Bacillati; phylum Actinomycetota; class Actinomycetes; order Kitasatosporales; family Streptomycetaceae; genus Streptomyces; species Streptomyces sp. NPDC051211. The sequence continues at coordinate 121,965 of NZ_JBFBAV010000003.1, forward strand.
ATGGGAGTCCAGCGCCGAGGTGGCCGAGTACAGGACCAGCACCTGCTGCCGCAGCACCGGCGCGGCGCCTTCCTCCTGCTCGGGGAGGATCGCTTCGGTCGTCATGCCTGTGCCTCCGCAGGGCGGTTGGAGATACTGGTTACCCAGTGGTCGAGGTCGAAGTCGTCGTCGCCGGTCAGCACCCGCCACAGCAGAATGCGTCTAGACAATGAAGAAGGCCCAGGTCGCTGACCTGGGCCTTCTCTCAAGAGCGGATGACGGGGATCAAACCCGCGCTATAGGCTCGGGAAGCGACGGTGCTTGACTGGCCCCTCTGGCTCTGACCCGCGGACATGCACTGTGCGGAAAGGGCTTCGGTCGGATCGCGCCCCTGTTGACCGAGGTTGACCGCCCGTATGGGCACGCCAAGGGCACGGAGCCGCAGCGCGGTCGAGACACGGCTCTCTGCTGTCGCTTTCATGTGCTGGATGCCTGGACTCCTCTTGCCGGCTGAATGGCGCCGTCGCGAATGCACATGGATGCCGTTTCTCGGAGTTCGTCCTCGGTCGTGCAGCACGAGGCGAGGTCCCTCAGCCACGGCGGTGCCGCAGGCCGTTGTGTGTCTGCGGCACCGCTCGGGCGTTGGGGTCAGGACGGGTCGCCGTACTGGAGGCCGCGTCCGTTGGTTCCGACATAGACGCGCCCGAAGGTGTCGGGGTCGCCGGTGATGACGCCGACACCGCCGATGCTGCCCCACTGGTGGGCGTCGTCGTTGACGCGGAGCCAGGTGGCGCCCTTGTCGGTGGAGCGGAAGACTCCGGTGACGTCCTTGACGGTACCGATCAGGTACAGGGCCTGGTAGTCGGCGCCCGGCGCCGCCTTGCCGAAGCCGAGGGCAGAGGCGGACTTCACCGTGGTGAGTGCGGTGAAGGTCCGGCCGCCATCCGTGGAGCGCAGCAGCCCCTTGCCGCCACCGGAGATCCACAGGTCCCCCGCGATGCCGGGGACGGCCGTGAGCTCGCCGCCAGGCAGGTTGACGGCGCGGGCGGTGAAGGTCGCGCCGCCGTCGGTGCTGGCGTAGAGCGTGCCGCCGGCCAGCGAGTAGAAGGTCTTGGCCGAGGAGCGGTCGGCGACGACCACGGCGTCGGTGCCCAGGCCGCTGACCCTCGACCAGCTCGACCCCTTATCGGTCGAGCGGTACGGGGCCTGACCGGCCTGGGTCCAGACGATGGTGGAGCCGTCCGCCGCGAGCGCGACATGTCCGGTGTCGGCGCTGTCCACCGGCTCTGTCGTGAAGCCGGTCCAGCTGGTGCCGCCGTCGGTGGAGTAGGCGCCGTCCTTGTCGCCGCCAAGGCCGACGCGGACCATCAGCGCGGGGTTGGACTGGGCGAAATCGATGTCGGTGCTGTTGGTCATCATCGGGTTCTTCAGTCGCCCGGCGGGCACCTTGGTCAGGGAGTCGTGGCGGAAACCGCCTTGGTCGCCCATGGCGGTGACGACTTGGGCGCCGCCGGGCGGGGCGACCGCGTCCAGCAGCGCGGTCTCCTCCAGCCCTCGGGCCCCCGCGCTCCAGTGGCTGGTGCCGCCGCTGTCGGAGGCGTTGGCGTCCTTGCTGCGCCAGATGCCGTTGCCGGTGCCGTACAGCACGTGCCCGGAGCTGAAGGGGTCGATGGCCAGGGCGGTCATCCAGTGCCCTGTGCCGGTACCGACGTAAGGCGCGCCGGAGGCGTCCCGCACCGATTTCTCGGCCAGTGCCTTCCAGGTCGTACCGCCGTCGGTGGTCCGGTAGATCTCGTCCTCGGGCCACCAGCGGTTGAGGGTGGTGACCATCACCGTGGACGGCTTCTGCGGGTCGACGGCCAGACCGGAGAACCCGTAGCTGCCCTGGGACGGGGAGACGTTCTTCCACGCCCCGCCGGCCGGCGTGTACTTCCACACCGAACCCGCCGTCACGCCGTTGGGCCCGAGGGCGTTGGTGTACGTCAGGTAGAGCGAGCCGTCACCGGAGAGCACACCGTGCTGCGGCATCTGGCCGGTGGGCTGCCCGGAGACGGCCTGCCAGGTGCTGCCGCCGTCGGTGGAGCGGTACAGGGAGGTGGACTTGTCGGCGACGCCGACATAGACCGTCTTGCTGCCGGCCGGGCCGTACGTCACGAAGGCGATGCCCGCGCCGCTGCTCGCCCCGTCCTTGACGGGGAACGAGGCGACCTGACTCCATGTCACGCCGTGGTCGGTGCTGCGCCACAGGCCGTTCTTGCGGGTGCCCAGCAGCAGGGTGCGGTTGTCTGCGGGGTTGATCGCCAGCCGCTCGCCCGCCCCGCGGCCGTGCTCGTTGGCGCCCAGCTTGAAAGGCAGAGCGGTGCGCTTGAAGGTGCGGCCCCGGTCCGTGGAGCGCAGGAGCTCGGCGTTGCCCGCCCAGCCGTTGGTGTAGGTGCCCGCGGCGGCGTAGAACCGGTTGGGGTCGACGGGGTCGGTGGCCAGCGAATCGATGCCCAGCAGGTTCCAGTCCTTCTCGCCGACCCAGTCGGTGAGCGGGAGCCACTGCTCGGCCGCGGTGTCCCAGCGGTAGGCGCCGCCCATGTCGGTGCGGGCGTACAGCAGACCCTTCTCGCGCGGGTTGAACACCAGCCCGGTGACGTAACCGCCGCCCACCACCTGGGCGTTGTTCCACACATACGGTCCGGCCGCCTGGGTCGCGGCCGTTTTCACCAGCTTCCACTGCTGGTTGGTGCTGCCCTTGCCGGGATACTGGATGACTGCCGCGCCCTCGGCCGTGGAGCCTCCGGAGACATCCAGGACCTGGCCGCTCCTGCGGGAGGTGAAGGTGACGGCGCCGGAACCACCCACATCGTCGATCCGCCACTCCTGGGAGGTGGAGGAGCTGTCGGTCTGCTGCTCAGCGGCGGCCGCCTGAGCGGTCGAATCGCCCGCTATGCCCAGCACTTTGCCGCTGTTGCGGTTCACCAGCTCGTAGTAGCCGTCCCCGGTGGGTCTCAGCCTCCACTGCTGGTTGGCGGTGTTCTGGTCGGTCCACTGCTGGATGCGGGTGCCGTCGGCGGTGGAGAAGGCGTTGACGTCAAGCGCCTTGCCGCTGCGTACGGAAACCAGCCGGTAGTAGGCATCGCCGTCGACCGTCGCGGCCTGCGAGCCCTCCTGCACGAACAGGAGATACGGCACGACGATGGCGGGCACGCCGAGCAGCAGACTGGTCGCGGTCCAGCGACGGCGATGACGCCCGCGGCGCCCGCCGTTCGTGGGGTTCTTCATGGGGGGTGTTCTCCTTGCATGCCACCAGAGGAAAGTGGATCCAGCTACCGAAACGGCCGGATCCGACTCCTTGTGGTCACAGGCCCCGCAAAGGGTTGCCTTGAGCCGGGAACTTTTCAGGTCACCTCGTGGTGCGGTAGGCGTTGATCAGTGGCCGGGTGACACTGGTGCCCTTGGTGTCCTCCATGGCCGACTCCCACAGATCATCTGGGTGCGTTCGGGTAGCCGGCGGCCAACTCGCCGACGGCCCATTCAAGACCGACGATCTCGGAGGGAGACAGCTCCGGCCTTGGAGATGGCGTGCCGTGCAAAGGCCGTGGCCACGTCCACAGCGCCGAAACGCGTGGGACGGGGGTCGGAACGGCCAGGGCCCTCCAAGTCGGCGCGGGCCGGTCCAGTGATCCAGCTTTGGCCGCATACCCTTGCCGACGCTAAGGTGCGGCGCCGTACTCGGCGGATCGCTTCCCTGAGGGAGGTTGGAATGGGGCTCATGGATGCGGACCACGCAGGGCTGGTTACCGCGGCGCAGGCCGGTGACGATCGGGCGCGCGAGGAGCTGATCGCCGCGTACCTGCCGTTGCTCTACAACATCGTCGGGCGAGCGCTGAGCGGACATGCCGACGTCGACGACGTCGTCCAGGAAACCCTGCTGCGCGTGGTGCGGGACCTGCCTGCCCTGCGTGCCCCGGAGAGCTTCCGGTCCTGGCTGGTGTCGATCACGCTCCGCCAGATCAATACCCACTGGCACCGGCAACGCGCCTTCGCCGGCCGGACCACGGTCATCGACGAGGCACTCCAGATACCGGACGCCGGCGCCGAACCTGAGGACGTGACGATCCTGCGTCTGCATGTGTCGGACGAGCGCCGTCAAGTCGTCGAAGCCGGCCAGTGGCTCGACCCGGACCATCGGGTGCTGCTGTCGCTGTGGTGGCAGGAATGCGCCGGCTCGCTGAGCCGTGACGACATCGCCGCCGCGACGGGGCTCACTGTCGCCCACGTCGGAGTACGCCTGCAACGCATGCGCGAGCAGCTGGAACTGAGCCGCACGATCGTCGCCGCGCTGGAGGCCGACCCGCGCTGTCCGCAGTTGGACGAGACCGTCGTCGGCTGGGACGGTCTCCGTGCATCGGTGTGGCGCAAGCGGATCGCGCGGCACACCCGCGACTGCCCGGTCTGCATGGCGACGACGACACAACGGGTTCCGGCCGAACTACTGCTCATCAGCCTCGCGTCGCTGGCCGTCCCGGCCGGACTCATCGCCGCGCTGGCCGCCAAGGGCCTGCTGTCGGGTACGGCCGCGAGCGCCGCCGGGCTGGCCACGGCACACGTCGCCGTCGGCACGGCGACGGGGGGAGGCGGTCTGCACAGCTCACTGATCGGCAAGCTCTTCGCGGTCACCGCTCATCCGGTGGCGAGCCTCGCCACCGGCGCGGTGCTCATCGCCGGGACCGCCACCTACGCGACCTGGCCCGAACCGGCGCACCGGGTGCCCGGCGTCATCGCCGCTCCCACGGTCGGCAATCCCACGCCGATCCCGTCGCGCACCACCACGTCGGCCGGACCGTCCCCGGTGAGTCCGTCCGCCGTCGCAGGCACTGTTCCGCTGGGCGCACAGTCGCTGGAGTCCGTGGACGAGCCCGCCCTGTACCTCACGTATGCCGGCGACTTCGCGACGCTCGGCCGAGTCTCCGCGTCCAGCAGCGCGCAGACACGGCAGCGGGTCACCTTCACGGTTGTCCGGGGGCTGGCCGACACACGGTGCGTCACCTTCCGCGCCGCCGACGGCCGCTATCTGCGCCATCGTGACCTGCGGCTGCGGCTGAGCACCGACGACGGCAGTGAACTGTTCCGTGAAGACGCCACCTTCTGTCCGCAACCCGGGGCGGTCGCCGGGTCGGTGACCCTGCACGCGCACAACTATCCCGGATCGGTCATCCGCCACCGCGACGGTGGCATCTGGCTCGATGGCTCCGACGGCACTCGGGCCTTCGCCGGCCAGGCTTCCTTCATCATGCGCAGGGCCTGGTCTTGAGAACCGCTCTTTGAGCGTTTTGGAGCGAGTCGCGCAGTGACAGCTGGTGATCCTGCACCACGATCCTCCACCACGCCGTTCTCAACCCGGCAGTGAGCCGAGTGCTGCGCCGAATCCAGCTTCGATCCGCATTCATCGACGGCTGCCTCGCCGTGACCGGCCTGAAGGCTGATCACCGCAACCGCCACCGATACCACTCCAAAAACCTTCACTGATGATCAGGGCGGCGCTCCCCTTCCACAGAGACGACCAGACCGCGGGGCTTGGCATAACGCTTTTTGCCTGCGAGATGCATCACTGAGCAATCGTCCGGACGGCGCGACTTTTCTGTTACGAGACCCCGGGTTGGGAGGCCTCCACTTCGTGGGGTGCCCTTCCCGCCGCGCACCATGACGTGCCGGCGTGGCAGGTTCCCCGACTTCCCCCCTTGACGTATCCCCTGAAGAAAGCCTCTCCAATGACGCGACACACCTACGAACCCCGGGCGACCGGTACGCAGGAACGGCCCCACGTCCTGCACCGCACCCACCCCGCGGCAGATCAGGCCGTACCGGCCGATGCGCGCACGATCACGGCACCCAGGGTGACCCGCGACCCCCGAGGAGAATCATGAAGGGCCTGCACCGGCTCGGCCGGCGTCGCCGAACATTGACGGTAGGACTGTCGGCCGCGGCGCTGCTGGCCGGTGTCGTGACGCTCCTCCCCAGCTCCGCCGGAGCCACAACCCTGGGTACGCAGGCGGCCCCCTCGGGCAGGTACTTCGGCACCGCTGTGGCCGCTGGCAGGCTCGGCGACTCGACGTACGCCACGATCCTGGACCGGGAATTCAACATGATCACCCCGGAGAACGAAATGAAGTGGGACGCCATCGAACCGTCCCGCGGCAATTTCAACTTCGGCCCCGCCGACCGGATCGTCGGCCACGCGACCTCCCACGGGCAGCGGCTGCGCGGGCACACTCTGGTGTGGCACTCCCAGTTGCCCACGTGGGTCAGCGGCATCACCGACGCCGCCACGCTGCGCAGCGTGATGAACAACCACATCACCACCCAGATGACCCACTACAAGGGCAAGATCTACGCCTGGGACGTGGTCAACGAGGCGTTCGCCGACGGCTCCACCCAGCACCGCAGCTCGGTGTTCCAGAACGTGCTGGGCAACGGCTTCATCGAGGAAGCGTTCCGCACCGCCCGGGCGGCCGACTCCTCGGCCAAGCTCTGCTACAACGACTACAACATCGAGAACTGGTCGGACGCCAAGACCCAAGGCGTCTACAGCATGGTCAAGGACTTCAAGTCCCGCGGCGTGCCGATCGACTGCGTCGGGTTCCAGAGCCACTTCGGCGTCGGCGGCCCGCCGTCCAGCTTCCGGACCACCTTGTCCAACTTCGCCGCCCTGGGCGTTGACGTCCAGATCACCGAACTGGACATCGCCCGGGCGTCGTCCACCCACTACGCCAACACGGTCAAAGCCTGCCTGTCCGTGGCCCGGTGCACCGGCATCACGGTATGGGGCATCCGTGACAGCGACTCCTGGCGCAGCGGCGACAGCCCCCTGCTGTTCGACAACAACGGCAAACCCAAGGCCGCCTACACCGCCGTCGTGAACGCCCTCAGCTCCGGCTCGGGTACCACCCCGAGCAAGCCGGCCGACGGTACCGGTACGGGGGAGATCAAGGGCGTGGCCTCCGGCCGCTGTATCGACGTCCCCGTCTCCACCACCGCCAACGGCACCCAGGTCCAGCTGTGGACCTGCAGCGGACAGGCCAACCAGCGTTGGACCTACACCGACGGCAAGCAGCTGAAGATCCACGGCAACAAGTGCCTGGACGCCAAGAACAAGGGCACCACCAACGGCACCGCGGTGGTCATCTGGGACTGCAACGGCGGCACCAACCAGCAGTGGAACATCAACACCGACGGCACGATCGCCGGTGTCCAGTCCAGGCTGTGTCTCGACGCCGTCGGCGCGGCCACCGCCAACGGCACCAAGATCCAGTTGCACTCCTGCTGGTCCGGCAGCAACCAGAAGTGGATCGCCCCGTCCGGGTCTGGCGGCGGCACGTGTGCTCTTCCATCGACGTACAAGTGGAATTCGACGGGTGCCCTGGCGCAGCCTGCGAACGGGTGGGCCTCGCTGAAGGACTTCACCAACGTGGTGCACAACGGCAAGCACCTGGTCTACGGGTCGAACTTCAACGGATCGAAGTACGGCTCGATGACGTTCAGCCCCTTCACCAACTGGTCGGACATGGCGTCCGCCGGGCAGAAGGCGATGAGCCAGCCCGCGGTCGCGCCCACGCTGTTCTACTTCGCGCCCAAGAAGATCTGGGTGCTGGCGTACCAGTGGGGCCAGTGGCCCTTCATCTACCGCACGTCGAGCGACCCCACCGACCCCAACGGCTGGTCCGCGCCGCAGCCGCTGTTCACCGGCAGCATCCCCCGCACCGACTCCCCCACCGGCCCGATCGACCAGACCCTGATCGCCGACGACCAGAACATGTACCTGTTCTTCGCCGGTGACAACGGCAAGATCTACCGGGCGAGCATGCCGATCGGGAACTTCCCGGGCAACTTCGGCTCGTCGTACACGACGGTCATGAGCGATACGGAGGCCAACCTGTTCGAGGCCCCCCAGGTCTACAAGGTCCAGGGCCGACAGCAGTACCTCATGATCGTTGAGGCGAAGGGTGCGAACGGGCGATACTTCCGCTCGTTCACGGCCTCCAGCCTGAGCGGTTCGTGGACCCCGCAGGCCGCCACCGAGAGCAACCCCTTCGCCGGCAAGGCCAACAGCGGTGCCACCTGGACCAACGACATCAGCCACGGTGACCTGGTCCGCAACAACCCCGACCAGACCATGACCATCGACCCCTGCAACCTGCAGTTCCTCTACCAGGGCAAGTCCCCCACCGCGGGCGGCCCCTACGACCAACTGCCGTACCGGCCGGGTGTCCTCACCCTGCAGCGCTAACCTGCCCGATCCACGGTGATCGCGATTCGGGGCGGCCTGCCAGCGCGGAGACGAGCGGTTTACGGCACGGGCAACTCCACCTGCTGATCGATATTCACCGCCTCGAGGAACCCCAGCCGTGCGTCGGCTGGGGTTCCTCTCTTTTGTGGACTTTCATCGCGGGTACGGACCGAGGCACTACGACGCCACCACGGACACCGGGCCTTGGCGATCCGGTCCAACTGCGGCTCGTCCAGCCCGGCCAGGCGCGGCGTGCGGTGGAGTCCGAGGCCGCAGTGCCGAGCAGGACGGTGAGCACGGAGCGACCCGGCGCACCAGGACTCTGGTGTCCGCACGGTTGCCGTTCTCCTGTGGCGCACGTAGGGCGTCTGCAGCTCGTCCACGGTCGCGCGGAAACGTCCGACGCCGCGCGGCATCCGTGCCGCCCAGCCCATTTCCCCGCACTCCCCCGCCCAGTGAGCGGGCCGGTACGGGACGCAGCTGCCCGGCCGCCCCGGAGCACCCGTCGCGCGCGCTTCCTCCCCGTCGGCAACCTTTACGCATCCTGCGGCGACCAAGCAGTGCACCTCGACTCGAATCTTCGAACGGACGGACATGCAGACTGCACGGCAGGCCGCGCGGCAGCGCAGGCATAGACACAGGCTGATGACGGGAACGACGGCGCTGACCGCCGCGGGCGTCCTCCTCTGCCTGGTGACGGCCATGCTCCCCGGTCCCAAGGCCGAGGTCGGGGCCGAAGTGGCCGCCCCCGCCGCCACCCAGGCGGAAGCCACGCCCTCGGCCCCGACGAGCCCCGCGCCCCCGACGGACAGCTCGCATACCGCGGCAACCGCGACCGCGGCCGTCGGTACGACCACCGCGGCGCCACAGCCTTCGGCGAAGGCAACCCCGCAGGCGGCGTCCAGCGCGGCACCGTCGGCAGGCCGCATCCAGCCCGGGACTACCTACAAGGGCGTCGCCACCGCCTACGCCGCCGGCGACGGCAACGGCGCCTGCCTGTTCGGCCCGAGCGACGACCTCATGATCGCGGCGATGAACACCACCGACTACGAGTCGTCCAGGGCGTGCGGCGCTTACGTGCGCGTCCGCGCCGCGAGCGGCGCCTCGATCACGGTCCGGATCACCAACGAGTGCCCACTGCCCTGCGCACCCGGCCAACTGGACCTCAGCGAACAGGCCTTCGCGAAACTGGCCGATCCAAAGCTCGGCCGTATCCCGATCACCTGGAGCCTGCTGAGCCCCCAGACGTCCGGCACGATCTCCGTCCGGTACAAGACTGGTTCCAGCCCCCACTGGTGCGGCATCCAGGTGATCGACCACCGCAATCCGGTCGCACAGCTGGAGGTACGCACCACCAAGGGCTGGCGGAGGCTGCCTCGTACCGACTACAACTACTTCCTCTCCACCGACGGCAGCGGGTGCGGCGGCGCGATGAGGATCACCGACATCTACGGAGAGCAGCTGACGGTCGACGGGAGCGCGCTGCTGCCGAACGTCGCACAACCGACCCGAGTCCAGTTCGCCCCGCACTGAAACCACACCGCGGCCGGTGGCGGATCCGGGGTACGGCCGCACTGGAGCGCCCTGGGTCGTACCGGGCGCTGATACGCTGCCGCCCGGATGTTAACGCACACATTTGCGGAAGGGGCGACCGACAGCGTGGTCCTCGATGACGCGTCCGCGGAGTTCCACGACTTCTTCGAACGCCACTACGCCGAACTCGCCCGGTTCGCCCATCTCCTGACGGGCGAGGCGGACGGTGCCGACGATCTGGCCGCGGACGCCCTGATCGCACTGTGGCAACGCTGGGACCGGCTGCGCCAGGCCGAGTACCCACTCGCCTACGCGCGTGGCGTGGTCGCCAACCTGGCACGGTCACGGATCCGCAGCGCGGTTCGCGAGCGCCGCCGGATCGCCCTGTTCTGGTCCCGCGGCGCTGAGGCGTTGGACGGTCCGGACGTGGCCGCCGTGGTGGACGTGCGTACTGCTCTCGACCGGTTGCCGTTCCGGAAGCGGGCATGCGTGGTCCTGCGGCACGCCTTCGACCTGTCGGAGAAGGACACCGCTCTGGCGCTCGGAATATCGGTCGGTACGGTGAAGAGCCAGACCTCGAAGGGGATGGCCGACCTGGAACGGATGCTGGGCAGCACAGGAGCAGCCGGGGAACTGTTGGCGGGGAGGAGGAGCCGTTGAACGAGGAGCTCACCGGGCGGCTGCGCGCAGCCGCCGAGGCCCACCAGCCCGACCGCGCCCGGATCCTGGCACGCGTGGAACGCGGCATGTCCGGCGCCCCCGCCGGCCCCCGCGAGTCGTCAGGCGCGAGGCCCTGGCCCAGGGTCGCGCTCGCCTCCCTCGCCACGGCCGGCGTTCTGGCGGTCGGTGGTTTCGCCGTCGCCGCCATCGTCCAGTCCCCGCCGGCCCGGCCGGACATTCCGGCCACCCCCGGCGCGCCGGCCACCCCCGCCGCGCCGACCGCGCCCGGGACTCCCCACTCGACGCCGTCGGCGCCCACCACCGGCGGCCCGACCGCGCCGGACCGCTCGCCCTCGACTACGCCCTCGACCAGCCCCAGCCCTGCGGCGTCAGGCGGCGCGGGCTCGACTCGGCCCGGCAGCGCGCACGTCCAGGACGGGCCCCTGTGGTCGGCCGGCTCCTTGGGCGCGAACAGCAACACCTACTGGGCCCAGAGCAACATCACCCTCAAGACCACCCAACCGCTCACCGCACTCACCATGGAACTGCGCATCACGCAGACCGGCGGAGTGCAGAGCACCGGCAGCTGGCGGACGCTGCCCGCCGACGACTTCACCGTCACCGTGCAGCACGAGGGCGGAGCAGTGGTCTACCGCTGGACTCTCAAGCCGGGCCGCACGGTCCCGGCCGGACAGCATGTCTTCGCCGGCCAGTACAACCACGCCGCCGGCGAGCGCGAGGCCAAGCACGACGGCTACCGCGTCGACGCCAACGGTCCCCGCGGCGCACTCTCGGTCTGGGGCGGCTTCACCCCGACACGATGAGGCCATGCCCGTAGCCGGGTCGAAGCCACCCACGCACCTGCGCGGCCGCCTGCCTCACCCTCGCCGAGCCCGTGTGGCCCCGCTTCCCTGGCCCGTGGGTGGACGGCGCGGACCGCCGCCCGCCACGGACCAAGAGGATCAGGACAGGTCGCCGTACACCACGCCACGGCCGTTGCGCCAGGTAGACCCGCCCGTACACGTCGGGGTCCCCGCTGCTGACGTTGACGCGCTCCCACCGAACTGGTGCTGGTCGTCGTTGATCCGGACCCAGGCCGAGCCGTCGTCGGTGGAACGGAACAGCCCGACGACGCCCTCACTGTCCGGCCCAGCTTCTCGGCCGTTGCCACAAGGATGACGCGGCGGCCACGGCCGCCCGCTTCACCGGGACGTCGTCCACGTTGTACGCGGTGGCACCTTGGGCCACGTCAATGCTGCAACAGCCGAGGATGAAGGTCTCGAAGCACAGATCCTCGAACGTCTGGACCGGTGTGCTGCCGTAGAAGGACTGCGCCAGCCCCTTGCCCGCGGGCAGCTCACCCTCATAGACGGTCGACCGGGCTCGGCGGCCGGTAGGCCGAGCTGCCACACGGGCGTACCGACCATCCCGGGCACCGATCCTTGGCGTGGGCGCCTGCTAGACACCCAGGCCAGGGGTGGATCCCTGTTCGGCGCGACCGCGGCGACTTCAACATCGCGCCTTGTTGACTACCCACAACGTCGCACACCGAACTCCGCGGCCGACCGACACGGGACTGCGGCCACCTGACCTATTTGCCCCATATGTCCAACAGTTGATTGGCCGCACGGAAATTGTCGGGTGAATCCACGTTGCACGCGACGGTTACCGCAGTGTCGCGGTCCGGGCTCACCTTGAAGGTGCTGTGAAATCCCTCCCAGTCGCCGCGATGCACCAGGCTCTTGTCGGGGAGAACGAGGATTCCGGCCCCGTACCTCCCTTCTTCGATGCCGCGCTGGCGCAGGACGTCGCCCACACTCACCGCTCCCTCCGTGACTCCGGTGAGCAGTTGCGTTCCACCGATGCGACCGGTGCGGTAATTGTCGGCCCAGCGGACGAATTCCCCGGTGGTGGTTTGGACGGAGCCGTCTCCGTACTGTTTCCAGGGGGAGGAATTGGGAGTGAAGGAGCCGTCCTCCTCGTCGTACGACTTCGCCTTGCCGGGAACGTCCACCGCCGGGGACAACGTCATGCGCAGGTGCAGTGGGGTGAAGAATTCCTGTTGGAGGAAGGTCGGGAACGGCTTGCCGGTGACCCTCTCGACGACGTGTGCCAGGAGGACGTAGTTGGAGTTGGAGTAGGAGAAGCGCTTGCCCGGCGGATCTTCCGGCTGTGAGGCGAGGATGGCCGCGATCGCTTCCTTCTGGCCGGCCGGATCCGTCAGTTCGATGCCCTTGGCCTCCAGCAGATCCTGGTAGTCGGCAATGCCGCTGGTGTGACGCATCAGGTCGCCCAGTGTGACGTCCCGCGTCCAGGCGGGCGGGTTGTCGAGGAAATCGGACAGGGGGTCGTCCAGGGCGAGTCGGTGCCGTCCGGCCAGCAAGAGAACGGCGTCTGCGGTGAATTGCTTGGAGTTGGACGCCATGTCGAAGACCGTCTTCGAGGTGATGGCGCGCCCGGTCGTCAGATCGGCTTTCCCTCTCCCCGCCTCCCAGACGACGCTTCCCCGTATGCCGACGGCTGCCGCACAGCCCGGGCCATCAGGAGAAGCCACCAGCTCCTGGAGAACGGCTGCGCTGCGCTTCTCGCGGTCGTCGCCGGTCGCGTAGGCCTGCGGGTGTGCGACACCGGCCAGAACCACCGCAACCATGGCGCCCCCGGCGGTGCACGACGACACCATCCGTTTCACGGACACCACCTTCTTTCTTGAAACTGCCCTCCCGCTCACTTCGGGGTGATCGTGAACGGTTCCCACCTGAGGCTCGCCACGCAGCCGGTGTCGGGCGCGGTCGGACGGGTGAGGAAGGACACCAGCACCTTCTGGGCGCAGGGCGACTGCGGGACCGCCCAGTGCCCGATGCCCGGGATCTGCACGGTGGTCGAGTGGGGCAGCGTACGGGCCGTCTTCTGCGCCCAGCTCGCCCCGGTCTTCATGTCGAACGTCCCGTTGAGGAAGAGCGTCGGCACCGAGCTGACGGGGGCCACCCGCTGCGTGGCGGTGCGGTCCGGGACGTTCCAGATGTGGCACACCCGGTCCTGGAACGCCAGTTGAGGCGCCTGGGCCTGGACCGATTCCGGCCAGTCGGGGAACGCTGCGCGGCCCGCCTTCAGTACGTCGGACGCCGAGTGACCCGGCACCCACTCGCTGCAGACCACCGAATTCGTCAGACCGTGGGCGGTCTGACCGGTGACCTGGACCGAGCCGGCGGCGCGGGCCCGGGCGAAGCGCTCCGGACGTCCGCGGCCGAGTTCCTCGATGGCCGCCGGGACGTCGACGAACGGGATTGCCTTGGCGACCAGCACGTTCAGCAGTGCGCCGCCGTCGAGGACGACCTTCACCGGGTCTCCGCCCTGCGGCGGCCGGGCGTTCAGCGTCAGCGGCTGGGCCTCCAGCTTGTGCACCTGCTCGTTCAGGGTGCGCGCGAGGTCCGGGTAGCGGCTCTTGCAGCGGGGCTCCGCCGCGCAGGCCTTGTAGAGGTGGTCGAGGCCCTCCCGGGCGCCGGCCCAGGCGAACGGCAGGGAGACGGACTGCGGAGGGGTGAAGGAGTCGAGCGCCACCGCGCGGATCCCCTGGGGGTGCAGGCGCAGGTAGGTCATGGCCAGGTTGCTGCCGTAGGAGTGGCCGTAGACGTTCCACTGCTTGATGCCGAGCGCCGTGCGCAGGTCGGCGAAGTCGGCGGCGTTCTCGGTGCTGTTGTAGGCGCCGAGGTCGGTCCCGTCGGCCGTCAGGCGGTCCCGGCACCGCTTCACCGCGTCGAGCATGAGCCGTTCCGTCTGCGGTGCGTAGGAGGGGAGGCCCACGGACGTGGCGTAGAAGCGGTCCAGCTCCGGACAGGCGAGGTTGGGTTCGTCGTAGAGATTGCCGCGCTGGGCCATGATGATCAGTTCGCGGTCCCGGTTCAGGCCGGAGGAGACCAGGAACGGGATGTCGTCGAAGGTCTCGCCACCGGGGCCGCCCGACATGAACACCACGGGGTCCCGGGCCGGCTTCGCCGAGGTGGCCGGGATGACCGCCGCGGCCAGCCGGATGGTCCGGCCGTCGGGACGGGTGCGGTTCTCCGGGACCTCCAGGAATCCGCACCGGGCGGTGGCCAGCGCTTCGATCGGCTCAGGCGTCCTGGGGCAGGGACCCGGCACGAAGCGTGACGCGGCGACCTTGTCGGGCCCGGTGATTTCGGTGGTACCGGTGTGGGGTGGTGCGGCGCCCGCCGCACTCGGGGCTGGTGTTGTCAGGAGGCCCAGAGCGATCCCGGCCGCTGCTGCCCCGATACGGAAGCTGGGCTTTGCCATGTGATCCCGTTCCTCTGCCGATCAACGGCTGCCCCGCAGTGCTACGCCGCAGCGGTATGGGTGGAACGCACGCAATCGACGCTACCAGTCGGTCCGGCGACCCGCACACGGACGGGCGGCGGCCACCGGCACACCCCGCCCCTCTCGGCGGCGGCAGGATGACGGCGACCGCGCCGGCCGGCCTTCGCTGACAACGGCCATGGCGGCGGCGCGTGTTGACGGCCACTTCCGGCTGTCCTCCAACTCAACCTGCGTGTGCGTGCGCATCTGCTGAAAGGGCTTCACGACTGCTGATTGCCACTGCCGGTGAAGGACCGGTGCATGTTTCGTACCGCAACAGCGGTCGGTCGCCGCCGGCGAGGACAACGGCTCCGTGCTGGTCAACGCCCGTGTCCCTCGTCTTCGCGCCGGTCGAGAAGGATCACCGCCACATCGTCCGCCAGGCGGCCCTGGGTGTGGCGGACCAATGCCCGGCGCAGGCCCTCCAGGAACGCCTGCCGGGTGTGGTCGCGCATGGTCAGCATGGCCTCGGGCAGGTCGAAGAAGGTGCTGTCCCGGTCGCGGGCCTCGACGACGCCGTCGGTGCACAACAGCAGCCGGTCCCCCGGTGCGAACGGATAGCTGTCCGTCCGCCCGGGAGGGCCGCTGATGAATTCCCCGAGACCGAGCGGCGGCAAGGGGGCGGTGGGCGAGAGGGACCGGACCGTGCGGTTGCGCAGCAGCAGCGGGGGCGGGTGGCCCCGGTTGATCACCTCGATGTGGTGGCTGTCGGGGATCTGGGCCACGAGCGCGGTGACGAATCCCTCCAGGAGGGCGTCGTCACCGCCGGCCACTCCCACTCCCACGCCCGCGCCCGCGCCCGCGACGGCGGCGTCCCGCCGCAGGGCCGCTTCGCAGTGGCTGACGACCTCCACCAGGTCGTCCTCGTAGTGCACGGACTCCCGGAATGCGCCCAGCACGACCGCGGCGGCCCGTACGGCCGGCAGTCCCTTGCCCCGGACATCCCCGACGATCATCCGGACCCCGTACCGGGTCTGGACCGCGTCGTACAGATCGCCGCCGATCTGCGCTCCCGTCTCGGCCGCCAGGTACATGCTGGCCGCGCTTACGGGGCCCAGCCGGGCGGGCACGGGCCGCAGCAGGACCTCCTGGGCGGCCGTGGCGATCCGGCGGACCTGGTTGAGCTCGTTCTCCCGGCGCGTGCGCGCGGTGCGGCTCATCACGAAGCTCGCCACCGAGACCAGGAACAGGGCGAGGAAGTTCGTGTAGACCTGCTGACCTCCCCAGGCCTGGTTGTGGGTGGCGGTGATCACGCTGACTCCGACGGCCACTCCCGTCGCCGCGAGCGTGCCGCCGGGACCCATCGTCACCGCTGCCAGAGCGGGTGTCGCAACCAGCAGGGGGCCGGTGTACACGACGTGCGCCGGCGTGAGCTCGACGAGGAGCACCAGCAGGGCGACCGCGAAGGGCAGGCACTCCGCGAGGGTGAAAAGGACCTGGTGGTGGCCGCCGGCTCCCGGTCCCGGGGGCGAGCGCCAAGGCGCTCTCATGAGTACAGCCTGCCTCGCCCGGACGCCTGGCCGCCACTGCGGTCACCGCTCCCGCGGGCGTCCGGTCGCTGCCGGCACCGGTGACCGCCACTGCCCGGCGACCGTCGCTCCCCGCTGCCGACGGCCCACGGACGTTAGAAAATGAGGTATGGGCGACCTCCGTGGACGGCGGCCCCAGCGTCTGTCCTCCCTGCTGAGCGTGCGCAGCGTGGCCGGCGAGGTGTTCCTCCTTCAGCTGGCCGTCGTGGTGCTTCTCGTCGCCGCAGCGGTGGTGGCCCTCGTGGTGCAGGCGCGGAGCGCCGGCATGCTGGACGCCCGGCACCGTACGCTCGCCGCCGCCGGAACGTTCGCGCAATCCCCGGGAATCGTCGCGGCCCTGCGCAGCCCCGATCCGAGCGCGGTGCTCCAGCCGAGCGCCGAGGCGGCCCGGAAGATCGCCGGGGTCGACGGCATCAACGTGTACACCCTCGACGGGGTCACCCTCACCCACAGCGACCCGGAGCAGATCGGGAAACACGTGGTCGGTCCGTTCGCCGGGGCGGCGGCCGGCAAGTCCTTCACCGAGACGTTCGAAGGGTCCCTGGGGCGGTCCGTGGTCTCGGTGGTCCCGGTCAAGGACTCCGACGGCTCCGTCATCGCCGTCGTCTCGGCCCCGGTCACGGTCCAGAACGTCCAGAGCATGGTGAACCGGCAGCTGCCGGTCGTCCTCGGCAGCGCGGCCGCGGTGCTGGCCGTGTCCGCGGGCGGGACGGCTCTGGTGAGCCGTCGGCTGCTGCGCCGGACCCACGGCCTGGGACCGGCCGAGATGACGAGGATGTACGAGCACCACGACGCGGTGCTGCACGCGGTGCGAGAGGGCGTACTGATCGTCGGCGGCGGCGGACGGCTGCTGCTGGCCAATGACGAGGCGCGGCGGCTGCTGGATCTGCCGGTGGACGCGGAAGGGCTCCCCGTCACGGACCTGGGACTGGAGGAGGGGATCGCCGACCCGATCGCATCGGGCCGTTCCGCGACCGACGAGCTGCACATGGCAGGCGACCGGCTGCTGGCGGTGAACATCCGGCCCACCGCCCCCTACGGGCAGGCCGGGACCGTCGTCACGCTGCGGGACACCACCGAGCTGCGGGCACTCTCCGGCCGGGCCGAGGTGGCCCGCGAGCGGCTGAAATTGCTCTACGACGCGGGGGTGCAGGTCGGAACCACGCTGAACGTGGAGCGCACCGCGGAGGAACTGGCGGAGGTGGCGGTCCCACGATTCGCCGACGTGGTCACGATCGACCTGCTGGACCCGGTGCTCCGCGGCGAGGAGCCGCCCGAAACGAGCACCGAGATGCGACGCACCGCCGTCGTCGGCCTCCAGGGCGACCACCCGCTCACCCCCGTCGGCGAGCTGATCCGGTTCGCCCCCACCGGTCCCATGGCCGCCGGGCTGGCCGGCGGCCATGCGGTCCTGGAGGCCGACCTGCACGCCACCCACCGCTGGCGGGCCCAGGACCAGGCCAACGCCCTGCAGATCCTGGACCGCGGCATCCACTCCCTGATCGTCGTGCCCCTGCGGGCCCGTGGCGTGGTGCTGGGGATGGCCGGCTACTGGCGGGGGCAGGACTCCCCGCCGTTCGACGAGGAAGACGTGTCTTTCGCCGAGGAGCTGACCGCCCGGGCGGCACTGTCCGTCGACAACGCCCGCCGCTACACCCGCGAGCACACCATGGCCGTCACCCTGCAGCGCAGCCTGCTGCCCCGGGGCGTACCGGAGCAGTCCGCCGTCGAGGTCGCGCACCGCTACCTGGCCGCCCAGGCCGGGGTGGGCGGTGACTGGTTCGATGTCATCCCGCTGCCCGGCGCCCGGGTGGCCCTGGTGGTCGGCGACGTCGTCGGCCACGGTCTCCACGCCGCCGCCACCATGGGCCGCCTGCGCACCGCCGTGTACAACTTCTCCACCCTCGACCTGCCCCCGGACGAACTCCTGAGCCACCTGGACGAGCTGGTCGCCCACATCGACACCGACGAGCAGGAGTGGCAGGGGATCACCGGGGCCACCTGCCTGTGCGCCATCTACGATCCCGTCTCGGGGCAGGTGACGGCCGCCACCGCCGGGCATCCGGGCCCCGCTCTGATCCTCCCCGACGGAACGGTGTCCTTCCCCGAAGTGCCGGTCTCCCCGCCGCTGGGCCTGGGCGAGGGCCTGCCCATGGAGACCATGACGGTCACCCTGCCCGAAGGCTCCCGGCTGGCACTCTTCACCGACGGGCTGATCGAGAGCCGCGACCGCGATCCGGACACGGGCCTGGCAACGCTGCGCGCCGCCCTGACCGGGCCCGCCCGCACCCCGGAGGAAACCTGCACCGTGGTGATCGACGCGATGCTGCCCACCAGGCCCGGCGACGACGTCGCGCTGCTGGTGGCGCGCACCCGCCGACTGGACCCCTCTCGGATCGCCGAGTGGGACGTGCCCCCCGACCCTGCGGCGGTGTCCCCGGTGCGCAACGCCTGCGCCCGCCGGCTGGCGGACTGGGGCCTGGAGGACATCGCCTTCACCACGGAACTCATCCTCAGCGAGCTGATAACCAACGCCATCCGCTACGGCACCGAGCCCATCCGGGTGAGGCTGCTGTACGACCGCAGCCTGATCTGCGAGGTCTCCGACGGGTCCAGCACCTCCCCGCACATGCGCCGGGCCGAGGCCACCGACGAGGGCGGCCGCGGCCTGTTCCTCGTCGCGCAGTTCGCCGAGCGCTGGGGCACCCGCTACACCGCCCGCGGCAAGATCATCTGGAGTGAGCAGGCCCTCCACGACGGGGCCGCACCGCCCGCGATGGATCTCGGGGAGGCACTCCTGGCCGGGTGGGACGACGAGGGGTTCTGAGAACGCGCCGGTACGGCAGCCGCGGGGAAGACCGCGGACACCACCGTGTCTGGGACTGCGCCGCCGAGGCCGCCGAACGTACGCTGGCCTCGATCAGTACGCGACCGCCCGTTATGGAGCCTTTGTGCCCGTACCCCGTCTCCGGACAGCCTCCGTCGCCGCCTGCCTGGCCCTCGCGGCGGCGCCCCTCGGCGCCTGCGGAGACAAGCCCACCGCCGCCCCCAGAGCACCCGCGGTGGCCACCTCCGCCGCGGACGCCGGCGGCATGGCGGCACTGACCACGGCGGCGAAGGAGGAGGGCACGCTCAACACGATCGCGCTCCCGCGCGACTGGGCCAACTACGGCGCACTGATCGACGGATTCGAGAAGAAGTACGGGATCAAGGTCGTGGTGGAGAACCCGGAAGGCACCAGCCAGGACGAGATCAACGCCCTGAAGGAGCACCGGGGCGGAGGCCGGGCCCCCGACGTGATCGACGTGGGGGGCTCGTTCGCGCAGTCCGCTGCCCGGCAGGGCCTGCTCGCTCCGTACGAGGTCGCCGCGTACGACGAGATCCCCGAGGAGCAGAAGGACCACCGGGCCCGCTGGTACAACAACTACGGCGGTTACATCTCGATCGGCTGTGACGCCAAGCGCGTCAGGCCCTGCCCCGCGACCTTCGCCGACCTGCGCAAACCCGAGTACAAGGGCAAGGTCGCGCTCAACGGCAACCCCACCAAGTCCGGCTCCGCCTTCGCCGGGGTGTACGCGGCGGCCCTGGCGAACGGGGGTTCCTTCGACGACATCCAGCCCGGCATCGACTTCTTCGCCGAGCTCAGCAGGAACGGCAACTTCATCCCGGTCGAATCCACCCCGGCCACGATCGCGGAGGGCCGGACGCCGATCAGCATCGACTGGGACTTCCTCAACCTCGGATACGCCGACGAATTCCGCGCGAAGGGCACGGACGTCGACTGGCGGACCGCCATCCCCTTCGACGGCAGCTTCGCCCAGTACTACGCGAGCGCGGTGAACAAGGACGCCCCGCACCCCGCGGCGGCACGCCTGTGGCAGGAGTACCTCTTCAGCCCGGAAGGCCAGAACATCCGGCTCGGCGCCTACGCCCGCCCCGTCCTCATGGACGCCATGGAGAAGGACGGCACCCTCGACAAGGCCGCCGCGGAGAAACTGCCGACGGTCGAGGGCACTCCGACGTTTCCGACGGAGGCGCAGACGGAGAAGGCGCGAGGGACCGTCAACCGCGGCTGGGCCGAGGCCGTCTCGGGCTGAGCACCGGGGGCGGTCCCGGCGCCCGGCGCAGCAGGGCGACCGGGCCCACCGCCACGGTCGGGGTGGGCCCGTTTCCCGGCGTCCTTGCCGGGATCAGGCGCCGGGCGGGAACCTGTCCCAGGCCCGGTGCTCGGCCAGGGCGGCGGCGACGGCCCCCACGACCGTCGTACCGTCCTCGCCGAGGGCGATGCCAGGGCCGTCCGCGCCGACGCCGACGACCCCCAACAGCCGGTCCGCGCCGTTCCAGCCGCCGAGGGCCTTGCCATGGCGGTAGGCCTCGGTCAGCAGGAGCACGACGCGGGGATCGGGTCCCTGCGGCGCGGGCACGCCGGCTTTCGCGTCCCGGGCGCCGTTGGCGTCGGAGCCCGGCCCGGGCGCGCCGGCGAACAGGAGGGCGTCGAATTCGACGGAGCGGGCGGTGGCGAAGGTCCGCTGGACGGGGATCGGGTCACCGTCGGGACTCAGGGTGCCGCCGGTCGGGGCGATGACGAGCGGCACCATGCCCGCGTCCAGGACGGCTTGTCGCACGTTCCGGACGCCGTCCAGGTCGGCTGCGGCATCGGCGACGATGCCGACCACCCGTCCGTCGACGGGCCAGGTCTGCCCCAGCTGCGAGAGGGCAGGGCTGGGATCGACCGCGTCGAGGGGGACGGTGGGGGCCGGTGCCGGCAGGCCGAGGCCTTCGGCGACCTTTTCGCACAGCTGCGGGTCGATGTTGGCCAGGACCTTCAGGGTGCGTTCCTTGATGGCCTGCTCGTAGCACTTGCCCAGTTCGAAGGTATAGGCCGCGATGACGTGCTCGCGCTCCGGCGGGGTCAGGCTGAGCCAGAACAGCCGGGGCTGAGTGAAGTGGTCCGAGAACGAGGTGGGCGCCTCACGGACCTTGCTCGCCGCCGGGACCTTCACGGGTGTCTCGATGAAGGCGCTCGTGTCGGCGCCGGCGAGGAAGGGGCAGCCTCCGTCGAGGCTGTTGGGCCGGTAGGGAGACACGCCGGTGTGTACGGCGGTCTGGTGCATGCCGTCGCGGAACATGTCGTTGACGGGGGCGTGCGGCCGGTTGATGGGAATCTGGGCGAAGTTCGGGCCGCCCAGCCGGCTGATCTGGGTGTCGAGGTAGGAGAAGAGCCGGCCGGCGAGGAGCGGGTCGTCGGTGACGTCGATGCCGGGCACGAGGTGGCCGGGGTGGAAGGCGACCTGTTCCGTTTCGGCGAAGTAGTTCTTGGTGTTCGCGTTCAGGGTCATGAGCCCGATGGGCTGCACGGGAGCGAGCTCCTCCGGGACGATCTTCGTCGGGTCGAGGAGGTCGATGCCCTCGAACGTCTGGTCGGCGGTGTCGGGGAAGACCTGGATGCCCAGTTCCCACTGCGGGTACGCGCCGGATTCGATGGCGTCGTAGAGGTCCCGTCGGTGGAAGTCGGGGTCCATCCCGTTGATCAGCTGGGCCTCCTCCCAGACCAGGGAGTGCACGCCCAGCTTCGGCTTCCAGTGGAACTTCACCAGAGTGGTGTCACCGGCCGTGTTGACCAGGCGGAAGGTGTGGACGCCGAAGCCCTCCATCATCCGGTAGGAGCGGGGGATCCCGCGGTCGGACATGTTCCAGAGGGTGTGGTGGGTGGCCTCGGTGTGCAGGGACACGAAGTCCCAGAACGTGTCGTGCGCGCTCTGGGCCTGGGGCACCTCCCGGTCGGGGTGCGGCTTGCCGGCGTGGATGATGTCGGGGAACTTGATCGCGTCCTGGATGAAGAACACCGGGATGTTGTTCCCCACCAGGTCGAAGGTGCCCTCGTCGGTGTAGAACTTCGTCGCGAAGCCCCGTGTGTCGCGCACCGTGTCCGACGAACCGCGCGAGCCGAGGACGGTGGAGAACCGCACGAAGACGGGCGTCTCCACGTCCTTCGCGAGGAAGGCGGCCCGCGTCACCTCTCCGGCGGTGCCGTAACCCTGGAAGATGCCGTGGGCCGCCGCACCGCGGGCGTGGACCACCCGCTCCGGGATCCGTTCGTGGTCGAAGTGGGTGATCTTCTCGCGCAAATGGTGGTCCTGGAGCAGGACCGGCCCCCGGGCCCCCGCCTTGAGGGAGTGGTCGCTGTCGTAGAGCCGTGCCCCCTGGGCGGTGGTGAGGTGCGCGCCGCTCTGCGCCATGCGCGCCTGCTCCGCCCCGGTGGCCTGACCGGTGGGACTCACGGTCTCCGGCCCTTCCTGGTCCGCCTTCGGCGGGAGGGGCTCCGCGGGCTGTGTCGGCTCGGCCACGGGCGGGGACACCGGGCCCGGCTTGCCCGGCAGGCCGCCTTCGCCCGGCTCCGGGGCCGGGGTGGTGTGCTTCGTGGTCATCTTCTCTCCCAGGGGACGGTCTGTTGAACGCTTCAGCCATGACCGGGCGGCCTCCGTTCTCAAACGGAGCCCGGGTGTTTCTCACCCGTCTCCGCGGCGGTGGTGGGGACCCGGTCCCCCGGCTTCAGGCACTCGGCGAGGGCACCGACGCCCCGTCAGCGGCCGGGCTCCGATGCCAGTTCCCCGAGGAACCGGGCCAGCACACGGACACCGAGGCGAAGGGCTCGGATCTCCGTCCTCTCCTCGGGGCCGTGCCAGCGGTCCCCGGGGAGTCCCGTCCCGAAGAAGAGCACGGGCGCGTCGCAAGCCCGGGCGAGTTGCGCGGCGGGGGCGGCCCCGCCGAGCGCGGGAGCATCGGTACGGCCGGACGTGAGCCGGGCGACCTCGACGGAAGGGCGGGTCAGGGATCGGCCGCATGCACGTCGTGGTGGCTGGAGACGAGCAGGACCGGTGCGCCCGGATCGGCGGCCGGCCAACAGCCGAAGACGGCCGGAAGGCCATCCGTTTCCCAGACCTCCGCCCGCGGGAAGCCGGTCCGGCGCAGGGTGTCCGCCAGCCACCGGGCGGACCGTCGTACGTCATCCGCCCGGTCCGCGTCGGACGATACGGACGCGACGCCCACCCCATGCGCCGGGTCGGCCAGCGCGTCCTGTCCGGGCATCCTCCCGCGTTCCACGGCGGCCTCTGCAACGCTCATGGTCGGCGACTGCCCGGTGTTCACCGCTCCCAACCGTCGCCTCCACCGGCTCCGGGCGGGGCGACTCCCCGCCTCCTGGCGGCTACACGCACGGCGGCGCCACCGGAGGAGGTCCACGGACCGGCCCGGTGAAGGCCCTCGCGGATCGATCCGGTGGTGGGCGTTCCGGCATGCCGATGGTTCTCCTCGCGGCTCGGGGAGGTGGGGCGTGCGAAGGGCGTGAGCACAAGCTCTGAACCAGTGGGAGCGCTCCCACTGTGCAGACGGGATCCAACGGCGTCAAGTGCGCGAAGAGTCGAAGGCATTCCCGTGGCCAATTTGGCCAACTCCTCTTTTGCTTGGCGTCGGTTGCCGCTACGGTCTGGCCCAACCAGTGGGAGCGATTCCGTCAGTCGGCGCGCCGTCAGAGCGCGCCCTCGCTGCAAGGAGTCGCTCATGCGACATCCCCCACGCCTGTCCGCGCTGCTCGCCGGAGCAGCGCTCACCTTTGCGAGCACCGCTCTCGCCGTGGTCGGTACGGCCTCAGGATCCGCGGCCGCACCCGTCTGCACCGTGCAGTACTCCGTCGTCGGCTCCTGGGCCGGCGGCTTCCAGGGGTCCGTCACCGTCACCAACAACAGTGCCGCGTTGAGTGGTTGGAGCCTGGGCTTCGACTTACCCGACGGCCAGAAGATCAGTCAGGGCTGGGGCGCCAAGTGGTCCCAGTCCGGGACGACCGCCACGGCGGTGAACGAGAACTGGAACGGGTCGGTCGGCACGGGTGCGAGCGTCACCGCCGGCTTCCTCGCGTCCTGGTCGGGCAGCAACAGCACCCCCAGCACCTTCACGCTCAACGGCGCGGCCTGCAACCAGGAGCCGGGTCCCACCAATCCGACCTCGACCCCGACGCCCACACCCACGCCCACACCCACCGACCCGACCGGTCCCCCCGACCCCGTCTCCGGGGCGCCCGAACTGAGCGTCATCGGCAACCGTCTGACCGACCAAAAGGGCGCCACCCGGCGCCTCCTCGGCGTCAACCGCTCCGGGGGCGAGTTCATGTGCGTCCAGGGCCACGGCATCTTCGACGGTCCCGTCGACGACGCCTCGGTGCGCGCCATCGCCGACTGGAAGGCCAACACCGTCCGCGTCCCCCTCAACGAGGAGTGCTGGCTCGGCCTCGACAACATCAAACCCGAGTACCGGGGCGCGAACTACGTCCACGCGGTCAAGGGCCTGGTCGACCGGGTTCTCGCGCACGGCATGACCCCGGTCGTCGAACTGCACTGGACGTACGGCCAGTACACCGGCAACTCCTCGGGTTGCGCCGATGTCCACGCGTCCTGCCAGAAGCCGATGCCGAACGCCCGGTACACCCCGGCGTTCTGGACCTCGGTGGCGAACACCTTCAAGAACGACCGTCGGGTCGTCTTCGACCTGTTCAACGAGCCCTATCCGGACCGGGCGACCCCCACCACCGCGCAGGCGTGGACCTGCTGGCGCGACGGCGGCACGTGCCCCGGCATCGGCTACGAGGTCGCCGGCATGCAGGACCTGCTGGACGCCGTCCGTGCGACCGGCGCCCGCAATCTCGTACTCGTCCCAGGCATCGCGTACTCCAACGACCTGAGCCAGTGGCTCACCCACTCCCCCACCGACCCGACGGGCAATCTGGCCGCGGCCTGGCACGTCTACAACTTCAACACCTGTTCCAACGAGGCGTGTTGGGACTCGACCCTCGCACCGGTCGCCGCCCGGGTCCCGCTGGTGGCGGGCGAGATCGGCGAGAACACCTGCGGACACGCGTTCATCGACCGCGTCATGGCGTGGTTCGACGCCCGCGCCCTCTCGTATCTGGGCTGGACCTGGAACACCTGGAACTGCAACTCCGGTCCGGCTCTGATCACCTCCTACGACGGCACCCCCACCTCATTCGGCGTCGGGCTGCGCGACCACCTGCGCGCCCTGAACTGAAAGGCCCCACGAAATGAGCCGCACAACTCCCCGCGCAATCCCCCGCACGACCAACCGCAACACCAGCCGCACCACCAGCCGCACGGCCCTGCTGGCGGCCCTCGGTCTCGTCACGGCCGCCGGCGCCACCGCCACCGTGTTCGGCACCGCCGCCGGTGCCGCAACCGCCGGCTGCACAGTCGAGTACCGGGTCACCAGCCAGTGGAGCACCGGGTTCGGTGCCAATGTGACCGTCACCAACACCGGTGACCCCGTGGCCTCCTGGGCCCTGGAGTGGTCCTACGGGGGCGACCAGAAGGTCACCCAGGGCTGGAACGCCGCCATCACCCAGTCCGGTACGGCCGTCACCGCCAGGAACGTGTCCTACAACGGGTCGCTGGCCACGGGCGGTTCGACGTCCTTCGGCTTCAACGGCTCGTACAGCGGAACGAACGCCGTCCCCGCGACCTTCAAGCTCAACGGCGTCACCTGCAACGGTGCCACCCAGCCGACCGATCCGCCGACCACTCCCCCGACGACACCGCCCACCACGCCACCGACGACCCCGCCGCCGTCCGGCAGCAAGGCCGACAACCCGTACGCCGGCGCCAAGGTGTACGTGAACCCCGAGTGGTCCGCGAAGGCCGCCGCCGAGGCGGGCGGCACCAAGGTGTCGAACCAGCCCACCGGCGTCTGGCTGGACCGCATCGCCGCCATCCGGGGCGTGAACGGCGGCATGGGTCTGCGCGCCCACCTCGACGCGGCCCTGGCACAGAAGGGCAGCGGCGAGCTCGTCGTACAGCTGGTGATCTACAACCTGCCGGGGCGGGACTGTGCCGCGCTCGCCTCCAACGGCGAACTCGGCCCGACCGAGATCGGCCGCTACAAGACCGAGTACATCGACCCCATCGCCGCGATCCTCGCCGACCCCAAGTACGCCGGACTCAGGATCGTCACCACCGTCGAGATCGACTCGCTCCCCAACCTGGTCACCAACGTCTCCGGCCGCCCCACGGCCACCGCCGACTGCGACGTGATGAAGGCGAACGGCAACTACATCACCGGCGTCGGCTACGCGCTGAACAAGCTCGGCTCGATCGGCAACGTCTACAACTACGTGGACGCCGGCCACCACGGCTGGCTCGGCTGGGACGACAACTTCGGCGCATCCGCCGAGCTGTTCAAGCAGGCCGCCACCGCCGAGGGCTCCACGGTCTCCAAGGTCCACGGCTTCATCGTCAACACCGCCAACTACAGCGCGCTCAAGGAGGACCACTTCAAGATCGAGGACTCCGTCAACGGCACGTCCGTACGCCAGTCGAAGTGGGTCGACTGGAACCGGTACACGGACGAACTGTCGTACGCCCGGGCCATGCGGGCCAAGCTGGTCTCACTGGGCTTCGACCCGAGCCTCGGCATGCTGATCGACACCTCCCGCAACGGCTGGGGCGGCACGGCCCGGCCGACCGGACCCGGCGCGCCGACCAACGTCGACACGTACGTCAACGGCGGCCGCTACGACCGGCGCATCCACCTCGGCAACTGGTGCAACCAGTCCGGCGCCGGTCTCGGCGAACGGCCCCAGGCCGCTCCGGCCGCGGGCATCGACGCCTACGTGTGGATGAAGCCGCCGGGCGAGTCCGACGGCTCCAGCAGGGAGATCCCGAACGACGAGGGCAAGGGCTTCGACCGGATGTGCGACCCGACCTACACCGGGAACCCCCGCAACGGCAACAGCATGTCGGGCTCCCTCCCGAACGCACCCCTGTCCGGCCAGTGGTTCCCGGCCCAGTTCCAGGAACTCCTGAAGAACGCCCACCCGGCACTGTGACGCACCGCGCTTGAGGACGTGAGCCGTACGGAGCCTGCGGGTTCCGTACGGCTCCGGCCGTGTGCCTCAGGAGGATTCCCGTACGACCAGCTCCGTCGGAAGGACCCGGCGCGGCTCCTCCGCCACCGCGGAACCGGCCCCGGACGTGTCCGCGATCTTCTGGAGCAGCAGCCGGGTCATCGTGCGGCCCATCTCCTCGATCGGCTGGCGCACGCTCGTCAGGGGCGGATCCATCAGCCGGGCCACCGCCGAGTCGTCGACGCCGACGAGGGCGACGTCCTCGGGGACCCGTCGCCCGGCCTCGCGCAGCACACCGCGGGCGCCGGCCGCCATCACGTCGGAGGCGGCGAAGACCGCGTCCAGGTCGGGGCTGCGCTCCAGGAGCTCGCGCATCGCCCGTCTGCCGCCGTCCTCGGTGAAGTCCCCGGTCGCCACGAGCGACTCGTCGGGGACGAGTCCGGCCTCGGTGAGGCCCGCGCGGTACCCGCCCAGCCGCGCGCGGGCCACGTACATGTCCAGCGGCCCGCTGATGGTCGCGATCCTGCTCCGGCCGCGCCCCCCGAGGTGGGCGACGGCCGCCCGCCCCGCGCCGATGTTGTCGGAGTCCACGTACGCAATGGGTTCGGCCTCCGAGCGCCGCCCGTTCATGACGACCGGCAGCCCCAGCTCCCGTATCCGGTCGGGCAGCGGATCGTCGCCGTGGACGGATGCCAGCAGCACGCCGTCGACCCGCTGGGTGGCCAGGTACTGTTCGAACCGCCGCCGCTCCGGCTCGGTCCGTACCAGGGTGAGCAGCAACTGCTTGTCCGCTTCGGCGAGCTCGGCGCTCACCCCGCGGATGAGGTCGAGGAAGTACGGCTCCGCGAACAGCCGGGCCTCGGTCTCCGGGATGACGAGGGCGACCGCGTCGGTACGGCTGCCGGCCAGCGCCCTGGCCGCCTGATTGGGTACGTATCCCAGCTCGGCGACGGCGCGGGCGACGGCGTCTCTGGCCTGCTCACTCACCCGTGGCGAACCGTTGATCACCCGGGAGACCGTGCCCCGGCCGACGCCGGCCAGGGCCGCGACCTCTTCCAGGGTGGGTCTGCCGTTGTGCCGTCCGGTCACGACTCTCGAACTCCCCTCGTGCGACATCGCGCTCCGCGCCGGTCCAGGTCGCGGCTGATCAGGTAAGACAGAGGATCCGCTCCCCGGCCCACGCGGAACTACGGTACGCCGATCCGAGGAGTGGGAGCGCTCCCACACTACTCGTGACCGCCTCCCGATGCCATGGCCGCCTTCAGAACCTGACGGGAGTCCCGGGAAAGCGGGGACTCGATATCCGCCGAACTCCTTCCCGTAATGAATCCGCGTTCATCTCTTGACACTCGCACCCGCCAGGCAGCAACCTTCCGGCAACGACGTGGGAGCGCTCCCATCGCACCTTGGACGAGGAGAGTGGAATGCGCACTTCCAGCAGCAGACGCAGTCGCCGCACCGCGATCGCCGTGGTCGCCGTCTTCGCGACCGGTACGGCCCTGCTCACCGGCTGCGGCGGTGACGGCGACGACGGCGCGGCCGGCGACGCGGCCGGCGGCGAGAAGATCACGCTGCGGATCGGAACCTTCGGTTCCTTCGGCTACGACAACACGACCGGGGCCAAGCTCTACGCCGAATACGAGAAGACCCACCCCCACATCAAGATCGAAGAGTCGAACGTCGCCGACGGCCAGAAGTACTGGGACACGCTCAAACTGCGCCTCTCCCGCAACAGCGGCCTGGCGGACATCCAGGCCCTGGAGGTGGGCTACATCGCGGAGGCGACCGGGCCGGCCATGGCGGGCAAGTGGGTCGACCTCGGCACCACGGGCGGTGCCGACCTCGGCGCGTTCCTCGACTGGAAGGTCAAGCAGGCCACCACGGACGACGGCAAGGTCATCGGCCTCGGCACGGACATCGGCCCGATGGCCATCTGCTACAACAAGGACCTGTTCGCCAAGGCCGGCCTGCCGACCGATCGCACCGAGGTCGCCAAGCTCTGGGCGGGCGACTGGGCGAAGTTCCTGCAGGCCGGCGAGACGTACAAGGAGAACGCTCCGGCCGGGACCGCCTTCCACGACTCGGCCAGCGGACTGTTCAACGCCGTGGTCTCCAGCGAGCCGGTGCAGTACGCCAACGCCAAGGGCGAGCTGGACTACGAGAACAGCCCCGGTGTGAAGAAGGCGTGGGCTACCGCCGTGGCGGCGACGACGGGCGGACTGACCGCGAAGCTCCGGCAGTTCGACGAGAAGGGCAGCTGGAACGCGGCCTTCAAGAACTCGACGTTCGCCACGGTCGCCTGCCCGAGCTGGATGACGGGCATCATCAAGGACCAGGCGGGCGCCGAGAACCAGGGGAAGTGGGACATCGCCGCGCCGCCCGTGGCCGGGAACTGGGGCGGCGCGTTCCTCGCCGTACCGAAGTCCGGCAAGCACGCCAAGGAGGCGGCCGAGCTCGCCGCCTGGCTGACCGCACCGGCGCAGCACGCCAAGGTCTTCGGCGTGAACGGCAACATCCCGTCCTCCAAGGACACCCTCACCTCCCCGGCGGTGCAGGACGCCAAGCTTCCGTTCTTCGGCGACACCCCGGTCGGCAGGATCTACTCGGAGGCGGCGGCCGGCATCACGCCCGCCCCGATCAGCCGCTGGGACGGGCAGGTGAAGACCTTCCTCACCGACAACGGCATCCTCGACATCGAGCAGCGCGGCACCGACCCGGCAAAGGCCTGGGAGAACGTCAGGAAGCTGGTCGACGACAAGATCGATCAGTAGCGGGGGCCCGTGCCGGCCCGTCGCCGCCTTCGGGTGGCGGGCCGTCACCGTCCGCACCACGTCACGCATCGACCCGGAAGGACCGCCCCCGTGGCCACCTCCGTACGGGCGACCGGTGGCGGCCCCCCGCCGCCCACCGCACCGCCCTCCACCCCCGGCTCCCGCAAGCACCCTTCCGGCCGCGGCGGCAGCCGGCGCAGCGCGCTGTACCGCCTGGACCTGAAGGCGGTCCCGTACGTCTTCATCGCCCCCTTCTTCCTCACCTTCGCGGCCTTCGGCCTCTTCCCGCTGATCTACACGGGCTGGCTCTCCCTCCACCGGGTCGAGCTCGGCGGCAGCGCGCAGTGGAAGGGGCTGGAGAACTACGGCTCCCTGGCGACCAGCGAGTTCTTCTGGAACGCCCTCGCCAACACCTTCACCATCGGTGTGATCTCGACCGTTCCCCAGCTGCTGATGGCCCTGGGCCTGGCGCACCTGCTCAATTACAAGCTCCGCGGCCGGGGGTTCTTCCGGGTCGCGGTCCTCGCCCCGTACGCCACCTCCATCGCGGCGGCGACGCTCGTCTTCGCCCAGCTGTTCAACACGGACTACGGCCTGATCAACACGGCCCTGGGCTGGTCCGGCTTCGAGCCGGTCGCCTGGGAGTCCTCCAAGTGGCCCGCGCAGATCGCGATTTCGACGATCGTGACGTGGCGCTGGACGGGCTACAACGCGCTCATCTACCTGGCGGCGATGCAGGCCGTACCGCAGGACCTCTACGAGGCCGCGGCGCTGGACGGGGCATCACGTTGGCGCCAGTTCCTCAGCGTCACCATCCCCTCCATCCGGCCGACGATCCTCTTCACGATCGTCGTCTCCACCATCGGTGCCACCCAGCTGTTCGGCGAGCCGATGCTGTTCGGCGGCAGCGTCGGCATCAGCGGTGGCAGCGGCAACCAGTTCCAGACGCTGAGCCTGCTGATGTACGAGAAGGGGTGGGTCACCGGCGCGCTGGGCCAGGCCTCCGCCATCGCCTGGGTCATGCTGCTGCTCCTTCTGCTCATCGGCGGCGTCCAGGCGTTGATCTCCCGCGGCCGCAACCGCAGCCGCAACCGAAACGGCGACCGGGGCCGCAACCGGAACCGCAAGAAGCCGGGGAGCTGACCTCATGGCCCGCACACTCGACACGACCACCGCCAGGGTGCCGCGCGCCGGGCGGCTCCGCCCGGCGGCAGGCCGTCAGCACCACGCGGGACCGCTGACCTACGTCCTGCTGGTCCTGGCCGCGCTGGTCTCGCTCTTCCCGCTGTACTGGAACCTCGTCGCCGCCTCCCATTCGGGCGAGCGCGTGGTCGAGGCCCCGGCCCCGCTGCTGCCCGGCCCCCGGCTCTTCGACAACCTGTCCTTCGCCTGGAACCAGGTCGACATGGGCGAGGCACTGGTCAACACCACGATCGTGGCCGGGCTCGTGGCCCTGTCCACCGTCCTGTTCTCCACCCTGGCCGGCTTCGCCTTCGCCAAGCTGCCCTTCAAGGGGCGGAGCGCCATGCTGGCGCTGGTGGTGGCGACCATGACGATCCCGCCGCAGCTCAGCGTGATCCCGCTCTACCAGATCATCACCGGCCTCGGCTGGGTCGACCAGCTCCAGTCGGTCGTCCTGCCCTCGCTGGTCGCGGCCTTCGGCGTGTTCTTCATGCGCCAGTACCTCATCGAGGCACTGCCGGTGGAGCTGGTGGAGGCGGCCCGCATGGACGGCGCGCACAGTCTGCGCATCATCTGGCACGTGGTGTTCCCGGTGGCCCGGCCCGCGATGGCGGTCCTCGGGATGCTCGTCTTCGTCCAGGCCTGGAACGACTTCTTCTGGCCGTTCATCGCGCTGACCCCCGACGGGAACCCGACCCTCCAGGTCGCCCTGGCCGGCCTCGGCGCCGGCAATCACACCGTCGACCAGGCCGTCGTGCTGACCGGCGCGCTCATCTCCACGCTGCCGCTGCTGCTGGTCTTCGCCGTGCTCGGCAAGCACATCGTCGGCGGCATCACGGCCGGCGCCGTCAAGAACTGACCGGCTCACCCCCCTGTCCGCACCGCATCCGCACTTCGCGTTGGGAGCGCTCTCCTATGACCGCGTCCGAGACCCGGCCGCTCACCGCCGTCCGCTCTTTCCCGCCCGGCTTCCTGTGGGGCACGGCCACCGCCGCGTACCAGATCGAGGGAGCCGCCCGTGAGGGCGGCCGGACCCCGTCCATCTGGGACACCTTCTCGCACACCCCGGGGAAGGTCTTCGAAGGCCACACCGGCGATGTGGCGGTGGACCACTACCACCGGTTCCGCGAGGACGTCCGGCTGATGTCCGAACTCGGCCTGGGCGCCTACCGGTTCTCCGTGTCCTGGTCCCGCGTCCAGCCGACCGGCCGGGGTCCGGCCGTCCAGCAGGGACTGGACTTCTACCGCCGGCTCGTCGACGAGCTGCTCGCCGCCGGCATCGAGCCCGCCCTCACCCTCTACCACTGGGACCTGCCCCAGGAACTGGAGGACGCGGGCGGCTGGCCGGAGCGCCCGACCGCCGGGCGGTTCGCCGAGTACGCGGGAATCGTCGCGGACGCCCTGGGAGACCGGGTGAAGCGCTGGATCACGCTCAACGAGCCCTGGTGCAGTGCGTTCCTCGGCTACGGTTCCGGGGTCCACGCCCCGGGCCGCACCGACCCGGTCGCCGCCCTGCGCGCTGCCCACCACCTCAACCTCGGTCACGGCCTCGCCGTCCAGGCCCTGCGGGCCGCGCTGCCCCGGGACGGTCAGCTCGCGGTCTCCCTCAACCTCCACGAGGTCCGCCCCCTGACGCCCTCGCCCGAGGACCGGGAAGCGGCCCGCCGCATCGACGCCGTCGGCAACCGGGTCTGGCTCGGCCCGATGCTGGAGGGCGCCTACCCCGAGGATCTCTTCGCGGACACCGCCCACGTGACCGACTGGTCCTTCGTCCGGGGCGGCGACACCGCCGCCATCCACCAGCCCCTGGACCTGCTGGCCGTCAACTACTACACCCCGACGGTCGTCTCGCACGTCGCGGAGGGCGCGCAGAAGCCGCAGGACGACGGCCACGGCAACAGCGAGCACTCGCCCTGGCCCGGCGCGGACCGCGTCGCCTTCCACCGGGCTCCGGGCGAACGTACGGCGATGGGCTGGCCGGTGGACCCGAGCGCGCTGTACGACCTGCTGACCCGGACCGCCGCCCGGTATCCCGGCCTGCCTCTCCTCATCAGCGAGAACGGTGCGGCGTACGAGGACGAGATCGGCCCGGACGGCACGGTCCACGACCCGGAGCGCGCCGCGTACGTCCACGCGCACCTCGAAGCCGTGCACCGGGCGATCGCCGCCGGGGTGGACGTGCGCGGCTACTTCCTCTGGTCGCTGCTCGACAATTTCGAGTGGGCGTACGGCTACGCCAAGCGGTTCGGCGCGATCCACGTCGACTACGCCACCCTGAAGCGCACGCCCAAGTCGAGCGCGCACTGGTACGCGCGGCTGGCGCGGACGGGTGAGCTGCACGCTCCCGGCGTTTCGTAGCCAAGACACCAAGACTGCCTAGCCGCCGATGCGGGCGACCAGGAGCGCGACGTCGTCGTCGGCCGCCGCCGGAACGAGGTGGGTGATCAGCGAGTCGCACAGGTGGTCCAGCTGCCGCTGCGGATCCGCGAGCAGTCGCGTCAGTTCGGCCAGCCGCTCGTCGAGGTCGGAGCCGCGGGCTTCGATCAGGCCGTCGGTGTAGAGCACGAGGAGGCTGCCGGGAGGCACCGCGAACTCGGTGGGAGTGAAGGCGATGCCCCCGACCCCCAGGGGGACGCCGGGCGGGGTGTCCAGGAGCCGGACCGTGCCGTCGGGGAGCACGAGTGCGGGCGGCGGGTGCCCGGCCCGGGTGACGGTGCAGCGTCCGGTGGCCGGCTCGCAGACGATGTACAGGAAGGTGGCCAGCATCGGCTCGGCGAGATCGGTGAGGGCGGCTTCCAGCTGGTGCAACAGCCGCACGGGCGAAAGGTCCAGGCGTGCGAGGGCCCGTACGGAGGCGGACAGCCGGCCCATGACCGCGGCCGCGGCGATGCCGTGCCCCATGACGTCGCCGATGAGCAGGGCCGCCTTGCGGCCGGCCAGGGGGAGGACGTCGTACCAGTCGCCGCCGACTTCGTTGACGTCGCTCGCGGGGAGGTAGCGGTGACTGATCTCGATGCCCGAGGGCAGGGGGATGTGCTGGGGGAGCATGCTGCGCTGGAGGATGACCGCGGTCTCGTGCTCGTGGTGGTAGAGCCGGGCGTTGTCGATGCTGAGCGCGGCGCGGGCGGTGAGTTCGGCGGCGAGGGTGACGTCTTCGGAGCCGAAGGGTGCCATGGGGCGGGTGCGGTAGAAGGTGGCGACGCCGAGCACCGTGTCCCGGGCCACCAGGGGTGCCATGACGAACGAGTGCACTCCCACCTCGACCAGTTGGGCGGGTTTGACCGAGTGCCGGGCGGCGGGGGCGATGGTCTGGTCGTCGAGGCGGGCGATCAGGAAGGGCTGCCGGGCCGCGAGGGCCTGGGTGTAGGGGGCGGTTGCGGGGAAGGTGAGCGTCCGGCCGAGGGGGGCGAGGATGTCGGTCACCTTGGATCCGGACAGCGGGGCCTTGCCGAGGCGCC
Organism: Streptomyces sp. NPDC051211; assembly: GCF_040689505.1. Classification (NCBI taxonomy): domain Bacteria; kingdom Bacillati; phylum Actinomycetota; class Actinomycetes; order Kitasatosporales; family Streptomycetaceae; genus Streptomyces; species Streptomyces sp. NPDC051211. Next base: position 156,605 of record NZ_JBFBAV010000003.1, read on the forward strand.
GCAGGGCGACCCCGCCGGTCAGCCCCATGCCGGGCTCGTCCCCGCGCGCCAGCGCGTCCAGCACGTCCACGGTGACGGCATCGGCGAGGCGCGGCACGGCGAGATCGGCGAGTTCCTGCGCGGTGCGCTCCAGGTCGAGACTGGAGCCGACGCGGATGCTGGCCTCGCTGAGCATGGCGAGCCTGCGCCGGCCCGCTTCGGCTTCCACGTGGTCGCGCTGCTGCTCGGTGATGTCGACGAGCGAGGCGATGACACCGATCGGCATCCGGGCGGGATCCTCCACCCGGACGTAGGAGCACGACCACACCCGGTCGTGGTCCGGTTCGGCCGGTGTCCGTCCGACCCGCCGACGGTCCAGGAGCGGCCGGCCGGTCTCCAGTACCTGCCGCATGGCCTCCTCCATCTCGTGGGCGTTGACCTCCGGGAGGAGCTCGGCCAGGCGGCGTCCCACGTGCGCCGACTCCGGCAGGCCGTTCATGGCTTCGAGCGCGGCGTTGACCTGGAGGAACCGCAGCTGCGTGTCGAGGATGGCGATGCCGACCGGGGATCGGGCGAACAGGCCGTCCCATACCGCCGAGGACCCCCGGATGCGCCGTGCGGCGTGGGCGTCGGCGGCGAAGACCAGCACCGTGGCCGGGCCGTGCTGGCGGTCGGACACCGGAGAGGCCCAGATCTCCACCTCCAGCGGGTGCCCGTCGCGGTGCCAGGCGGTGACCGTGCCCATCACGCCCCGCCCCGTGGCCGCGGCTTCCCAGAGGGAGCGCCCCAGGCTGCGGTCGGCTCCCGGATGGAGCAGGTCTGCGATGTTGCGGCCCAGTATCTGCGGCGGGGCATAGCCCAGCAATTCCTGGGCGACCTGGTTCCAGCGCACGATCGTCCCGTCGGCGCTGGTGGCCACCAGGGCGACCGGCAGCGCGCCCAGCCATCCGCCGGCAGCCTGTGCGGCGCCGCTGATCAGCTCGTCGACCGGAATGTGCTCGTTCATCTGGCACCTGTACCCAACGCCGCAGCGTCCTTGCCGTGCGTTTTGCGGTCACCGTCGGGCCCCGAGTCGCTCGGGCGGACCGTCCGGGAACCGTGTCTCCACGAATCCATCGTCTGCCCGTCGGCGTGATGCCGCCTTCGCACGGCGCTGGGCGCCCGGCAGGGCGCCGGTCAGTCGACGCCCAGCAGACGCCGTCGGTCTTCGGGGCTGGATGCGAATTCCACGGCGTCCGCCTGGTGGACCACGCGGCCCTTCTGCATGACGGCCACGCTCTGGGCTACGGAGAGTGCCAGGCGGAGGTTCTGCTCGACGAGCAGGACGGTCATGCCTTCCGCGCCGACCTCGCGGATCACCTCACCGACCTGGTCGACGACGGAGGGGGCGAGGCCGTCGGTCGGTTCGTCCAGGAGCAGCAGGCGCGGGTTGCCCAGCAGGGCCCGGGCGATCGCGAGCATCTGCTGCTCCCCGCCGGAGAGCTGGTCACCGCGGTGGCCGAGCCGTTCCCCCAGCCGCGGCAGCAGGCTGAGGACGCGGTCCCGGGTCCATGGACCGGCTCCCGCCGGGCGGCGGGAGGCGATCGCCAGGTGCTCGGCCACCGTGAGCGGTGCGAAGACCCGGCGGCCCTGCGGGACGATGCCCACCCCGGCCCGGGCGACCACGTCGACGCGGGCTCCGGCGAGCTCCCGGCCGCCCACGGTGACGCTGCCTCCGTAGGGCCGGACGAATCCCATGACGGTCGAGACGAGGGTGGTCTTCCCGACCCCGTTGCGGCCGAGGAGTGCGAGGATGCCGCCCTCTTCGAGGTCGAGGTCCACGCCGCCCAGGACGACTCCGCCCGCGTAGCCGGAGGACAGGTCGCGCACGCTGAGATACGGCTTCACGAGGAGACCTCCATGGTGCCGAGGTAGGCGGTCTGGACTTCGGGGGACGCCCGCACCTCGTCCGGGGAGCCGGTCTTGAGGTGTCTGCCGAGGTGCATGACCGTCACCGTGTCGGCGAGTTCGAAGACCATGTCGAGATCGTGTTCGATCAGGAGTACGGTCACGTCGCCGGGCAGGGCGGCGAGCAGTCCGGTCAGTCGCGCCGTCTCCGCCGGGGACATGCCGGCGGCCGGCTCGTCCAGGAGCAGCAGCCGGGGTTCGGTGGCCAGTGCGACGGCCACCTCGAGCTGCCGCCGTTCGCCGTGGGAGAGTTCGGCCGCGGGGACCTCGTACCGGTCGGGCAGTCCCACCTGCTCCAGCAGGGTGTGTGCCCGGCCGATCGCGGAGCCCCGGGCGCTCACCTTCCGCCATCCGCCGAGGCCGGCACCGGCCGGGCGCAGGGCGGCGAGCAGCACGTTCTCCAGTACGGATGCGCGCAGGAAGAGGCTGGAGTGCTGGAAGGTGGCGGCGACTCCGAGTCCGACGCGTCGGTTCACGGGCAGCCGGGTGACGTCCCGCCCGTCGACGAGGATGGTTCCGCCTGTGGCCGGCACGGTTCCGGAGATCAGACCGAAGAGGGTCGACTTGCCGGCCCCGTTCGGGCCGATGACCGCGTGCCGTGAGCCTGCCCGCACGGACAGGGAGACCCCGTCCAGGGCCTTGAAGGATCCGAACTGCCGGGAAAGCCCGCGCAGTTCCAGGAGGTCCGGACAGGTCACGAGGCGCTCCTTCGGATCGGTCTGAGCGGGAGCCGGATGCGGAGCCGGATGCCGGCCAGTCCGCGGGGCAGTGTGTAGACGGCGATGACGAAGAGCAGGCCGAGCAGGAGCGGCCCGCGGCCGGCGACGGCTTCGAGGTTGCCGAGGTAGTCGCGGGTGAGCCAGACGAGCGCGGCGCCGGTGCAGGCTCCCTTCATCGAGCCGGATCCGCCGATGACGACGGCCAGCAACGCCAGGGCGGCCATCTCGAAGCCGGCGTCGCCGGGTGAGACGAACCGCTGCACCGACACCCACAGGGCACCGGCGGCACCGGCCACCGCGCCCGCGCCGCAGTAGACGGTCAGGGCGTATCTCCGGGTCGGGTATCCGATGGCCCGCATGCGGTCCTCGTTGTCGCGGATCCCGCGCAGGGCGAGGGCGAACGGTGTCGATTCCAGACGGGCGACGGCCGCGAAGAGCAGCAGGAACACGGCCAGGACGTAGAAGTGGACCAGTCCGTCGAGCTCCAGCGCGGGCATGCCGGGCAGCGGTACGACGGGTGGGATGCCGGAGAGGCCGTCGGTGCCGTTGGTCAGGGTCTTCCAGTTGACGGCGGCGCTGTAGACGATCTCGCCGATGGCCAGGGTCAGCATCAGGAACACCACGCCCCGGGCCCTGACGGCCAGCCATCCGGTGGGCAGGGCCACCAGCGCGGAGACGCCCGCGGCGACGAGGAGTTGCAGTATCCCGATGTCGGTGAGCCGTGTCGCCGTGATCGCCGCCGTGTACGCGCCGACGCCGAAGTAGGCCGACTGGCCGAGGGTCGGGAGGCCGGTCAGGCCGGTGAGCAGGTGCACGCTGACGGCGAGGAGGGCGAAGACCAGGATCCGAGACAGGGTGCCGACCGCGTACGGGCCGAGGACGAACGGCGCCAGGGCGAGCCCGAGGACGGCAGCAGCGGTCAGGGACCGGCGTGCGGTGGATCGTGCGGGGCTCATGTGCGCACCCCCGTCGCGACCAGGCCGTGGGGGCGGATGACGAGTACGGCCAGCATGGCGCCGAAGAGGAGGAAGGGGGCGTAGTCGGGGAGCAGGGCCACCCCGAGTGTCTGCACCTGGCCGATGAGCAGCGCTCCGGCGAGCGCGCCGCGCACCGATCCGAGGCCGCCGACGACCACGACGACGAGCGAGAGGACGAGCACGGTCTCGTCGACGCCGGGCCCGGGGCCCAGGATCGGGGCCCCGAGGACTCCGCCGACCGCGGCCAGGGCGGCGCCGGCCGCGAAGACTCCGTAGAGCACCTTGCGGACGTCGACGCCCTGGGCCCGGACCATGTCCCGGTCCGCGACGGTGGCCCGTACCAGCGCCCCGAGCGGGCTGCGTTCGAACACGAGGTACACGAGGATCGCGAGGCCGGCCGCGACGGCGATGAACACCAGCCGGTACACCGGATACGCGTGGCCCAGGAGGTTCGCCGTGCCGCGGAGGGAGGCCGGCGGGTCGGTGGGCAGCACCTCGCCGCCGAATGCCGCGGCGAGGAGGTCGGCGACGATGAACGAGATGCCGAGCGTCAGCACGGCCTGGTCGAGGTGTCCGCGCCGGGCCAGGGGCTGGGTGAGGAACGTCAGTGCCGCTCCGCCCAGGGTGCCCACCAGGGCCCCGGCCGCCAGGGCGAGAAGCAGGCCGGGCAGGCTTCCGTCGGACAGCGCGTAGGCGAGGTAGGCGCCGCCGAGGTAGAGGCTGCCGTGGGCCAGGTTGAGCACGTCCATCATGCCGAAGACCAGGGAGAGGCCGACGGCGATCGTGAACAGCAGCAGACCGAAGGCGATCCCGTCGATGACGCTGACGAGGTTGCCGTCCAACCATCCGGTCATCTCAGCCTCCCAGCCGGCCGAGCTCGGAGGTGACGGTGTTGGCCCCCTGCTTGACCTCGCGCAGGTACCAGGGCTGGACCGGGGTGCCCTCGTCGTTGAACCGCCAGCTGCCACGCGGGCTGTCGATGTTCCCCACCTCGGCGATGGCGGCGTTGACCGATTCCGCGGTCACCTCCGTGCCGGCCGCCTTGATCGCCTTGTCGAGGACCTGCGCCGCGTCCCATGAGGCCATCGCATAGGTGGTCGGGTCCGTTCCGTAGGCCGAGCGGTACGCCGGCGCGAACGCCTTGTTGGCCGGGTTGTCCAGGTCGGCGCTGTAGTTGAGCGCGGTGAGGATGCCGTCGGCGGCCTCGCCCTGCCCCTTGAGCACGCCGCCCTCGGTGAGGAAGCCGGGCGCGTAGAGCGGGACCTTGCCGGCCAGTCCGAAGTCCCGGTACTGCTTGACGAAGTCGACGGCCGCGCCGCCGGCGTAGAAGCAGAAGACGGCCTTCGCTCCGGACCGCTGGATCTGCGCGAGGTAGGGCTGGAAGTTCTTGGTGCCGGGGAACGGCGTGTAGACCTCCTTCCCCGCGATCTTGCCTCCCGCGGGGAGGAAGGTGGACTTGAAGCCTTCGATCTCGTCCTTGCCCGCCTGGTAGCCGGCGGCGATCAGGAAGACCGGGCCGCCGGCCTCGGCGGCGACGTGCCGGCCCAGCGCCTTGCCCGGTTCGTCGTTGACGTACGAGGTCCGCCACACGTACGTGGAGCCGGTCAGGGTCGTCGGCGAGGCGTTCGATCCGACGAGCGGGACCTTGCTGGTCTCGAAGAGGTCCTTGACCCCGTTGATGGTCGCCGAGCTCACCACCCCGCTCACCGCCAGCACCCGGTCCTGCTTGACCAGCTTCTCCGCCGCCGCCTTGCCGGAGTCGGCCGTCTCCCCCTCGTCGGCGACCACGATCTGCACCTCGCGGCCGCCGAGCCGGCCGCCGTGCTGTTCGACGTAGAGCTCGAAGCCCTGCTTCAGGTCGTCGCCGAGCGCCTTGTAGCTCCCGGACTGCGGGACGAGGAGCCCGATCTTCAAGGGCCCGCTCTGCCGGTTGCCGTCGCCGGTCCCGAGGCTGGCGCCACCGCATGCGGTGGCGAACACGAGGGCCGTTGTGACGGTGATCAGACCAACGGGACGAAACCGACCTGCCATGGGGACTCCGTACGGTGTCAGCCGGCCGGGAGGGCCGGATCTCGCTGATGGGGGTTGCATGGAGGGGGGTCCGCCGACCGCCGACCGCGTCGTCGAGCTCCTGGCCGCGTGCGGGCCGGCTCGGTGATGACACGTGTCTATCGCGCAGTTTCGACGCTCGTCAATAGTTCGCAACAAAATCGGGAGAGCGAGCCCCTCACCCCTTGACCCCGGGTGAAATATAGAGCTTCACTAGCGCTCGTCAAATTCACGCGATGCCGTACGGACGACGGCCACTTGACCAGTCAGGGAGTGAAGCACCATGACGAACGATCCGACGCGGCGCAAAGTCCTCAAGAACGGCGGGGGGCTGGCCGGTGCCGCGTTCCTCGCCGGTATGGCGGGCGACCACGTGGCGCAGGCGGCCGCGCGGGCGGTCCCGCAGGGGGACGGCACCGCACCCGTGGTGGAACTGCGCGCGGGCAGGCTGCGCGGGGTCACGGAGGGCGGGCTCGCCGTGTTCAAGGGCATCCCCTACGCGGCGCCTCCGGTCGGCCCCCTCCGCTGGCGGCCGGCCGAGCCCCACCCCGGCTGGCAGGGCACGCGCGAGGCCACCGCATTCGGGCCGAGCGCGCCCCAGCCCTACCGGGAAGGCGGCGACCAGGTGCTCGGAACGCACGGCTCGCCACCCTTCGACGAGGACTGCCTCACGCTCAACGTCTGGACGCCGGCACCCGACGCGGCCAAGCGGCCGGTGATGGTGTGGATCCACGGCGGCGGCTTCATCTCCGGTTCGGGCTCGCTGCCCAACTACTCCGGCGAAACCTTCGCACGCAACGGCGACCTCGTCGTCGTGACCGTCAACTACCGCCTCGGACCGTTGGGTTACCTCTACTTCGGAGAGGACGGCGCCGACGGAAACTTCTGGCTGACCGACCAGCTCGCAGCGCTGCGCTGGGTACGGGACAACATCACCGCGTTCGGCGGGGATCCGGACGACATCACCGTGGCCGGCCAGTCCGGCGGCGCGTTCTCGACGGCCGCCCTCGCCGGCGCCCGCAGCAAGGGCCGCCCGCTGTTCAAGCGCGCCATCCTGCAGAGCCCGCCGCTGGGTCTGCGGATCCCCACCCGCGCCGAATCACTCCAGCGCACCGCCGCCTTCCTGGAGATCGTCGGGGCCGAGGACGTCGCGGAGCTGCGGGCCGTCCCCTGGCCGCGCCTGATCGCCGCCACCTTCCAGATGTTCGGACGCACCGCCCGCTGGGGTTACTGGTCGACCCCGTTCCTGCCGGTCCTCGACGAGGTCACGCTGGACCGCAACCCCGCGGACCTGCTGCTCAGCGGCCCCGGAGCCGACATCGACGTCCTGATCGGCTGGACCAGGGAAGAGGCCAACTTCGCCTTCGGACTCGACGAGGCGTACGCCGCGGCGACCAAGGACCAGGTGCTCGCACGGGCACGGGACACCTTCGGGAACCGGGCGGCCGAGGTCTACGCCGCGTACGAAGGGGCCCGGCCGGGCGCCCGGCCGGCCGACGTGCTGATGGACATCATCTCGGACGACCTGTTCCGCATGCCGGCCCTGGCCCTGGCCGAGCGGCGGGCGGTGCGCGGGCGTCCCGTCTGGGCGTACCAGTTCGACCTCCCCACGCCCGCGCACAACGGCCGGCTGGGTGCGGCCCACTGCCTGGAGCTGCCGTTCACGTTCGACAACTTCGACAAGTGGTCCCGGGCGCCGTTCCTGACGGGGCTCGACCCCCGGATCCGTGACGGTCTCGCCGCGACCGTGCACGCCTCCTGGATCTCCTTCATCCGCACCGGCGACCCCAACCACCACGCCATGCCGCGCTGGGACCGCTACGACCGGGACTCCCGTACGACGATGAGCCTGGATTCCGTCACCACCGCCACCGACGACCTCGCCGGCCACTGGCGCCGCCTGCACCGCATATGACCTCGCCTGCACGGACCGCCCGTCCCTGACACCACACGGAACCGCCCTTCGTCCCCGGGACCCCCGGGGACGAAGGGCGGTTCTACGCGTCCGGCGCCGCCTCTGCCAGGCCGGTGACCTGCTGTACGTGCCGCAGGCTCGGCAGGGCGAGCACCTCGTGGAGCTGCTGGAAGGTCTGGCGCGCGGCGACCGCGTTCCAGTCGGCGGGCAGCAGCTCGGTGGGCAGGCCGGGGTCCAGGTAGGGCAGCCGGCGCCACTGGGTGAGCATCGGGACGTAACGGCGGAACGCTTCGCTGCCGTCCGTCTCCCGCTGCCCGGCACATTCCGCGGCGAGGGGGCCGTACTCACGGGTGAACGCGGCGTACTGCTCCTGGATCGCCGGGAAGTCCCACCAGGAACTGACCGTTCCGGGCAGGTCGCTGAAGGCCGCGTAGTCCGCGGCGAAGAGATGCACGTAGTCGCTCAGTCCGCGGCGGACGAGCATGTCGCGGGCGTCACCGAGGAGGCGGCCCGGCGCCAGCCACACCCCCGGGGCGATGTTCCCGAATCCCATCCAGGCCAGCCGGGTGCGCAGCTGGTAGCGGTACGACCGCTCGGACTCCGGTACGGAGAAGACCGCCATCGCCCAGCCGTCGCTCAACTTCGCGGGTTCCAGGCTGCCGAAGATGCGCCGGTCGCCCTCGTCGAAGACGGGTTGCGCGGCTTCGCCGAGCCGGTAGCCGGTGGCGTCCCGGCGCTCCGGTTCGAGCACGCCCTTCTTCTTGAGCCGGGAGATCGCAGAGCGCGCCGCCGGGCCGTCGACGTCCAGTTCGGACATCAGGGTGATCAGGTCGGCGACGGAGATCCATCCGCCGAGGCGTCGCAGGAACGCTCCGTAGACCGTGTTGATCAAAGAACTGGGCCGGGTGGGAGTGTCCGCCATGATCGCCTTCCGTCGGATGCGGTCGCGATCCTACCCAGCGGCGCGGACGGGGGGTCCTCCCGGCTCAGGGTCGTGCCCGGGTCACGCGTAGGCGCCGGACAGGAGGTGGCCCGCCCCGGGGGCCACCGCCGGGAGGTCCAGCGTGCGCAGCATCTGGTGGGCCGTGCACACGGCTGCCGAGACGACGGGCTTGCCGAGGAGCTGTTCCGCTTCCCCGATGGCGCCCAGGGAGGGCATCTGGACGCAGGCGGAGAGCACCACGGCCTCGGCGCCGCTGTGGTCCAGGGCCTTGGCGAGCCCGGGGAGGCGCGCGGGGTCGTGGGCCGCGACGTCGAGGTTGTCGGGGATCTCCAGGGCCGTGTAGTCGAGGACCTCGATGCCCTCGTGGGTGAGGTAGTCGACGACCGTCTCGGTCAGCGGGCGCATGTAGGGGGCGATCAGGGCGATCTTCTTCGCGCCGAGGGTGTTCAGGCCGTGGACGAGGGCGCCGGCGCTGGTCACGACGGGGGCGGGAGCTCCGTTTTCCACGGTGCGCGCGTGCAGCCGTTCCTCCGAGGTGCGGTGGTAGCCGAGCCCCATGCTCATGATGGCCACCAGGCAGGCGTAGCCGAGTACGTCCACGTGCGCGTCGGAGAGTTCGACGGCGCAGCGGTCGGAGTCCGCGTCCATGGCCTTGAGTTGCTCGGGGGTGACGTGGGTCATGCGCATCCGGCTGGAGTGGAAGGTGAAGCGTTCCGGCGCGATGGCCTCGCGGGCGCGCAGGATCGCCGGCACCTCGGTCTCCATGGTGACGTTGGAGCTCGGAACGATCTGGCCGATGCGGTAGGTGCGGTGGGTGCGGTCGGACATGGTCGCTCCTCAGCGGGCGTCGACGACGGGGTTGGCCAGCGTGCCGATGCCTTCGACGGTCGCCTCGACGGTGTCGCCGGGCCGGAGGAACTCCGGCGGGACCATGCCGGCTCCGACACCGGCGGGCGATCCGGTCGCGATGACGTCTCCCGGTTCCAGTGTGACACCGGAGGAGATGTCGGAGATGAGACGGGCGATGGGGAAGAGCATGTGCCGGGTGTTGGACTTCTGCTTGGTGACCCCGTTGACGCGCAGCGAGAGGTCGAGTGCCATGGGGTCGGCGATCTCGTCCGCGGTGACGACGGCGGGGCCGAAGGGCGCGTACGAGTCCTGGCCCTTGGAGAAGAACCACTGGCCGGAGCGGCGCTGGTCGCGGGCGCTGATGTCGTTGACGATGCTGTAGCCGAAGACGTGGTCGTACGCGTCCTCCTCCCTGACCCGGAAGGCGGTGCGGCCGATGACGACGGCGAGTTCGCACTCCCAGTCCAGCTGGGCCGTCAGGTCCGCGTTGTGCAGGATCGGCGCGCCGGGGCCGGTGACCGCGGTGGCGGGCTTGCTGAAGAGGACCGGGCGGGTGGGCCGCTCCTTGTCGGTGTCGAGGCTGCGGCTGGATTCCTCCACGTGCTCGACGTAGTTCAGCCCGACACCGATGATCTTGCCGGGGCGCAGCGGGGCCCGCAGGGACACGTCGTCAATGTGGTGCACGGCTTCGGCGGGCCGGGCCGCGGGACCGCCGGCCAGCAGGCGGGCGGCAGTGGTCCGGGCGGCCGCGCCCGCCCGGATGAACGACATCAGGTCCGGGGGCAGGTGGGTGCCCGCCCGGTCGGCGAGGACGGCGAGGTCGACCACGTGGTCCCCGTCCTGTGCCGCGAGGCGGTGGGGCGAGTCGCCGCGCGTGTAGGTGACCAGTCGCATGGGTGCTCCTTGGGTGGGGATGGGGGTGGGGCTCTTCCGGAAACGGTGTGGCACTCCGCCGGGCCGGCGCCGGTGTCAGGGCCGGCGGCCGCCGGCCCGGCGGAGCGGTTCGGGGGGTGTCCGGCGGATCAGGGCCGGACAACCGCTAAGCGGTGGGCTGGTGCCCGCCGTTGTCGGTGTACGCCTCTTCGCGGTGGAAGCCGAGGGAGCGCATCACGGGGAAGTCGTTGAAGGAGAACAGGCAGGCGTCCTCGGTCCCGTCGAGGTTGCGGTGCTCGTGCCAGGCCCAGGAGGGGACGCAGAAGATGTCGCCCTTCTGCCACTCGAAGCGCTGCCCGGCGATCACGGAGACACCCCGCCCCTTGGCGGCGGTGTAGATGACCGAGCCGGTGTGGCGGTGCGCCAGGGTGGCCTGTCCGGGGCGCAGGAGCTGCATGTGGGCGCCCATGGTGGGCATGACCGAGCCGCCGGTGACCGGGTTGGTGTATTCGGCGATCACGCCGTCGTACGGGGATCCGTCCGTGGCCTCGGCCAGGTTCTGCAGGGCCTCGTAGGTGGGCTCCCACGGGAAGGCCAGCAGCGGCGAATAGGGCCGCGTCCACTTCTCGACGCCGTGGGGCAGGAGGTTCGCCCCGTAGGTCAGCAGCGAGGAGTTGATCACCTTGCCGGGGGTCTGGTACAGCTCGGGGTGGACCTCGTAGAACCCGGCGTCCAGTGCGTTGACCAGGGGTATGTCGAGGCCGTCCTGCCAGATGACGGGGGCGTCGTCGGATTCGTTGCCGTGCTCGTGCCAGGTGCCGTTCGGGGTGATGGCGAAGTCGCCGGGGCCCACCTTCAGCTTCTGGCCGTCGACGATGGTCCAGGCGCCGGTGCCCTCCTGGACGAAGCGCAGCGCGGCGGCCTGGTGGCGGTGGGCGGTCATGGCCTCGCCGGGGCCCATGATCTGCAGGCCGGTGTAGAGGAGCCCGGCGGCGGCGCTGACGTCCTTGCGGCCGGGGTTGACGAGCATCACGACGCGACGGCCGGCGTCGTCGGCCTTGACGAGGTCGAGGGCCTTGCGGACCAGCGGGCGCAGTTCCTCGTAGCGCCACAGCACGGGTACGGACCTGGGCTGCGGGTACCAGGGCTCGATGTCGTTGGCCACGGTCCACAGGGCGCCTGCTTCGAGCTCGGCGAGTTCCCCGTAGTAGGCGGTGAGTTCGGGGCTGTCGGTGACCCGTGCACGGCCCAGTCGGCTGTCGTCGTGCTCGGTGGTCATGAGTCCTCCTCGGGGGTGGCGGGGGTGGCGGGGGTGGCAGGAGTGGCCGGGTGCACGGGAGCGGTGAAGGTGACCGGTGTGCGGGGGCGGTTGTCGACGTGGAGCCGGAAGACGTCGAAGCGGTTGTAGTGGCCGACGATGTCGTGCATCTGCTTGGGCTGGATGCAGCGCGCCAGGTCGATCTCGGCGAGGACGATGCCCTCGTCGTCGATCAGCGGCTCGGTGACGGGCCGCCCGTCGGGGCCGAAGATCCCGGAGAGGGCGCTGCGGGGGCGGGCGAGCATGCGCCGTACGTCCTCGTCCTCGCCGGCGATGGTGTCCACCATCTCGGGTGAGATCGTCGAACAGGCCACCACGGAGAAGACCTTGCCCTCGAAGCTGTGGGCGGCGGTGCGCAGGGCGATGGCGTCGGCCATGTCGTAGTCCGCCGGCGCCACCGGCAGGGCGATGTAGGCGGAGGCGTGCACCAGCTCGCCCTGGGCGAGCAGGGTGAAGCGGGCCAGCGTGTTGGTGTTCTCGCCGCAGGCGAGCACACCGAGCGGTCCCACGGGCGTGTGGTGGACCTTCAGGGAGCTGCCGTCACCGCCGGTCCAGGTGAGCTTCTCCGCCCATGTGGGGACCAGCTTGCGGTGGACTCCCAGGAGTTCCCCGTCCGCGCCGATGGTGAGCAGGGTGTTGTAGAGGACGCCGAGACTGTGCGGGGCGCGTTCGTTGACGCCCATGACGAGGACGACGCCGTACTGGCGGGCGGCGGCGCGCAGCGCGTCCACGTGGGGGCCCGGTACGTCGATGGACGCGCGGTGGAGGCGCTCGAACCAGGGTGAGCCCTGGACGGGGTTCATCGTCCAGTTCCAGTAGGGGTAGCCGGCGACGAACACCTCGGGGAAGACGACCAGTTCGGCACCGCCCGCCGATGCCTGTGCGATCAGCCCGATCGCCTTGTCGACGGTCGCCGCGGCGTCCAGGTACACGGGGGCGGCCTGCACGGCCGCGGCGGTGAAGCGTGGCAGATGGTCCATCGGTTCTCCAGATCAGCGGGACGATGCGGCGGCACGGGCCCGGTCGTGCGGGAGCCAGCGCTGGTGCACGGGTGCGGCGGGCCGGCGGAGCAGGTGGAGGCGGGGCGGGACCCGGTCGGTGCGCGCGCCCGGGGGGCGACGGCTGCCCGCCTTCCAGGAGGCCGGCCACGGCGCCGCCGGGCCGCTGTAGCCCTGTGCGGCCGCGGCGTGCAGGGTCCACAGGGGGTCGTGGAGCTGGGCCCGGCCGACGGCGACGAGGTCGGCCCGGCCGGCCAGGATGATCGAGTTCACGTCGTCGTACGTCGATATGGCGCCGACGGCGATCACGGGGATGCCGGTGGCGTTGCGGATGAGGTCGGCGTACGGCGTCTGGTAGCTGCGCCCGTAGCGGGGCCGTTCATGGGCGACGACCTCGCCGGTGGAGACGTCGACCGCGTCGGCACCGGCCTCGGCGAGGGCGCGGGCGATCTCCACCGCGTCGGCTTCGCCGGTTCCGCCCTCGGCCCAGTCCGCGGCCGAGATGCGGACCACGAGCGCCTTTCCCCCGGGCCAGACGGCCCGGACCGCCCGCAGCACTTCCAGCGGGAAGCGCAGCCGGCCGGCCAGGCTTCCGCCGTAGGCGTCGGTCCGTACATTGGTCAGCGGCGACAGGAAACCGGACATCAGGTGGCCGTGGCCGTACTGGAGTTCCAGTACGTCGAAGCCGGCCCGGTGGGCGCGCTCGGCCGCGGCGACGAAGTCGCTCGCGATGTCGTCCATGTCCCGGCGGTCCGCCTCCCTCGGGACGGCGGAGCCCTCGCCCCAGGCGATCGGGGAGGCGGCGACCAGCGGCCATGCGCCGATGTCCAGCGGTACGGACCTGCCGTCGGGCCTCGGTATGCCGGTGGCCGCGCGGCGGCCGGCGTGGGTGAGCTGGATGCCCAGGCAGGCGTCCGACTGGCCGTGGACGAAGTCGGTGATCCGCCGCCAGGCGGCCTCCTGCCCGTCCGTGTACAGGCCGGGGCAGCCGGGGGTGGCCCGGCCGTCCGCACTGACCGCGGTCATTCCGGCGAGGACCAGGCCGGAGCCGCCCATGGCCCGGGTGCTCAGGTGGACGAGTTCGAAGTCGCCGGGGAGCCCGTCCCGAGCGGTGTACAGCGCGGTGGGCGGTGCGACCACGCGGTTGCGCAGGCGCAGACCGCCCAGCCGGAACGGGCGGAACATGGGCGGGGCGGCCGCCGCGCCGGCGCCGGGCCGGGGGGCGGCGAGAGCGCTGTCGACGGCATGCCAGGAGTCGACCGCGGTGGTGAACCGCTCGTCGCGCACCCGCAGGTTGTCGTAGGTGACGCGGCGGCTGCGGGTGAGGAGGTTGAAGGCGAACTGAGGGGGCTGCTGGGCGGTGTAGAGGCCGATGTTCTCGAACCATTCGAGGCTTGCCTGGGCCGCGCGCTGGGTGGATTCGACGACCGGTCTGCGCTCGCTCTCGTACGCGGCGAGGGCGGCGGGCACGTCCGGGTTCTCGTGCAGGCAGGCGGCCAGCGCCAGGGCGTCCTCCATGGCCAGCTTGGTGCCGGAGCCGATGGAGAAGTGGGCGGTGTGCGCGGCGTCCCCGAGCAGGACGACGTTGCCGTGGTGCCAGGAGGCGTTGCGCACGGTGGTGAAGCGGATCCAGCGGGACTGGTTGGGGATCAGGCGGTGGCCGTCGAGGTGGTCGGCGAGGATCTCCTCGCACCGCCGCACGCTCTCCTCGTCGCTCTCGCCGCGTGCGAACTCCCGGTCGGCGAAGGCGGCGAAGCCCGCCCGCCGCCAGTCGGCCTCGGCGATCTCCACGATGAACGTGCTGCACGTGTCGTTGTACGGGTAGGCGTGCACCTGGATGCTGCCGAAGTCCCGCTTCTCGACGATGAAGGTGAACGCCTCGAAGACGCGGTCGGTGGACAGCCACATGTAGCGGCAGTGCCGTTCGTCCAGGTCCGGGCGGAAGCTGGCGGCATGGGTCTCGCGGGTCGCCGAGCGGATCCCGTCGGCGGCGACGACCAGGTCGTAGTCGGCGGAGAGTTCCTCGACGGGCGGCGCCTGGGTGCTGTAGCGCACGTCCACTCCTAGCTCCGCGCAGCGCTCCTGGAGGATTTCCCGCAGCCGGTTGCGGTCCAGGGCGGCGAAGCCGTGCCCGCCGGAGACGTGGACCTCGCCGCCGTAGCGGACGTCGATGTCGCTCCACCGGGCGAACTCCGCGGACATGGCGGCGAAGACGGCGGGATCGGCCTGTGCGATCCCGTCCAGCGTCTCGTCGGAGAAGACGACGCCGAAGCCGAACGCGTCGTCGCGGGCGTTGCGCTCCCAGACCGTGATCTCCCACTCCGGTGAGAGCTGCTGGGCCAGGGCCGCGAAGTACAGCCCGCCGGGCCCTCCTCCGATGACTGCTACACGCACGGTGTTCCTCCTAGTGGTTCCGGAAGCAGACTATGTCGCAGATTTGGCGATCATCAATAATGCGACACATCATGCAGGGGGCGCTTCCGCGCCCGGTCACGCGAAGAGTTCGGGGGCCTGGGGGCCGGCCTTGGTGAGGACCTCCCGCACGTCGTCGGGCCAGGCCGTGGTCGCGGTGGCGCGGGCGGCCGAGTGGGCGACGACCATGCGGCCGCTGGCGGCCGCCTCCTCCCCCTCGCCGTGGACGGTGAAGGCGTAGTGGAGGGAACTGGCCCCGACCTTGGTGACCTTCAGTTCGGTACGGACGGTCTCGCCGAACCAGAGCCGGGCCCGGTAGTCGGCCTCGAAGTGGACCCGCGGCGTACTGCCGAAGAGATGCGCGAGCCCCAGCCGCCGCAGCAGGACGGCCTCGGCCGCCTCGACCCAGCGCACCACGGTGGAGTGGTGATAGTGGCCGGCCGCGTCCGTGTCGGGCCATTCGACGCGCCGCTCCACGACGACGCTGGGCAGGTTCCGGGCACAATCCCCGGGGCTTCCGGCGGCACAGCTGTCCGTGGGCGCGGGGGCCGCCCGCCGCAGGCCGGCGGTGTCCACGGTCGGGCCTTTCGCGTCGGCGGCCGGCCGGGAGGCCGGGGCGGAGCGGGCGAGCCTGCGCAGCTCGGCGCGCCGGAGCTTCCCGGTGCCCGTGCGCGGCAGTTCGGTGACGAACTCGACGGCACGGGGGTACTTGTAGGGAGCGACGGTCCGCTTGACGTGGTCCTGGAGCTCCTTGACGGTGGCCCCGTCGGCGGCGACACCGGGGCGCAGGACCACGTACGCCTTGACGAGCATTCCGCGCTTCTCGTCCGGGGCGCCGACCACACCGCATTCCTCGACGGAAGGGTGGGTGCCGAGGGCCTTCTCGACCTCGGGGCCGGCGATGTTGTACCCGGAGGAGACGATCATGTCGTCACTGCGGGCCACATACCAGAAGTAGCCGTCGGAGTCCCTGATGTAGGTGTCGCCGGTGATGTTCCAGCCGTCCCTGACGTACGCGCTCTGACGCGGATCGTCCATGTACCGGCAGCCCGTGGGGCCCGTGACGGCGAGGAGGCCGGGCCGCCCGTCGGGAACCGGCTCGCCCGCCTCGTCGACCACGCGGGCCCGGTACCCGGGGACGGGCCGGCCCGTGGCGCCGGGACGCATCGCGTCGTCCGCCGCCGAAATGAACACGTGGAGCATCTCGGTGGCGCCGATGCCGTCGATGATGCGCAGCCCGGTGGCGGCACGGAACTCTTCCCACACGGCCGCCGGCAGCGCCTCGCCGGCGGACACGCAGCGGCGCAGCCCGGACAGTTTCCGTGCCGCACCGGCCGCCATGATCGCCCGGTAGGCGGTGGGGGCCGTGAAGAGCACGGTGACGCCGTGCTCCGCCACCAGCTCGGCCAGTTGCTCCGGACCGGCCTGCTCGATCAGCAAGGTCGCCGCACCCGCGTGCAGGGGGAAGACCACCAGCCCGCCGAGCCCGAAGGTGAAGGCCAGCGGCGGGGTTCCGGTGAACACGTCGTCCGGGCGGGGCCCCAGGACGTGGCGGGAGAAGGTGTCGGCGATGGCCAGGACGTCGCGGTGGAAGTGCAGGGTCGCCTTCGGGCGGCCGGTCGTTCCCGAGGTGAAGCCGATCAGGGCCACGTCGTCGGCCGCGGTGGCGACGTTGGAGATCCGCCCGTCCTTGGCGGCGCAGCGCGCGACGAGGTCCTTCTCGCCGGAGCCGCCGTAGGCCAGCACGGCCACGCCAGGCGCATCGGCGGCCGTGAGCTCGTCGAGATGGCGGTGGTCGCACACCGCGACGGCCGGCCGGCTGATCTCGCACAGCTCCGCGAGCTCGCCGGCCCGCAGCAGCGGCATGGTGGTGACGCACACACCGCCGGCCTTGAGGACGCCGAACCAAGCGGCCACCAGCCAGGGGTTGTTGGGGCCGCGCAGCAGGACCCGGTTACCGGGGACGAGGCCGAAGTCCTCGGTGAGCACCTGGGCGACCTGGTTGGCGCGTTCGAGCAGCTCACCGTAGGTCCACTGGCCCGCGGGAGTCAGCAGACAGGGCCGGTCGGCCCCCCAGCGTCCCACGGCGTCGTCGAGCAGCCGCTCGGCGCAGTTGAGGCGGTCGGGGTAGCGCAACTCCGGGAGATCGAAGTGCAGTTCGGGCCACAGCGCGAAGGGTGGCAGTCGGTCACGACAGAACGAGTCCACATGAGCAGACGGGGAGAGCTCCATGGGGCGGCACCTCAATCTCGGGGCAGCGGGGGGAGTGGAGCAAGTATCTCGCAAAACTTGCGATCGTCAATAATGCGCAACAACCTCTTGGACGGCCTTGTTACACGTGTAACATGCTAGGCATCTCGCGCGCAGACGTGCCAGCTTTCGGACAAACGTCACGAATGCCCAGTTTCGATCGACTCCGATGGGAGATCGCTTCCATGCCGCAATCGCTTCCGGCCGAGCTCGACTTGGGGTGGCCCCCGCCTCCCTTCCGTGCTCCGGTGCCCGCCGTCCTGACCGAGGACGGCGTTCGTCACTTCGACGGGATCACCTACGCGACCACCCCCGGCTACCGGCCCCGGCTGCTCGACGTGCACGTGCCCGCGGGCGACGAACCCGTCCCCGCGGTCATCTGGATCCACGGCGGCGGATGGCTGGAAGGCGACCGGCGCTATCCCCCGCCGACGGTCCCCGTCGAACTGCTCCACCGTTCGGTCCTACGGGCCGGGATGGCCCTGGTCTGCATCGACTACCGGCACAGCCTCGAAGCCCCCTTCCCCGCCCAGCTGCACGACGTGAAGGCCGCCATCCGCTACGTCCGGCAGTTCGCCGACGCCTTCCGCATCGACCCGGAGCGGCTCGGGGTCTGGGGCGAATCGGCGGGTGGCCATCTGGCCGCGCTCGCCGGGCTGACCCGCCCCGACGGCCCGGCCGGCCAGGAGCTGGAGGGCACCGAAGGGGTACGCGGCGGGCACACCGGGGTGCAGGCCGTCGTGGACTGGTACGGCGTGTCCGAGATCGCCTCGCTGCTCGGGCACCCCCTGCCGCAGATGCCCGGGGCCGAGTTCCCCGACCCGTTCACCACGCTGCTGGGCGGCACCCCCGACCGGCACCCGGAACTGGCCCGCACGGCCAGCCCCGTCACCTACGCCGCCGGGGCGAAGCCCCCGCCGTTCCTGCTGGTCCACGGCACCGGGGACCAGCTCGTGCCCTACAGCCAGAGCGAGTTGCTCGCCGAGGCGCTGAAGGGCGCCGGCGGCGAGGTCACCCTCGAACGGGTGGAGGGAGCCGACCACATCTTCCTCGGCGTCGCCGACATCACTCCGATCGTCACCGGGAGCGTCGCCTTCCTGGCCCGGCACCTGGGCGCCTGACGGCGTTCCCGACGGTCCCGCCGCGGCGTGGGGCGCCACCTGTCGCCCGGTGCCCCACGCCTTCGCGCCCGCCGCCGGGGCGCCGGCTCAGGAGCCTCAGGAGCTCAGCCGGTGAACCAGCTCGGGTTCGACCTCCGGCACCGGCGCTGCAGTTGCCCGCTCGATCAGCGCGTGGAGGGTTTCGGCGATCACCGCCGGCGCGGGCAGGCGCAGCCGGACGGTGGTCAGCGGCGGCTGCTGCAGAGCGGACAGCACGAGGTCGTCGGAGCCGACGACGGCCACGTCGTCCGGGATGCCGATGCCCTCGCTCCGCAGCGCGTGCATGAGGAGCGAGGCGTACTCGTCGTTGAAGGCGAAGACCCCGTCCAGGCCGAGGGCCGCCCAGTTCCCGGCCAGGGCCGTGGCGGACTCGCGGGTGTAGGCGAGTTCCACGGGCGTCACCGTCGCCGTGTGCCGGGAGGCGACCCGCTGGGCGCCGGCCAGCCTCGGCTGTCCGAAAACGTCCAGGCCCCGCTCCTGCGGCAGGACCACGCCGATCCTGGTCCGCCCGCGGGCGATGAGGTGTTCGGTGGCGACCTCGCCGATGCGCCCGTGGTCGAACACCACCGTGTGGATCCCTTCCACGGGACGGGCGGCGACGGCGAGGAGCCCGCGCACACCGGCGCGGCGCAGGATGCCGGCGGCCTCGCCGGTGAGCCGGTCGCCGTTCATCGCGAGCACGGCCGCGGGCCGCAGTTCCGCCCAGGAGCGCGCGGCCGTCGCCGCGTCGGGGAAGCGGCCGGTGTGGAGGACCGTCGTGTACCCGTGCCGGTCGAGTTCGCTCTGCAGGTCGTCCACCCAGCTGCTGACCAGGCTGCCGATGGCGGAGACCGACGCGGGCAGCAGGACCAGGTTGCTGCGCCCGGCGCGCAGCGAGCGGGCGGCAGCGTGCGGCACGTACCCGAGGTCCTTGGCGGCGGCCAGCACCCGAGCTCGGGTGGTGTCGCTGACCCGGTGGCCCTGGGTGTCGTTGAGTACGAAGGACACGGTGGCCCGGGACACGCCCGCCAGGCGGGCCACATCCGCACTGGTGATCGAGACGGCGCCGGAAGTTTCTTTGGCCATGACGTCCTTCTCCGCTCGAATTTCCGGCCGGCTGACCGCTGCACCTTCCAGGTTACACGCGTTACCGATCTACCCGATGCCCGTGGTGTTCCGACGTCCGCCCCATACCTCTGGATCCGCACGGAAGGTGCTCATGGACCGCACCGGTCAGACCCCGGCCGCATGCCCGCTCCGGGAAAGCCCGGTCCCCCTGTACGGCGGGCTCCTCGCCCGCGATCCGCGCCACCTCTACGACGTGCTGCACCGGCGCTGGGGAGCGATCGCTCCCGTCGAGCTCGGTCCGGGGGTCGCGGCGTGGCTCGTGATGGGGCACCGGGAAGTGCTCGAGCTCGTCCGGAACGAGCGGGCGTTCTCCAGCGACGCACGGCGCTGGAACGCGATCACCGAGGGCCTGCTTCCCGAGGACTCGCCCCTGCTTGCGGTGCTGGGCTGGCGTCCGGCCCTGAACCGGCTCGACGACCAGGACCACCGACGGGCGCGCCACGCCGTGACCGAGACCCTGAACGGCATCGACCTGCGCCGGCTGGGCAGCGCCGTCAGGGCTCGGGCCGGGGCGCTGGTGCACGCGTGGGCGGCGGACGGTGCTGCGGATCTCGTCGCCCAGTACGGGGACCCCTTGGCGTGGTATGCCTTCACGGTGCTCATCGGCCTTCCCGAGTCCGCGCAGGGCGAGCCGGCCGCGCTGCTCGGTGCGCTTGCCGGGGGCACCCACGACGCGGCCCGCGCCGAGGCGGAACTGATGCGGGTTCTGCACCGTCTGGTCGCCCGGAAGCGGGAGGTGCCCGGCCCGGATCTCACCTCCTGGCTGCTGGCCCACTCCGCCCACCTGACGGAGGCAGAGGTGGCCCACAACCTGGCGGCGGTCCTGCTGTCGGGAGGGCGGTCCACCATGAGCTGGATCACCGCCACCTTGCGCCTGCTGCTGGGCGATGCCCGCCTGCACGCCGCCGTGGCCACCGGTCGGCTGACCGTCACGGACGCCGCCGACCGCGCACTGTGGGACGGCTCACCGGTCCCCAACATCGCCGGACGCTGGGCCCGCAGCGATGTCCTCTTCGCGGGGTGCCGGGTGGCCGCCGGCGAGCTGCTGATCCCCTGCCTGGCGGCCGCCAACAGCGAGCTCTTGCGGCACGGCGCGCAGGACCTCGGCAGCCGTGCCCATGTGGCGTGGGGAGCCGGTTCGCACGGGTGCCCCGCCAAGGACGTGGCCCGGTCGATCGTCGAGACGGCGGTGGAGGTGGTGGTCGAGCGGCTGAACGCGCTCCGGCCCGCCGTTCCCGACACCGCGCTGCGCCGGCGGCCTTCGCTGTGGTGCGGCACCCCGGACGAACTGCCGGTCGTGTTCAACCCGTTCGGACCGGCACCCGGCACCGCGGCCGCCCCGCCGGCGTCCCGCGTGGTGATGGGCGTACCGGAGAAGCGGCGGGGCGAGCGGGCGGGCGACGGCGGCCCGGCGCCGCAGCGGTGGGGCTGGTGGAACTCGATGAACGGCTGGTGAGCCGTCCCGCGGGACCGGACCCGTCCCGCGGGACCAACCCGCCCCGCGGGGCCGAACCCGTCCCGAGGGACCAACCCGCCCCGCGGGGCCGAACCCGTCCCGCGGGGCCGAACCCGTCCTGCGGGACCTGACCCCTCCCGCGGACCGCGGAACCGACCCGCTCCACGGGACCGGTCCCGTCCGTAGGGACCGACCCGTCCGGAGGAGCCGACCCGTCCCGCGGGGAGGAGCAGCGGCGCGGGGGTCGGCCCGGCGCCGCGGGCGCACCTCCGGCGCGGCCGTGGATCAGCCGAGCCGGAGACCGTGCCCGTAGGGGAACAGCGGGTCCCCGGAGTCGTTGGGCACGTCTTCGTGCCCGGCGACGACGCTCTCCATCGAGCGGGGCAGTTCGAAGGGCAGCCGCCCTTCGGCCCGCACCCGGCCGAAGAGCACGTCCAGGAGCGCGGTGTCCGAGGCGCCGAAGTTCCCCACGAGCGCTGCCGCCCGGTCCGCGATCTCGGGTATGACCGCCGCTCGGTCCAGGAAGATGTCGACGACGGTCGGGACGGCGGCGGCGACCTCCAGTACGGGCCGGAGTTCTTCTTCGTTGAAGTCGAGGCGGCCCGCCCGGAAGAAGGACTCGAAACCCGTGGTGCGCCGCTTGTCGTACGGGGCCGCGATGCGCAGCACCGCGACGTCGGCCTCTTCGGGTGCCGCCACGACGGTCGCGTACCGCGCGGCGATGGCGGGGTCGATGCCCTCCGTGTAGATCCGGACGTCCGGGCCGAGCGGCAGCAGAGGCTCCGCGGCCTCGTGGGGGCGGTCCTTGAGGATGGTGATCGAGCGGCTCTGGGCGGCGAGACCGGCCGCGGCGAACTCGGGGTTCCCGCAGATCCGGGCGGCCTCCTCGGGGTCCACGTAGGGGTTGTCGAAGAGACCGAGGACGAACTTCTCCCGCAGCAGGCGCCTGACCGATGCATCGATGCGCTCGGGCGTCACCCTGCCGGTGCGGACGAGTTCCACGATGAGGTCGGGGGCGGCCTCGCCGCCGAGCTGGTCGGCTCCGGCGTCGAGGATGCGTTCCACCCGGGTGAGCCGGTCCAGCTCCTCCACTCCCCAGGCGCGTGCCGGGAAGGGAGCCCCGAAGATCTGCGTGTCGGTGACCAGGCCCCAGTCGGTGCAGACGATGCCGTCGAAGCCGTACTTCTCGCGCAGCAGGCCGGTGATGACTCCCTTGTTGAAGCCGAATCCGACCTCTTCGTAGGGAGTGCCGACGGGGATGGCGTAGTACGGCATGATCTGCGAGGTCCCGGCGGCGAAGGCGGCCTCGAAGGGGATCAGGTGGTAGTCGAAGTTGCCGCCGGGGTAGACCTGTTCGCGCCCGTAGGGGAAGTGCGCGTCCTCGCCGTTCAGCTGCGGTCCGGCACCGGGGAAGTGCTTGGTCATCGTCGAGACGCTGCCGGGGCCGAGGAACTCGCCCTGCAGTCCTCGGACGTACGCACCGACCATGCGGGCGGCCACGTCGGCGTCGGAGCCGAACGTGCCCAGCACGCGCGGCCAGCGGGGCTCGGTGGCCAGGTCGGCCGTGGGGTGCAGGGCGAGCCGGATGCCGACCGCGAGGTACTCCTGCCGGACGATGTCGGCGTGCCGGCGCACGAGTTCCTCGTCGTTGACGGCGGCCAGGCCGGGCGGTTCCGGCCACAGGGAGAACCCCTCCGTGTGCACGCTCGCGGCCGGATTGTCGACGAATCCGTTGCGGGGGTCGGTCGAGAGGGTCACCGGGATCCCCAGGCGCGTCGTGGCGGCGAGATCCTGGAGGCGGTTGTTCCACTCGGCCATGCGGCGCGGCGCCGCCGCTCCGAAGAGATTGAAGTGGTTCATGAGCTTGCCGGTGACCATCGCGGCGGTGGAGGCACGCATGGGGTCGTCGTCCGGCTCTCCCGGCTCCGGTTCCACCAGGGAGCCGTCGGCGTTGACGGCGACCATGGTGTGGAAGAGGAGGCCGGCCTTCTCTGCCAGCGTCATGCGGCCCAGGAGGTCCGCGACGCGCTCGGCGACCGGAAGCCGCGGGTCTTCGTAGGGTTCCATCACACCGTTGCCGTTGAGATCGCGGAACGGCGTGCCGTCGGGAGCGGCCAGGATGCGCGGCCGGGTTGCCGGGATGTGTGGCATCGGATTCTCCTTCGGATTTACCGGGCGCACGGGCCGCCCGAGGCGCAGATTACACGTGTAACAGGTATGACGCAGTCCGCTCGGCCGCTCGATTCGCACGAGGTGGCGACGAGGGCAGGCGCCACCGGCACCCGCCCACCGGATCGGCGACTCCATCGATTCCAGGCCTAGCCGAACGGCCGGGCCGCGTGCTACACAGTCTTCACACGTCGATTAACACGTGTAACCACAAGGATGCGTCCCGTTGACGGGAGCGTCCCGGTCGCGCGCCTCCCCCGCCCCGCGACTCCCCTCCCCCTCTCCTCTCCGCTCCCCCTCCCAGGAGTTGGCATGTCCGTCCCCACCAGCAGCTGCGCCACGATCACGGTGCCGAGAGCCCCGCGACAGCGCGGACTCCTCCTGCTCCTGCTCCTCGCCAACGCATCCATGCTGGCGGTCTACATGGGTGTCGGCTCGGTGCTGCTGCCCACGCAGATCGCCGCGATCGACCCGGCGAACAAGGTCGCCCTCCTGGGGCTGATCGGCGGCATCAGCGCGGTCTTCGCGACCGCGTTCAACCCGATCGCCGGCGCCCTGTCCGACCGGTCCGGCCGCCGCAATCCCTGGATGCTGGGCGGCGCCCTGGCCGCCCTGGCGCTCCTGGCCCTCCTCGGCACCCTCCGGACCGCACTCCTCGTCGGCATCGCCTGGTGCCTGATCCAGGCCACGATGAACGTCTACCAGGCCGCCGTCACCGCCGTCGTGCCCGACCGGATCCCCGTGGCCAAGCGCGGCACGGCATCCGCGGTCGTCGGCCTGGCGCTGCCGATCGGCGGCACCGTGGGCGTACTGATCGCCTCGCAGACCGCAGGACAGCTGCGTACGGGATACCTCGTCCTGGGCGCCCTGGCAGCCGGTTCGGCGCTCCTGCTCAGCGCCTGCTTCCGGGACGTGCCCCGGTCCGCCCCCACCCCCGCCGCCGCCGTTCCCGCCCGGCAGAAGATGGCCGCGTTCCTCTCGGCCCTGGCCAACCACGACTTCCGCTGGGCCTTCATCGGGCGCGCGCTCATGGTGCTCGGCTACTTCTCGGTGATCGGCTACCAGCTCTACATCCTCGACGACCACATCACGCTGCCCGCCGGGCTGACCCCGCCCGCCGCGATGGCGATACTCACCCCGGTGACGATGGTCGCGATGGCCGTGTCCACCGTGGTGGGCGGGCTGCTGTCCGACCGGTGGAACCGCCGGAAGGTGTTCGTCGGTGTCTCGGCCGCCCTCGCCGGGCTCGTCATGGCGGTCCCGGTGATCAGCCCCACGTGGACCGGCATGCTCGTCTTCAACGCGCTCAACGGCCTTGCCTTCGGCTGCTTCATGGCCGTCGACACCGCGCTGGTCACCCTGGTCCTGCCCAGCGCCGAGGATGCCGCGCGCGACATGGGCGTGCTCAACATCGCCAACGCCGGGCCGCAGATCATCGCCCCGTTCGTCGCCTCGGCGGTCGTCACCGCCTTCGGCGGGTACACCCCGCTCTTCCTGGTCGGCGGCGCGCTCTCGCTGATCGGCGCACTGGCCATCCTGCCCATCCGCACCGTGCGCTGACCGCCCCCGGCCGCCTCCCGGGCGGCTGCTGCGGTCCGGCCCCAGCTCCGGCGGGCGTATGCCGAGGGTCGTACGCCCGCCGGTTTCCCTCCGTTCACCCTCCCCTCTCGAAGGAGCACACCGTGAGACGCAAGCGAGTTCTGCCGATGGCTGCCCTGCTGCTGTGTACGCCCCTCCTCGCCGGTACGGCACCCGCGGCGGCGGCACCGCAGGGCGGGCCCGCCGGCCCGCTGCGGATCCTGCTCACCAACGACGACGGCTACAACGCACCGGGAATCCGTACGGCGTTCCAGCTCCTGACCGCCGCCGGGCACGACGTCACCATCGTCGCGCCGCTCACCAACCAGAGCGGCACGGGAACCAAGATGCTCAGCGGCTCCACCGTGAACGTCGAGCACCCCGAGCCCAAGGTCTGGGCCGTCGACGGCACTCCGGGCGACTCGGTGGCCTTCGGCCTCGCCGAGGTCTTCGAGGGCCGGGCTCCCGACCTGGTCGTCTCCGGCACCAACTTCGGGCCGAACGTCGCCGGCCTCGCGAACCACTCCGGCACGGTGGGCGGCGCCGTCGCAGCCCTCGAATACGGCGTGCCGGCGATCGCCCTCAGCACGGGCGGCTTCGCCGCTCCCGACCCGGTCGCCACCGTCAACGCCATGCGTCCGACCGTCGAGTTCGCGGTCAGGCTCATCGACCGGCTACAGGACCGGGCGAAGGCGAAGTCCGTCCCGCTGCTGCCCGAAGGTGTCGGCCTGAACATCAACCACCCGGTCGTCGGGGCGGACGGCAAGGGGACCGCCGCCGGCGTCGCCACCACCATCCAGGACCCCCAGCAGCCGCTTCAGCCGGACTTCACGGATTCCGGCGACGGTACGTGGAAGGTCGCGGTGAAGTTCAAGCCGCAGCCCGCCGCCAAGGGCAGCGACGTGGAGGCCGTGAGCGCCGGCAAGATCGCGATCAGCCCCATGTCCGCCAACTGGAACACCGGACCGGCCCACTTCGCCGCGACGAGCGCCCTGCTGGCCGGGCTGCGCCCGTGACCCCTGCCCTCCCGGGCACGCAGCCGAGCTGCAGGGGCGGAGCGCACCTGCGCTCCGCCCCCTCCCGCGGGCGCTGCTCCGCCGTGCTCACAGGTTGCCGAGGGCAGGGCCGTCCATGGCCTGCTCCGTCCAGATGGTCTTCCCCGTACCGGTGAACCGGCTGCCCCAGCGGTCGGCGAGCTGGGCGACGAGGAAGAGGCCGCGGCCTCCCTCGTCCGTCTCGCGTGCACGGCGCAGGCGCGGCTGCGTGCTGCTGGGGTCGGAGACCTCGAGGACGAGCACCCGGTCGCGGATGAGCCGGAGCCGGACCGGGCCGCCGGCATAGCGGATGGCGTTCGTGACGAGTTCGCTGGCCACGAGTTCCGTCACGAAGCCCAGTTCGTCCAGCTCCCACTCGGACAGCCGGCCGACCACCAGCTCGCGGGCACGGCCGACCAGCGACAGATCGGCTTCGAATTCCCACTCGGCGACACGATCGGAGGGTATGGCGTGGGTGCGGGCGAGCAGCAAGGCCACGTCGTCGGCCGGCTCCCGGGGCAACAGGGTGTCGATGAGGCTGCGGCTGATCTCGTCGAGGCTCCGGCCGGAGCCGGAGCCTGCGTCGGGCCCGGCCTCGGCTTCGGCCTTGGTTTCGGCTTCGGCTTCGGCTTCGGCTTCGGCGAGCGAGCTCCTCAGTTTCTCCATCCCCTCTTCGATGTCGCCCCCTCGGCCTCCCACGAGGCCGTCCGTGAAGAACGCCAGCATGCTCGCGGGCTGCACGCCGAACTCGGTCACCTCGAAGGGCATTCCGCCGACTCCCAGCGGCGGACCCGGCACCACGTTGACGAAGGCCGGCTCCTCGCCCGGCGGCACGACGACGGGCGGCGGATGTCCCGCGCTGGCCACGGCGCACTTCCTCGTCACCGGGTCGTAAACGGCGTACAGGCAGGTCGCTCCGAGCACCGCCGGCTCCGAGCGGGAGTCGCCGGCCATCTGCTCGCCGGAGAGGCCGAGCACCAAGTCGTCGAGGTGAGTGAGGAGTTCCCCGGGATCCAGGTCGAGGTCGGCCAGGGTCCGTACCGCTGTCCGCAGTCGTGCCATGGCGGCGGTCGCATCGAGTCCATGGCCGACGACGTCGCCGACGACGAACGCCACGCGCGACGACGGCAGGGGTATCACGTCGAACCAGTCACCGCCGACCCCCACGCCGCCGCCCGCCGGCCGGTAGACCCCCACCGTTTGCGCGGCCGTCATGTCCAGGGCGGAGCGCGGCAGCAGACTCCGCTGCAAGGCCACCGCCGACCGGTGTTCCCTGGTGTAGCGCCGGGCGTTGTCCACGCCGAGCGCGGCGCGGGAGACGACGTCCCCCAGGAGAGCGGCGTCCTCCTCGCCGTACGGGGAGGGCAGCCGGCTGCGCCAGACCGTGACGCAGCCGAGGATCAGACCCCGCGCGAACAGCGGCACCGCCACGGACGAGTGTGCCCCGCGCGGGACGAACAGGGGCACCTGCCCCGGATCCACGCCGAGGGTCGCGCCCAGAACGGAAGCGTCGGACGCGAGGACGGGCCGTCCCTCCATGAGGGGGCGCATCAGCCCGCTCTCCGGTACCGGGGGGAGCACCTCTCCCACGGGCAGGAGGTCCTCCGCGGAGATGTCCGGACTCTGCGCGGCCGCGGCCCGGCGCAGGCGGACGTCGCTGCTGACGTCGAGGTGCGCCGGCTCGTCACCCACCAGTACCGGGTCGGCGAGGTCCACGGTCGCCAGGTCGGCGAAGTCGGGGACGAGCAGGTTCACCAGCATCTCGGCCGTCTCGGCCACGTCCAGGGAGGCGCCGATGCTCGCCGCGGCGGCCTGGGCCAGCGCCCTCCGGCTGCGCTCCGCGTCCCACTCGCGCTCGCCCGCTCCGCCCGCGGTTCCGGCCGCGGTTCCCGCCGGGCCTTCGACCGGCGTGAGCAGCACGAGCCACTGCCGTCCGGTCGGCACATCGGCATCGGCATTGGCATCGGCATCGCCCGGAGCGCGCGCCGCGAGCCGGACGACCTCGCAGGCCAGGGAGACCTTCCGCCCTGCCTGATCCCTTCCGGACACGGTTGCCGAAGCCCCGGCCGGGCCGGGTTCGCTTCCGCTGCGCGGAAGCAGCGCCAGCAAGGGATCACACACGTGGCCGGGCAGGCAGTCCAGCAGCGCCGCAGCCATCGCCGTGCGGGCGACGACCACACCCTGGCCGTCCAGCACGACCGCTGCTCCGCCACTGACGGACGCCGAGGCCGGGCTCGGGCCGCGAGACTCCGGTTCGCGCATGTCGCCTCCAGCACCGTGATCTTCAGTATCGCCCCCGGGAAACCCCCCTGCGACCTGCGCGGCACCGCCTCACAGCCCTCACCTCGAAGATAACACGTGTAACTCAAATCGGGAGGAAAGGCATGAAAATCCTGTGCACGGCGAGACCCCGGGTCGGGGTGGCCCGTCTGCTCGCGCTGACGGCACTGCTCGCTACGACCCTGCTCGGCACCGCCCCGGCGGCCGGCGCCCACGGGAGCGAGCCGCGCCCTGCCGTCCGGACCACTCAGGGCACGCTGATCGGACGGACCCACGACCGGGCCCAGGAGTTCCTGGGGGTGCCCTATGCGGCACCCCCGGTCGGAGCGTTGCGCTTCCGGCCGCCCCAGAAACCGGCCGCGTGGAGCGGGCCCCGGGATGCGAGCGTCGCGGCGCCCGCATGTCTGCAGTTCTCGCCGTACGGGCTGCGCGACCCGGAGGCGGTCAGCGAGGACTGCCTCTACCTGGACGTCTATCGGCCGCGGACCGCGCACCCGGGAGCCCGGCTGCCGGTGATCCTGTGGATCCACGGCGGCGCGTACAGCCAGGGCACGGGAACCCAGTTCGGCGGCCGGACCATGGCGGGCCTGACCGGCAGCGTCGTGGTCGGCATCAACTACCGGCTGGGGCAGCTGGGTTATCTGGCCCTGCCGGAGGTGACCGGCGCGCAGGCGCCGCGGTCCGGCTCGTTCGGGCTCATGGACCAGATCGCGGCACTGAAGTGGACCCGGGAGAACATCGCCGGCTTCGGCGGCGACCCGGGCAACATCACCCTCGCCGGCCAGTCCGCCGGCAGCGGTTCGGTCTGCGCCATGCTCGCGTCCCCGCAGGCCGGAGGCATGTTCACGCGCGCCGTGCTGCAGAGCGGGCCGTGCACCCTGCTGCGTGCGCCCGACCGGGCACGGGCCGAGGAGCAGGCCCGCGCCTACGCCGCGCAGCTGGGCTGCACCGATCCGCTGCGCGCGGCGGACTGCCTGCGCGGCGCCCGGGGCGCCGACCTGGTGAACGCGGCACGGACGCTGCCGGTCCAGGGGCCGGCGTACGGCGACGGGCTGCTGCCGCTGGAGCCCGTCGCGGCCATCGCCTCGGGGGCCTGGAACAAGGTGCCGGTCCTGATCGGCAGCACGCGGTCCGAGGCGCGGTTCTTCGTCGCGCTGACCCAGCCGCGGCTGACCGCACAGGAGTACACGGAGCAGATCCGCGCCTCGTACGGGCCCGCGGCCGAGGAGGTGCTCGCCCGCTATCCGGTGGACGGGTTCCCCTCCCCCTACCTCGCGCTCTCGGCCGTCCTCACCGACTCCACCTTCGCTTGCCACACCTACTGGACGGCCCGGCTCTTCGCGCCGCATGCACCCACGTATGCCTATGAGTTCGACGACCCGAACTCACCGACCCTGTACGGCGCGCAGGTGCCGGGGCTTGACCAGTCCAACGGCCACAGCGCCGAGCTGGCCTATCTGTACGAGTTCACCATGGGAGACCGTCCCCTGACGGCCCCACAGCTGGCCCTGGGGAACCGGATGAAGCGGTACTGGGGCGCCTTCGCGCGCGCCGGGAACCCCGGCGTTCCGGGCCAGACCCCCTGGCCGGCGACCGGCGCCCCGTACACCTCGCTCACCCTCGGCCCGGAGGCCCTCACCCCGTCCACCGGCTTCGCCGCAGACCACCAGTGCGGCTTCTGGGAGACTTCCGGGTCCGGTCCCGCCGCTCCCTGAGAAGGAAGGCGAGCGGCCGCCCGCCGGCCGGGGCCCCTTGTGACGGGCCCCGGCCGGCGGGCCGGTGGGCGTCGGTCGTCACAGCTTGCGGCACAGCAGGGCGTCCGGCGTCCTGCCCTTGGCCCAGGCGTCGGTGAAGGCGATGCCCGCGGCGTACTCGTCCGTTCCGCACTGCCCCTTGTAGTTGCCGTGCGCGAACTCTCCCCCCGGGCCTCCGGCCGGCCGGTTGTCGCCCCGGTCGAACCAGACGGTACGGCCGTTCGTCCCGAGTGTCCTGCCGGCCTTGGCGCACAGGACTGCGGAGACCGCCCGGCCCCGCACGCTGTACCCGATGACGAACTGGTCGGGCGCGCACTGGTACTTGGTGTAGCCGCTCGCCCAGTCGCCCTGCTGTACGTGGCGTTCGTCGTTCACGACGGCCGGCACCGGGCCGATGGCAGCCAGGCCGGCAGCCCCGGAATCGGTGCACAGTCCGCGCCCGTCCCGGTGCGCCAGGCCGACGAGCCGCTGTCCGTCGGGACACGCCCCCTTGCGGGCTCCCGGGTCCCAGTCCCCGAGGGCCCGTGCGCGTGCCGACTGGACCGCATCGGCATGATCGAGGTTGAGCATGTCCCAGGTGCCGGAGACTGCGACCCGGCCGCTCTTCTGCGGCGAGGTGACCAGCCGGTTCCAGTCGGCGGCGCGCCAGTCTCCGCCGTCCAGGATGCCGGAACGGCGGCCCGCAGCATCGAAGTTGAGGATCGACCAGATGCCGTGTCCGGCCCATCCGACCAAGGGCCAGTAGGCGAAATCGGTGTCGTTGGCGATCAGATGGTCCACGAGGTTGCCGAACCAGGCGCGGGCCTGCGGGTTGGTCTCGTCGCTTCCGATGCCGAACTCGCTGATCCACAGGGGTGCGGTGAAGTGGCGGCCCGATTCGGCGGAGACGTGGAACGCCTGGCGCTGCAGGGTCGCGAACAGGTCCTCGCGGGAGAGTTCCTGGTAGCGCGGGTCGCGCGTCTCGCCCATGCCGGTCGCGCCGGTGTGGTTCGGCCCGGTGTAGCCGTAGAAGTGGGCCGCGTACACCAGCTTGTCGGAGGCGACGAGGGTGTGCGAGAGGGTACGGACCGGTTCGAGCGTGGGACGCCAGTGGGGCAGCCCGTCGGCGGGGATGCCTTGCCAGTTGATCCCTTCGACGATCACCAGCAGATCGGGATTGGCCTCGGTGAGGAGCCGGTCGCCGAGCCGCTGGGAAGCGGCCCACCAGTCGTGGTCGTTGCCCCAGTTCCAGTTGGCGTCGTCGGTGACGGTGCGGCGGACCTCGTTGTACAGGTCGGCGCCGACGACGCGCTTGTTGTCCTTGTAACGGCGGGCGAGGTTGATCCAGTCGTTCTCCCACTGTGCGGTGGACTGGCTGGTGTTCCAGCGTTCGTTGCCGTCCAGACCGCAGCAGAAGCGTGAGGTGATGGTGTGGTTGTTGAGGATCACCGTGAAGCCCTCGGCAGTGGTGGCGGCGATGACGGCGTCGAACACCTGGAGCGGGGTCTTGCCTCGCAGGTGCGGGTTGGCGGCGACCGAGGCGTCGGAAACCGGGCGCTGGTCGTGCAGCATCTCGTTCGAGAACGGCAGCCGGATGCTGTTGATGCCGAGTTCGTGGAATCCGGCGAGGATCCGCGGTATCGGCGCGCGGTCCAGGCCGAGCGGCATCTGGTCGGCCTTCTCGCCGTCGTGGTGATTGGCCGGGTCGTTTATGTCGCCGGAGCCGTTCCACGAGCCCTGGGCTCCGTGCCAGTTCGCGGACTTGAGCTTGAAGCGGTTGCCGTCGGCATCGACGACGTAGCGGCCCCGGGTGCTGAGGGGCGGACGCCAGGAGTCGGACAGGACGGCCGGTGCGCCGGCCGTCCTGTTGTGCGCGGCCGTCACCTCGCTCCCGGTCGTCGTGGACGCGCCGGCCGGGGAGGCGCCGAGCGCTCCGAGCAGGAGCGCCGCGGCGCATAAGGCAGCGGGCAGGGATCTTCTCACGGTGTGCCTCCGAGGGGCTTGGGGGTGGACATGGGCACGGACGGGCCGTGCCCCGGATCGACAGGACCCGGTGGCGCACTCCTCTTCGCCGGCGAGGAGCGCCGAGCTCGGCCGCCCGGGTGAGGCGCCCGCGTCAGGTGCACGTCGGGCGCCCGCGTCGGGCGGTGGGTCGGGCGCCCGCGTCGGGCGGTGGGTCGGGCGCCCGCGTCGGGCGGTGGGTCGGGCGCCCGGCTCAGGCTTCGGTGCCGGGCCCTGCGGGAACCGGGCCGGTGGTCGCCCGGATGACCAGTTCGGGGTCGAACAGCAGCTCCCCCGCCGGTACGTCACGGTTGCCGACCAGCGCCAGCACGCTCCGGCCGACTTCCAGCGCCAGCCGCCGGGACGCCTACCTCGACTACATCGACGAACAGGCCTCGGGCGCCGACCGGCCCACCAACATCGAGGCCCTCACCTACCTGCCGGACACCTTCTTCCGGAACAACCGCAACGACACCGCCTGGAAGTGGATGAAGCACGTCTACGACCGCAAGGACGTCCAGCACGTCAACACCAGGCAGGGCAGCAACGGGGACTACCCCGAGGTCTCCTTCACTCTGCTCGGCCAGACCGTCGAAGGCCTGATGGGAGTCGTCCCCAATGCGCCCGCGCGCGCCCTGAGCACCCAGTCCCGGCTGCCGTCGGGCATGGACTGGCTGCGGATCGATGACCTCCGGGTCGGAGACTCGGTCTTCTCCCTGCGCCACGACGGGGCGAAGAAGTCGTCGCTCACCCTCGGCTCGGGCAGCTCCCCCTACACCTGGGAGGCCCGCTTCCCCGGCACGTACTCCACGATCAAGGTCAACGGAGTGCCCCGGCCGGCCCGCACCAAGGTGGTGGACGGGGTGACGTACACCTACGTGACCCCGGTCGTGGCCCCGGGCCGCACGATCACGGTCCAGGCCGGCTGAGTCCCGGCGCGGTCCGCAAGCAGGCCATGCCGCCGCCCACCGTGGGAGCCGAGAAGGTGGCCCGCCTGTCGGTGGCCGGCGTGGCGGCCCCGGCGGGGTGCGTCGGGGCGCGGCGTCGCGGTTGCGTTGCGATCCGGACTCCGGTTGGCAACAACTCCCGCGCCTGTACCACGGAGCAGCATCGGAATCAATCTCCCCGATTCTTCGGTTTGGCTGGTTATGATCGGCGCCTCCCGCTTGTCCGTACGCCCCCGCTCGCGCCTGCACGCGCCTGCTCGGGTCCCTGCCAGCCCGTTCCCCGCCGCCCTGAGGACCGATGTCTCCCACTGAACACCAAGGTGCACCAGCGCCCTTGACGAACCGGCTGCGGCGGACCGTGCGCCTGCGTACGCTGCTGATCTGGCTGGCGGTCGTTCCCACCGTGGCGATGGGTGCCCAAGTGGCGGTGACCGCGGAACGGTTGCTGGCCCAGTCGGAGCACCTGCGGGCCGATGTCGCGGCCGCCGAGCGGGTCGGCGCACCGCTGTACACGCTCATGGTCGACCTGCAGGCCGAGCGGACCGCGACCGCCTCGCGGTGGGCGGGCACCGCCGGGGCCGAGGAGGAGCTGCGGATCCGGCGGCAGGCCACGGACCGGGCCGCGGCCGAGTTCCGCCGGCTGGCGGACCATTCGTCCGAATCCGTCGGGACCATCGTGCGGCGGCTGGGCGACCTGGCCGCGTACCGCCAGCGCGCGGACGCCCGCAGCGGCACCGCCGACGCCACCCTCAACTACTACACCGGCGCGGTCGGCGAGATCATCCAGGTGTACCAGGAGGAGTTCAGCCACGCCGAGGACGCCGAGCTGACCCAGGAGAGCCGGCCCGTGGTGGCCATGCTCTCCGCCACCGAGATGGTGGCGCGCGAGGACACGATCCTGGCCCTGGCCGGGCCGTCCAGGGAACTGGACTCCGCCTCCTTCGACCGGTTCATCAGTGCCGTGGGAGCCCAGCGGTACCTGTACGAGACCTGGATCGTGCCCTACCTGCCCGAAGGGGACCGGCAGTTCCACGAGCGGATCGTCGCTTCGCCGGACTGGCAGACGAAGGTCCGCATCGAGAACGCGATCGTCTCCGACCACAAGGACACCGGATCCGGCATCAAACTGCCCGCCGAGGTCAGCGGCTGGCGGGCGGCGCACGACAACTTCTCCCGGCAGACGGCCACGCTCAACGTCGACCGGGCGCGGGCCGTGCTCGTGCGCGGCGAGGCCAAGGCCGCGGAGCTGCAGACCGAAGTCACCTGGCTGATCGCCGGCAGCAGCGGCGCGCTGCTCATCGTCGCGGTCATGGTCGTGTTCACCACGCGTTCGGTGCTCCGCCGTCTGCACGCCCTCCACGAACGCACCGTGACCGTCGCCGAGAAAACCCTCCCCGACGTGGTGGCCCGGCTCCAGCGCGGGCTCCCGGTGGACGACGGGGCGCTCCCGGCGGTGGCCGGCGAGCGGGACGAGGTCGGGCGGATCAGCGACGCCTTCGCCCGGGTCGTCGCCGTGTCCGTCGACGGGCACCGGCAGCTCGCGGCGGAGCGCCACGGCTTCGGCATGTTCGCCTCGGGCATCGCCGCACGCACCGGCAACCTGGTCAGCCGCCAGCTGAGCCTGACCGAGGACCTGCAGGACGCCTTCGGACACAACGAGGCGCTGCTGGCCCAGTTGATGCGGTCCGACCAGCTGACCGTGGGCATGCGGCGCCAGATCGAGAACCTGCTCATCCTGTCGGGCGGCGAGGTCCCCGACCCGCACACCGAGCCCATGCGGGTCGCCGACCTGCTGCGCGAAGCGGCCGCGGAGGTGGAGGACTTCCGGCGGATCGAGCGGCAGGCCCTGGACGAGGCGAGCGTGGCACCGCAGGTGATCAGCCAGGTCAGCCACCTGCTCGCGGAGCTGCTGGACAACGCCACCCGGTTCTCCCCGCCGAGGTCGAAGGTGGTGATCCGTGCCGAACTGGTGGCGAACGGGCTGTCGGTCGAGATCGAGGACCGCGGGCCGCGGGTGACCGCCGCCAGCTACGAAGAGATGAACCGGCGCCTGCACACGGCCCCGCCGTACGCGGTCCTCGCCGAGAACGCGCACCGGCTCGGCCTCTTCGTGGTCGGCCACCTCGCCGACCAGCTCGGGGCTACGGTCACGCTGCGCCGCTCGGTGTACGGGGGGACCTCGGCGGTGGTGATCCTGCCCGGCGAGCTGCTGGCGGCGGCAGGGACGCAGGAGCCGGAGCGCGAGCCCGTCCGCGAGCCGTCGCCGGCCGCCACACCCGTGGACGTGCCGGTCCCCGTCCCCGTCCCCGTTCCCGTTCCCGAACCGCGGGCGGCCGACCTGGTGCTGCACACCGGCTCCGGGCTGCCGAGCCGCCGCAGGCCCGAGCCGGCGGCGGCGGCAGAGGGGGACGGGGAGCGTACGCCTGCGCCTGCGCTTGCCCTGCGGCCCGTGAGCCGGGACGGCGGCGCAACGCGGCCGGCCCTCCCCGAGCGCGTCCCGCAGACCCATATGACACAACAGCTCCGCGGGCCCCGGGCGCCGGAGCCGGCCCCTGCCCCGGACACCGCGACACCCGAAGAGGTGGCCGACGCCTGGGCGGACTACGAGCAGGGGACCCAGACGGTGGAAGAAGAACTGCGACAGGATCAGCCATGACGACGACACCCAACACCGCGGCATCCAACGACGTGATCTACAGCGTCCTGGACAACAACCTCAGCCGGATCGCCGGCATCCAGGGAGCCGTGCTGCTGTCCAACGACGGGATCAGGCTCAGCGCCTACCTGCTCGACCGGGACCAGGCGGAGCGCATGGCCGCCGCGTCCTCCGGAGTCGCGGCGACGATGAAGGCGATATCCAGGGAGGTCGGCGGCGGCCGGGTCATCCGCCAGCTGGTCGAGATGGACGACCGGTACCTCTGCATCGTCGGGTGCGGGGAGGGCAGCACGCTCATCGTCGTGACCTCCCGCAAGGCCCGCCTCGGGGAGCTGGGCGGCGAGGCCGTACGGA
Organism: Streptomyces sp. NPDC051211; assembly: GCF_040689505.1. Lineage (NCBI taxonomy): Bacteria > Bacillati > Actinomycetota > Actinomycetes > Kitasatosporales > Streptomycetaceae > Streptomyces > Streptomyces sp. NPDC051211. The sequence goes on from NZ_JBFBAV010000003.1 coordinate 192,309, forward strand.
CCGCCCAGGCGCTCGGCGAATGGCTGGGCACCCCGGAGCGCGTCCAGGCACCCACCTCCTGATGCCGGACGACGAGCCGCAGTCGCAGCCACAGCCGCATCCGCCGCAGCCGCAGCCCCGGGGGCCCCGCCGGACGCGGCTGTACGCCCTCACCGACGGCCGTACCGCCGCGCCGTGCACCGTCCTCACCATGGACACCACGATCACGGCGGCGGTCGACGCGGATGCCGACAGCGGGCTGCCCACCGAGTGGCGGGCCATCCTCGCGATGTGCTCGCCACCGGACGGGCGGGCGGTCGCCGAGATCGCGGCGCGCATGCACATCCGCCTCACCCCGATGACGCTGCTCCTCGGTGAACTCGCGGACCGTGGGCTGATCCACCACAGGCCGCCCCTGGAGGGGGCCGAGACCACCAACGTCCACCTGCTCATGAGAATCAGGGACAACCTTGCCCGGATATGACACCTCCGCCCCCCAGGCGGCCCCCGTCAAGATCCTCGTCGCCGGGGGGTTCGGAGTCGGCAAGACCACCCTGGTCGAGACGATCTCCGAGATCGAGCCGCTGCGTACGGAGGAGCGGCTGACGGCCGCGGGAGTGGGCGTCGACGACCTCGACGGCATCGAGTCCAAAGCGGTCACCACCGTGGCGATGGACTTCGGCCGCCTCACCCTCACCGACGCCGGGGTGGTTCTGTACCTGTTCGGCACGCCGGGCCAGGAGCGGTTCTGGTTCATGTGGGACGACCTGTTGAACGGGGCGCTCGGGGCGATCGTGCTGGTCGACACCCGGCGCCTGGACCGCAGCTTCCCGGCCGTCGACTTCTTCGAGAGCCGCGGCCTGCCGTTCGTGGTCGGCGCGAACTGCTTCCACGGGGAACAGCCCTACACCGCCGGGGAGATCGCGGCGGCGCTGCGTCTCCGCGATCCGGACACGCCCGTCCTGATGCTCGACGCCCGCGACCGCGGTGCCGTCCGCAACGTCCTGGTGTCGCTCCTGGACATGCTGATCGCCAACGCCGGGATTCCCGGCCGGGGAGGGGCCGGGGACCCTGCACCGGAGGTCGGCGCGGCACGTCGGTGAGAAGTGGATGCCCCGGGCGGTTGGGGGCACCCTGGAGATATGGCTCGAGCCAACGACCAGGTCGAGGCGCTGCTCCAGGAGTACGCCGACCTCATCGCGCTCCGGGGCGGGGAGGCCTTCAAGGCGCGCGCCTACGAGAAGGCCGCCCGGGCCGTGGGGGGCCACCCGGAGGACGTCTCGAAGCTCGACGCCAAGAAGCTGCGCGAGATCCCGAACGTCGGTGCCTCGGTCGCCGACAAGATCCTGGAATACCTGCACACCGGCCGCATGTCCGTCGTCGACGAGGCCAGGGCGTCCGTGCCGGCCGGAGTGCGCGAGCTGATCGCGATTCCGGGGCTCGGGCCCCGCAAGGCCATGGTCCTGTACGGGGAGCTGGGCATCTCCTCCGTCGACCAGCTGCTCGACGCCATCCACCAGGAACGGCTGCGCGACCTGAAGGGCTTCGGAGAGCGGACCGAGGACAACATCCTGCACGGCATCTCCGCCCTGCAGAAGGCCGGTGAGGGCCGGATCCTCGTCAGCGCCGCCATGGACATCGCCGAACAGCTCGTCGCCGAGCTGTCGGACATCCGCGGCTGCGTCCGGTGTACGTACGCGGGGTCCCTGCGCCGGATGAAGGAGACCATCGGCGATGTCGACATCCTGGTGGCGGCCCGCCGGTCGGCCCCGTTCATGGACGCCCTCACCGCCCACCCGCACACGGCCGAGGTCATCGCGCACGGGGAGAAGAAGACCTCGGTACGGACGGTCACGGGTTTCCAGGTGGATCTGAGGGTCCTTCCGCCGGCCTCCTGGGGCGCGGGGCTCCAGTACTTCACCGGCTCCAAGGCGCACAACATCCGCACGCGCGAACTCGCGGTGCGCCAAGGCCTCAAGCTGTCCGAGTACGGGCTCTTCGACGCGGAGAGCGGCGAGAGCATCACTTCCGAGACGGAAGAGGCGATCTACGCCAGGCTCGGGCTGCCCTGGATCCCGCCGACGCTGCGCGAGGACCGCGGCGAGATCGCGGCCGGGCTGCGCGGTGAACTCCCCGAGCTGCTGACGGAGAAGGACATCCGCGGCGATCTGCACACCCACACCGACCTCACCGACGGGCTGGCCCCGCTGGAGGACATGATCGCCGCCGCTGCCGCCCGCGGATACGCCTACTACGCCGTCACCGACCACGCCCCGAACCTGTACATGCAGCGGATGACCAGCGAGAAGATCCTCGCCCAGCGCGAGCGGGTACGCGCACTCGACGGGACGCACCACAGGATGCGGCTGCTGCACGGCACGGAACTCAACATCGGCCCGGACGGCTCCCTGGACTGGCCCGACGAGTTCCTCGCGGACTTCGACATCTGCGTGGCCTCGGTCCACTCCCACTTCAACCAGAGCAGGCGGGACCTCACCCGCCGGCTCATCCGCGCCTGCGAGAACCCGCACGTCGCCGTCATCGGCCATCCCACGACCCGCCGGATCGGCAAACGCCCGGGCATCGATGCCGACTTCGACGCCGTCTTCCAGGCCTGCGCACGGTCGGGCACCGCCCTGGAGATCAACGCGCATCCCGAACGGCTCGACCTGTGCGACGAGGACATCCTGCGCGCGAAACGGTACGGGGTGAAGTTCGCCGTGAACTCCGACGCGCACGCCACCACGCACCTGCCGTTCATGCGCTACGGGGTGGCGACGGCGCAGCGCGGCTGGCTGACGGCGGACGACGTCATCAACGCGTGGCCGCTGACGCGGCTGCGCCGGTTCGTGGCCAAGAAGGCCGCCTGACCGCCTGTGCCGTCCTGACCACGCCTGTGCCGTCCTGACCGCCTGTGCCGTCGGGAAGGTCAGCGCGAGGGGCCGGTCGTCTTCCAGGGGGTGAAGGCGTTGTCCACCGACTTCATGGACGGGCGCAGTTCCGGGAAGTGGCGCAGCAGCACGCTGGCCATGCTGTTGTTCTCGATCCAGTCGAGACCGGTCTGCGTGTACACCTGGGGTGTGTAGTCCCTGGTCAGGAACCGGTCGCTGTTGAGCCGGCGGGACGCCATGAGGACGAAGATCCGGAAGGCCGTGTCGCTGAAGGCGAAGCCCTTCGGCCGGGGTTCGGCGAACAGCCCGACCATGAGGTCGACGCGTTCGATGTCGTCCTCGTACACCCGGCGCAGTTCCTCGGCCCAGACCGGGTTGTCCGTGAGCGAGCCGAAGTCCTTCGCCGGGGCGAGGTGGAGTTGGCGCCTGAACTCGTTGTACCGGGGGACGCCGAGCTCGCGGATCCGCAGGACGTCGACGGCCCCGAGGTCCATGAGCTTGCCGTCCGGGCGCTGGAACTCCTGGAGGAACCTGGGGTAGTTGTGCAGGGTGACCAGGCCGGGGTGGGAGGTGCCGAAGGAGTAGAAGAGGTCGGGCAGGGTGTGCTTGCCGATGATCTCGTAGGCGTGCCGGCCCGTCAGCTCCCGGAAGGTGGTCTCCTGTAGCAGGGAGTCGTCCGCGGCCGAGCGGAAGCTCCAGTCGTCGGGGACCAGGGGATGCATCCGGTAGACGGCCACGAACTCCTCGGTGAGGGCGTACGGGACACCGAAGTGGTCGGTGCGCCCGCCCGCGATGCCGCTGAGTACCTCGCTCGCGGCGACCCGGCCGAAGAGCCTGTGCACCCGCCGGCCCAGCAGCCCGTACCAGTTGGCGCGCATTCCGGTGGCGGTGGTCGGGTGGCTGATGACGGCGGGCGTCCACTCGATGGTGTGGATCTTGGCGATGAGCGCCGCGTTGATCAGGCGGGCCCGCTGGAAGAGTTCCTCGTCCGACCATGCCGGGTATTCGTCGTGCAGCCGGTCGCAGATGGCGTTGTGTTCCAGGATGAACAGGGTGTGCATCAGGGCGAGGCCCACCCAGAAGCCGGGGATGTTCGCCGGGTCCCGTTCGGGGTCGTCCGAGAACAGCGCACCGTTGCGGGGGGTCCGGAGTTTGCCGCCCTCGCCCGCGCGCAGCTCGCGCTGGGCCGCCAGGTCGTCGCCGTAGAGCTGGGAGGCGTCCCACCAGTGCGACTTCTCGTTGATGTACGTCGGCGGAAGGCCGTCCGCGCCCTCGGGACGGGTCGGGTCGGGGACGGTTCGCGGCACGAGCATCGGCCGGGCGGGCCAGGGGTCGTCGTCGAGGAGCTCGATCTTCCAGGCGTGGTCCGCGCTGCCCTCGCCGTGGTTGACCCAGTCCCGGATCATGAACTGCAGCCATGCGGCCACCAGGGCGTTGACGGATTCGGCGGGGATGAACTCCGTCCTGGTGAGGAGGGTACGACTCACCTCACGCGGGTTCGGCGACAGGATCCGGGGCTCGGGCTCGGGGAAGTTCCGGTCCGGTGGGACGTTGCGGCCGAAGCGCGAACCGGCCATGCCCATCCGCGGGTTCGCCAGGTCGTTGTACGTGCCGTCGGCTGTGCGTTCGGTGAGCTGCCGGGGGTCGGGCGGCTCGACCGGCGGCAGGTTCTGCGCCGGGTAGGCGGTGGTGTCGAAGAGGTTCTTCCGGCGCAGGTTGTTGCGGAGGCCGATGAGGGCCAGCAGGCCGAGCGGTGTCGGCAGGTTCTGCCAGCCGATCCTGCGGTCGGCGGCCAGCGCCAGCTTGTTGTGCAGCTGCACGAACCCCGAGGTGCCGGTGGGGGTGCCGGTGCCACCGGTGTCCTGCCGCGTGTTGCGGCCCGCGGAGCCGTCGGGAGCGCTACGCATCGTGGAGTTCCTTCCGAAGGCGGTGTCAGTGACGCCTGGCCGACGGTCGGCAGCAGGGCCACTGGGCCACGAGCGTGAGGGCGACGTTGACCGTCGAGATCGCCGTGGCGGCCATCGCCGGCCCGGGCGGGAGGGTCCCCGCGCGGCCGGCCTGGGCGGCTGACAGCGCGTCGCTCGCATGGATGAGGGTGCCGACGCGCAGCGCCCGCCGGAGTGCGTCCGCGTCCTTGAGGAGCAGCAGTTCGGCGCCGAGGACCACCGTGCGGACCCCGAACATCCGGAGGGCGTAGATCAGTGCCGGCCGCGTGGGGTCGGCCCCGAGCCGGCGGGCCATCATCTGCGGGGCCAGGAGTGCCGCAACGCCGTTCACCAGCCGGATCCCCGCCAGGGTGTATCGCGCACCCGTTTGCGCATCCATGGTCAGCGCCCTTCCCAAGGGGGAATTGCATCCTATTGACGACGCTATTCCATCTGTGGCCGGTCCGCGCGCCCAGGCTCCTCGTGCGGTGTGCCGTTCATGGTTCGTCTGAGCCGGGAGAGCTGCAGGTAGATGGTCCGGCGGGCGCGGTTCTGGTTTCCGAGCGGCCGGTGCGCGGGCAGTGCGTGCCAGGGGTTGAAGGACAGCCGGTCGGCGAGGGCGAACTGTTCCGCCGGATCGAACTCCTGCCGCGGCAGGCGCAGTGTGGCCACGGGGACGAACGGGGAGAGGCGTTCGGGCCAGACCACGGAGGCGTTCTCGATCGGCATCCGGTGCGGATCGGTCTGCAGTTGGACGAGGAAGTCGAAGACGACGTCACGCTCGCGCAAGGTCCTGGCCAGGGCCTGCTGGAGGTAGTCGTCGGGCGGGTTCCACGGCACGCGGCTGTGGGACCCGTTGCGCGGGATCACGGAGTACTGCACGGCCTGGCCCTCGCCGAGCAGGTACGGCGTACAGCTCCAGTACCGGGACTCCAGCGGGCTGGAGTGGGTCCTGGCGTACAGGCCCTGCATGACCATGTCGCACAGGTGCGGGTGGCGCGGTCCGATGAAGTACAGGACCGGGGTGCCGGCGAAGACGTGCTGCTGGAGTCTGAGGTTCTCGACGACGTCGGGGGTGGTGAAGGTCGGGGCGCTGATGCCGGTGAAGTCCTGGGTTCCCCGCTCGTCGTCGAGCAGCTTCTCGCCTTCGACGCCCAGCAGTTTGACGCCGATGCTGAGGACGCCGTTGTCCTTGATGTCGGGGGGCGAGAGGGGGCCCGGTCCGGCGAAGCGCACCCAGGCCGGGAAGCCGGCACCGGGGTGGCTGAACACGCCGTGGCGCAGCCGGTCGGGCAGGCCGTCGAGCACGGTGAACTCGCCGCGCACGACCCCGTAGGTCTTGGTGTTCCCGGCCCGCTGAGCGGTCCCCGGTGTGTAGGTGCGTTCCATGAAGCGGGCCATCTGCCGTGCGACGGCCTCTGCGGTCGCCGCTTCGTCCGGCAGCAGCGTCTCCTCGGCGAGGTGCAGATGTTCGTTGCGGCGGCGGACGTTGATGCACCACTGGACGAGGGACTGCACGGGCCCGTGGAGCGTCCGGTCGAACAGCGGCCGGAGGTAGGGGTCGATGTGCCGTTCCAGCTGGATGCACGCCAGGATCGCGTTGTTGACGCGTTGCGGGCCGGTCACCGGTGTTCGCCCGTTCGTGTGTCCGTACAGAGGGAGCGCAGTGCCCGGAGTCCGGGGAGGAAGAAGTAGGCGCCCCCCTGTACGGAGACGAACTGCGGCAGGCCGGTGTGGCGGATCCGGAGGGGCCTTGCCTGTTCGGTGAAGGTGGCGCGGTGGTTCTGGCGTGGGGCGACGACGGGGTCGGGGGCGTCGTAGAGCCCGTTGAAGGCCGGATTGTTCAACCAGGTGTGCTGTACGAATTCGAACTGGCGGGAGATGTTCGCGTTGAGGCAGAGGAAGTGCAGCCCGCGTTCGCTCCCGTCCCCCGACCCTCCGGGCCCGCCCGGCCCGCCCGGCTCGCTCGCCCCGACCGGCCCGACCGGCTCGACCGGCCCGTAGGTGCGTCCGCGGCGGAGGATCCGGTGGCGTCTGCCGATCGCGATCGACTCGGCCGACCCGGGGCGCGGGTCCAGGGAGTCCCGCGGGTTGGCGCGGCGGATGTGGGCCCCGAGCGGGCAGCTCAGCCCGTCCGGATCGGTGGCGAAGTACCCGAAGGCGTTGTCGGAGGCAAGGCCGGGGGCGTCCTGTGTCGGCGCGTGGACCAGTGGTGCTCCGCTGGGCCAGCGTCCCACCATGCGGGCGGCGAGCGCCTCGCGGGCGGCGGGGTCGGCGGTACCGTCCGGGCGCCGGGTCTCCTCGTCGAGGTAGTTCCAGAACGCCTCGACGTCCTGATGGAGCTGCCGGAAGACCAGGTAGCTCCCGTTGTGCCCGCATTGCGGCCGGTCGGTCAGCAGGCCGTACTCGTTGGGGTAGCCGAGGACGAACTCCCCGGCCTTGACCACTTCCTCGCCGACCGTGCCGACCGTTCCCCGGGCGCGCACCGCCTTGGCTTTGGGCAGCCCCTCGATGAGCGGCTGGGAGATGCCGTCCCGGAAGCCGAACGGTTCGCGGTCGGTCAGTTCGGTGGTTCCCAGCCGGACGACCTCCATGAGGCCGCGGGCGAGGACGTCCTGCCGCACTTCCGCCTCCAGCCGGTCCAGTGCCTGCGGGTCCCGGGCGTAGAGCAGGGCAAGTGCGTGCACCGGCGGGGTCGTGGGGCCGCCCCACCGCCATTTCTGGGGTGCGTCCTCCCCCACATCGCCGAGGAAGCGGCTGCGGTTGGGGTCGGTCATTCCGGAGACGAATTCCTCGGAGAAGCCTCCGAGATCAGCCGTCTCCAGCCCCAGCTGCCGCAGGCCGTCCGAGGTGAAGGCGAGGTTCACCGCGGTGCCGGAGGGCTCCGAGCGGCCGTTCTCCACCCGTCGCGACAGCTGGGCCAGGGCGGGCCGCGCGGTCGCCGGGTCGGTGATCGCGAGCACCAGGAAGCCGGCCGCCTTCAAGGTGCTGTAGCCACGGGGGATGAGGCCCTGGATGTCGTCGAGCTCCAGAGTCGCCACCGTCACTTCACCCCCTCCTTCAGAGCAGGGCGAGCCAGGCCTCGGTCTCGGCTGGGCTGAGGGTTCCGAACAGACCGGCACGGATACGGGCGTTGGTCTCGAGATGGTGCGTGGTCAGGTTGTCGTAGGCGGAGTACCAGACCTGCGTGGGCAGCTGGTGGGAGCGCAGGTAGTGCTTGAAGGCCAGCTCGTCCCGGGCGCCGCCCCGCACGAGCCACCGTGTGCGCGGATAGCCCAGGCCGTTGCTGAAGACGGCGTTGAGGCCCCAGGCGACCTTGTCGATGAAGTCGTCCATGTAGCTTTCCAGGCTGCCGTCGTAGTTGCTCGCGAAGACGACCCGCCGTTTGTCGTCGATGAACATCCACCGGGCGAAGTGGATGGTTTTGACCCCGGCGAGGTTCCCGCGCTTGAAGAGATGGCGGGCGCCGTAGTCCACGGCGAACAGGATCGCGGTCAGGGTGGCCCGCCTGAACCGGCCGGGTTTGACCCAGCCGACGGCGGTGAAGGGGTTCTGCGTGACGAAGTCCTCGTACGCGGCCAGCTCGCGCACGTGCTCGCGGTCCGGGCGGGTCCGGCTGGGCACGTCGCGGTGTTCGTGCCACCACAGCAGCACGGCCCAGACGGGCAGCGCGAACACGAGGAACGGCAGCAGTACCAGCGCGGCCAGTGGGACCCCGATGAAATGGGCTGCCTGCCTCGCCCTCCACGGCAGGCCGGGCGGCGCGGGCCGCGACCGCGCCCAGGCCAGGTCCGCGCGGCCGGTGACGTATTCCTGTACGGCGGCACGTATGCGGGCGGGGCTCTCATCCGCGAGTGCGGCGCCGCGCCGGTCGAGGAACTCCTCGATCGCCTCGCGCAGCCGGGCTTCCCGCCGGATCTGCTGAAGTCCTCGGCCGACGGTGTTCACGTAGAAGGCCGCGCTGGGGATGCAGTGGGATCTGAGCCAGGCGATCCGCAGGTCGTCCGGGGCGTTGCCCGCCGGGTAGCCCTCGCAGCATCCGAACACCCTGTCCAGGCCGTCCCGGGCGCTGCCGACGAGATCGGCCAGGTGCGCCTGCAACGGCGCGTCCACCTCGCTCATGTAGACGACGCTCGCCGGCATCCCCGCGCCGGCGCCGCCGGAGGTGCTCGAGCCGCCCGGGCCGCCGGGCTCATCGGAGCCTGCGGGAACCAGAACGAGCCGCGCGAAATGGGTCCCCTTCATGTCGGCGAACCGGAAAAGCCCGGGAGTCCCGTTCCGGCCGGCCGCCTTCAGTGCCTCACGCACTTCGCCGACCCGTTCGGCGGGCACGGTGGCCCGGATGGTGACGGCCGACTGGTGCGCCGCGTCCTCCGGTCCCGTCTCGTGATGGCCGAACTGCAGCGAGAAGTTGAGGATTTTACGGCGTCCCCAGAAGACGACGCCGAGATACCGGCCCGGCCCGATCTCGCGTATCTCGTCACGTATCCGCTGCGCGAGGAAGGACGTGCGGGAGTAGTCGAGCACGGTGCATTCGCCGCCGTCGACCCAGCTATCGCCCCGGTAGACCTTCGCCCGTATCGCGCGCACGCCGAAGGGCGACACCCTGTTGCGCAGTTCCTCGCGCTCGGAGTCGAAGACCTTGCCCTGCCATGCGAGGACGCGCGCGAGCGCGGCCGCCGCCCTGGACACCCTCGCACCGCCGCGGCCCAGGAGCACCGTGCCCCGCCCCTCGCCTCGAGGTACCTCCCCGAGGGCGCTGGTGCGGAACAGTCGGTCGAGCTCGGGCCGCGACATGGCCGGCAACCGATCGATGTCCACCCGGGAGTCGTGGCTCATCACACACCTCACACACCTCGGTATCAGGGTGGCTCGGCATCACCATCGTATTTCGGTTCGCACGCCCCGGCACGTTCAGCCGTTGCCCGCCGCGTCCTCGCAGGCGGCGCAGACCCGGCTTGCGTGCTGTGGCGGGAACCAGGGGGCGTCGGGCTCCTCCGGAGGGGTCCACGAGGCCGTCTTCATGGCGAACGTGTCCTTGCCGCAGAAGGTCCGCGGGCCGGGCACGGAGGTCATGCCCGGGGCGGCGGGCGCCGCATGCACGCGCAGGACGGGCCCGTCCTCGCCGGCCGGCGAGCCGTCCGGCTTGTCGAGCTCGTACACCACCACGATCCCGCTCATACCTCGACGGTATGCCCGCAGGAGCATTCCGGGCGAATGGGACGCACTGCCGGGCCCGCGCAATCTGCACACCGAATGCGCAGACGTCACATCCTCTCCCAACCTCCCGCACCGGCCGGGCGGCCGTCTGTACCGGAATGTCGCATTCCGTTACGGCCTGGCGGGGAGCGCCGGCCACCGGGTCGGGTGATCTTGTGAAGAAGTTGCCGCAAACCCGTGGACGGGCGTACACGTCACGGCAGTTCAGCGCCCTGACGGGCCGCTGTTCGATTGGCTGCCGGACGCGGCGGCGTGTTTTGATCCGGCGCACCGCGGCAGTCCCCATCGGGGGCGAATGCCTGTCCCCCACGAGGCGTTCGCGGCCGTCTTCGTATCAGCATGTGAAAGGAAGTCCGCTCATGAACTTCGTCCCGCAGGTCCAGACCCAGGAACTCTCCGACGCCGACCTGGACAACGTGTCCGGCGGTCTCTTCGGTGGCGTGGTCAGCCACACCACCGCCGCCGTCGACGGCATCTTCCCCGCCGCGGGCCCCCTGGCCGGCTCGGTCATCGGCACCGTCGAGGGTCTCACCGGTCTGAACACCGCGCCGATCGCCGGCATCGCCACCGCCACGGTCGGCGGCGTCTGAGTCGGTCCGTGTGCCGCTGAGGGGTAGCGGCACTGCCGCGCGCCCCGGAGCCTGCCCGGTTCCGGGGCGCGCGGCCGCCCCTCCACCACCGTGAGTCTGTTGAGGAAAGTGTCGTGCAGTTTCGCCAACAGGCCCTTTCCAAGCTGCAGTCGTCCGACGACATCGACCTGCCGGTGCGCTTCGCCCGGCCCCAGGGCTGGCTGGTCCTGACCGTCACGTTCGCCGTCGTCATCGCCGCATCGGTCTGGGCCGTGACCGGCACCGTGTCGTCCACGCTCACCGCACCCGGCATCCTGACCCACGGGCAGGGCAGCTACGTCCTGCAGAGCCCCGTCGCCGGCCAGGTCACCGAGCTGCTCGCCGAGGAAGGCCGCCGGGTTCCCGCCGACGCCCCCCTGCTCAAGGTCCGTACCGCGCAGGGCACCAGCGTCGTACGCACCCTCGCCGCGGGACGGCTGACGGCCCTGGTCGCCGGCATCGGCTCCGTGGTCACCACGGGTGCCGACGTGGCGGCGGTGGAGCGGATCGACAACGCCGACGATCCCCTGATGGCCGTGCTGTACGTGCCGGCCGACAGCGGTCCGGCGGTGCCCGTGGGTGCGCGCGTGGACCTGACCGTCCAGTCCGTGCCCGCGCAGCGGTACGGGGTGCTGCGCGGCCGGGTCGAGTCCGTCGGCCGTACCGGCCAGTCGCCCCAGCGCATCACGGCCTTCCTGGGCAGCTCCCAGCTGGGCGGGCACTTCTCGCGGCCGGGCCGGCCCCTCGCCGTCCTGGTGCGGCTCGACCGCTCGCCGGACACCGCCTCCGGCTACACCTGGTCCTCCGTACCGGGCCCGCCGCACCCGGTCGAGTCCATGACGCTCGCCACCGGCGCCGTGCGCCTCGCCGAGCAGCATCCGATCGATTGGCTGCTTCCATGACCACCACCCGGCGGCGCGCGGGCACCGCTCCGGCGCCCGGCCGCGGTACGCGACGCCGCGCGGCCACCCCCGCCCCCAAGGCCAAGCGATGGAGGGCCGTCCGCACACCCACCGTGCTCCAGATGGAGGCCGTGGAGTGCGGGGCCGCCGCCCTGGCCATGGTGCTCGCCCACCACGGCCGGCACGTGCCCCTGGAGGAGCTGCGCATCGCGTGCGGGGTGTCCCGTGACGGCTCCCGGGCCGGCAACCTGCTGAAGGCGGCCCGCAGTTACGGACTCCAGGCCAAGGGCATGCAGATGGAACCGGCCGCCCTGGCCGAAGTACAGCCGCCCGCCATCCTGTTCTGGGAGTTCAACCACTACGTCGTCTACGACGGCAGGGGCCGCAGGCTCGGCCGCCGCGGTGTGCACATCAACGACCCGGACAAGGGCCGCCGCTTCGTGACGGCGGAGGAGTTCGACGCCAGTTTCACCGGTGTCGCCCTGGTCTTCGAACCCACCGGGGCCTTCCGCCGGGGCGGCCGCAAGCCGGGGATCACCCGCGCCCTGCCGGCGCGGCTGCGCGGCACCACGGGCACCCTGCTGGCCACCCTGCTCGCCAGCCTCCTGCTCGTCGCCGTGGGCGCCGCGCTGCCCGCCCTGAGCCGGACGTACATCGACCTGTTCCTGGTCGGGAACCAGACGTCGGTGCTGGGGCCCCTGTTCGCCTCGATGGCCACCCTGGTGGCGCTCACCGCCGTACTGACCGGCCTTCAGCAGGCCAATCTGCTGCGCGGGCGCATCATCTCCTCCACGCTGAGCAGCGCCCGGTTCCTGCGGCACCTGATGAGGCTGCCCGTCACGTTCTTCGCCCAGCGCAGCCCGGCCGATCTGGTGCAGCGCCTCCAGTCCAACGACACCGTGGCCGAGACCCTGGCCCGGGACCTCGCCGCGGCGGGGGTGGACGGGGTGGTGGTGGTCCTCTACGCCGTGCTGCTGTGGACGTACGACCCCCAACTCGCCGTCATCGGCGTGCTGGTGGCGCTGCTCAACGTGGTGGCGATGCGGATCGTGATCCGGCTGCGGGCCACCGGCACCCAGAAGCTGCGCGCGGACAGCGCCCGGCTGACCACGACCTCGTACACCGGCCTCCAGCTGATCGAGACGATGAAGGCCACCGGCGGTGAGAACGGCTTCTTCCGCCGCTGGGCGGGGCAGCACGCCACCACGCTGGAGGTGCAGCAGCGGCTGGGGGTCCCGAGCGCGGTCCTGGCCGTGGTCGCGCCGACCCTCGCGACGGTCAACAGCGGGCTGATCCTGTGGATCGGCGGGCTGCGGGCGGTGGAGGGCCACATCTCGATCGGTCTGCTCGTCGCCTTCCAGGCACTGGTGACGCGCTTCACCGCGCCCATCACCCGGCTGAACGGGGTGGCGGGCAGGATCCAGGACTTCGCCGCGGACGTGGCCAGGCTGAAGGACGTCGAGAACTTCCCCGTCGACGCGGTGTTCCGCGGCCCCGGCCCCGGCACCACGGGCACGGAGGGCAGTACCCGCAGGCTCAAGGGCCACGTGGCGCTGGAGAACATCACCTTCGGGTACAGCCCGCTGGACAAACCGCTGCTCAGCGGCTTCTCGCTGACGGTCGGTCCGGGCCGGCAGATCGCGCTCGTCGGCGGATCCGGCAGTGGCAAGTCCACCGTCTCCCGGCTGATCTCCGGGCTCTACAGGCCGTGGGAGGGGACCATCCGGATCGACGGCCGGCGGCTGGAGGACATCCCCCGCAGCACCCTGGCCGCCTCGGTCTCCTTCGTCGACCAGGACGTGTTCCTCTTCGAAGGCACGGTCCGGGACAACGTCGCGCTCTGGGACCCTTCGATACCGGACGAGGCCGTCGTCGCCGCTCTCAAGGACGCCGCGCTGCACGAGGTGGTCATGCGACGTCCGGAGGGCATCCACAGCCGGGTCGAGCAGGACGGCCACAACTTCTCCGGCGGCCAGCGGCAGCGGCTGGAGATCGCCCGGGCGCTGGTGCGCCGGCCGAGCGTCCTGGTCCTCGACGAGGTGACGAGCGCCCTGGACGCGGAGACCGAACGGACCATCATCGACAACCTGCGGCGGCGCGGCTGCGCGTGCGTGGTCATCGCCCACCGGCTGAGCACGGTCCGCGACAGCGACGAGATCCTGGTGCTCGACCACGGCTCGGTCGTCGAGCGCGGCCGTCACGAGGACCTGCTGGCCGCCGGGGGCGCGTATGCCGAACTGGTCAGGGAGCACTGACGTGTCCTTCGTGCATCCGCCCGTCCAGGAGACGGACGCGGTGATCCACGCCCTGGGCGGCCTCGGCGCGCCCGTCGACTGCGGGGGCCTGCGGAGCCTGGCGCTGGAGGGGCCGCAGGTGCTGTGGCTGGTCGTGGCGGGGGCCCTGGACCTGTTCGCCGTCGACCCCGTCCAGCAGGGGCAGTGGCACTTCCTCGGCCGTTCGGAACCGGGGACCCTGTTGCTCGGCCCGGTCGAGGGCACCCAGCACACGCTGGTCGGCCGGCCCTCGCAGGGCTGTCTGCTGCGGCGGATCGCACTGCGGGAGCTGTACCGGCCCGAGTACGCCGAGTCGGGGCAGTACGGGCAGTACGGGGAGCCAGGGCAGTACGGGCAGTACGGGGAGCCCTGGGCGTACGGCGTACCGCCGACGCCGCCGGTGCCGACGGCGCTGGAGCACGCCGTCGCGCTCGGGATCGGCCGCGGCCTGGGGGTGCTCTTCGAGGGCCCGCTGGACGGGCGCCCGTCCGCCGACGAGCACGGCGCCGGGCCGGGTGACGAATACGGCGCCGACGAGGACGTCCTGTGGATGCCGGTCGACCCGGGCAGCGTGCAGTACGGCGCGGCCTTCGGCGCGGAAGCGGCTGCCGACCTGCTGGTCGACGGCGCGATGTGGCAGCGCATGGTGAACCAGCAGCACCGGCTGCTGTCCGCCGTGGACCGCTGGATCGAACGCCTCGAACGCGCCCACGAGGACCGTGCGGCAGCGGGCATCAGGGCGGGCGCGGCCGTCCGTGCCCGCGCGGACGCGGCCCTGCTGGCCTCGATCGGCAGGCCCGACCGGGCCGGGCGGAGCGAGGCCGGAGCCGGCGCTTCCGGGGACGATGCGACGTACGCCGTCTGCCGCCGGGTGGCCGAAGCGGCCGGCATCACGCTCTCGGAGCCCCCGAAGGGCGGCCCGGCGGACGATCGCGTCACCGCGGTCGAACGCATCGCGTCGAGCTCGCGGATCCGCACCCGGGCGGTCCGGCTCGACGGGCCGTGGTGGCGGGTGGACAGCGGCCCCCTGGTGGGGCACCGGGCCAAGTCGGGGGCGCCGGTGGCGCTGCTGTGGCGGCGCGGGCGGTACGAGGCCGTCAACCCGGCCACCGGGGCGCGGCTGCGCATCGGGAAGGACAACGCCGGGGAGTTCGAGGCGCGTGCGGTGATGTTCTACCGCCCGCTGCCCGAGCGGCCGATGACCCTCTGGCGGCTGCTCCGGTTCAGCCTGCGCGGCACCCGGGCGGATCTGCGGAACCTGTTCCTGGCCGGGCTGGTGACGGTGGGTCTCGGCGGGCTGGTGCCGATCGCCACCGGACAGGTGCTCGGCGTCTACGTCCCGAACGCCGAGCGCAGCCTGATCGTCCACATCTCGATCGCCGTCATGGTCACCAGCCTGGTGACCGCGGCCTTCATGCTGCTGCAGAACCTCACCATCCTCCGGATGGAGGGGCGTATCGAGAGCACGTTGCAGCCCGCCGTGTGGGACCGGCTGCTGCGGCTGCCCACGGCGTTCTTCGCGGAGCGGTCCACCGGGGAGCTGGCGAGCGCGGCGATGGGGGTCAGCGCCATCCGCCGGGTGCTGTCCGGGCTGGGCCCGGTGGTGGTCCAGGCGTGCACGGTCGGCGTGATGAACGTCGTCCTGCTGTTCTGCTACAGCGTGCCGCTCGCCCTGGTGGCGCTCGCTCTGCTGGCGGCCGTGGGAGCGGTGTTCCTCGGGATGGGGCTGTGGCAGCTGCGGTGGCAGCGGCAGCTCGTCGAGCTCGGCAACAAGCTGAACAACCAGGCGTTCCAGGCCCTGCGCGGGCTGCCGAAACTGCGGGTGGCGGCGGCGGAGAACTTCGCGTACGCGGCCTGGGCCAAGGAGTTCGCCCGCTCCCGCGAACTCCAGCAGCGGGCGGGCCGGGTCAGGAACCTGACGACGGTCCTCGACGCGGCCTGCCTGCCGCTCTGTTCGATCATCATGTTCATGCTGCTGGCCGGACCGGCCCGGGGCAGTATGTCGGCGGGCGCGTTCCTCACCTTCAGCACGGCCATGACCATGCTGCTGGCGTCCGTCACCCAGCTCACCGGTGCGCTGGTGTCGGCCGCCGCCGTGATGCCCATGTTCGAGCAGCTCAAGCCGGTCCTGGACGCGGCACCGGAGGTCCGGGGCGGCGGTGCGCTGCCCGGCACGCTGGCCGGCGGGATCGAGGCCAGGAACGTCTCCTTCCGTTATGCCGACGACGGCCCGCTGGTCCTCGACGACGTGTCCCTCCAGGTGCGGCCGGGCGAGTTCGTGGCGGTCGTCGGGCCGAGCGGCTGCGGCAAATCGACGCTGCTGCGCCTGCTGATCGGTTTCGATCCGCCGGCTTCCGGCAGCGTGCTCTACGACGGCCAGGACCTGGCCGCCCTCGACCAGGCGGCCGTGCGCCGGCAGTGCGGGGTCGTCCTGCAGAACGCGCAGCCGCTGACCGGTTCGATCCGGGACTGCATCCGCGGTGCCGAGGCCTTCTCCGAGGAGGAGGTGTGGGAGGCCGCCGAGATGGCGGGCCTGGCCGAGGACATCCGGCGGATGCCGATGGGGCTGCACACCGTGATCTCCGGCGGGGGCGCCGTCTCGGGAGGACAGCGGCAGCGCCTGATGATCGCGCAGGCCCTGATCCGGCGTCCGCGCGTGCTGTTCTTCGACGAGGCCACCAGCGCGCTGGACAACGAAACCCAGCGCATCGTGATCGACAGCACGCGCAGGCTGAACGCCAGCCGTGTCGTGATCGCCCACCGGCTGTCCACGGTCATGGACGCCGACCGGGTGATCGTCATGCAGGACGGCCGGATCGTCGAACAGGGGCCGCCGGCCGCACTGCTGGCCGTGGCCGGGGGGCATCTTCACGACCTGGTGCGGCGGCAGATGGGCTGATCCGGCCGGATCGGCGGAAGGACCCCTAGGCTGGGGGCGTGCGCATCCTTGGGGAAGGCGAAGAGCGGGATCCGGGCGCCGGAGGTCCGCTGCGGCGGCTGGTCGTGCTGCGGCACGCCAAGAGTGCCTGGCCGGAGGGCGTGCCCGATCGCGAGCGGCCGCTCGGCCCGCGCGGCCTGCGGGACGCCCCGGCCGCCGGCCGCCGGCTGGCGGAGTCCCACTGGCTGCCCGACCTCGTCCTGTGCTCCCCCGCCCGCCGTACCCGGCAGACCTGGGAGCTGGCCGCCGCGGAAGCGGGCAGCACGGCACCGGTCCGCCACGACGGGCGCATCTACGCGGCGGACTGCCGGGACCTGCTCGATGTCGTACGCGAAGTGCCGGCCGAGGTCGGCACGTTGTTGCTGGTCGGGCACAACCCGGGCCTGGAGGACCTGGTCCTGCTGCTCGCCGGGGAGGCTCTCGGGGACGCCCTGCAGGAGGTACGGACCAAGTTCCCGACCTCCGCGATCGCCGTACTGACCTGGACCGGCACCTGGTCGGACCTCGCCCCCGGCACCACCCTGCTGACGGACATGGCCGTTCCGCGCGGAGCGCGCTGAACGGCCGCGTACGCGGCCGGGGTCAGGTTCCGCAGAACGGCAGGGTGCGCACGTATCCGCCGAGGTTCTCGTCGTCGGTGCCCAGGAGGGCGTCGGCGGAGCCGGGCAGGCACTCCACCGCCTCGGCCTTGTACCCCGGGAAGGTCCCGAGTGCGGTCGGGGCGGCCGCGAGGGTGACCCGTACCCGGCCCGCTGCCGACACGGTCACCCGGCCCGCGTCGCTCACCGCGGAGTCGAACGGGCCGTCGTCACCGGCGTCCGCCGCCGAACTCACGATGATCCGGCCGGAGCCGGTCACCGAGATGTCGGAGATGTGCCGGGTGCCCTCGCCGGTCGGGTACGGCGCCCGGTAGGCCCGGCGCGAGACCGTGCCGAACAGCGGCTGCCCCCACGAGGCGAACGTCAGGGGCGCCGCGTATAGCGTGGCGGGGCGGTCTGCGCCGGCGCCCCGGTCCGCCCACAGGGCGGCCAGCTTCCCGTTCCGGCCGACGAGTGCGAAGCTCTCGAAGTCGTCGGCCTCGCCGATCGCCGGCAGCGGCGCGTAGTCGACGCTGCAACGTCGGGAGCTTCATCGGGGCCGCTCGCCTTCCCTGTCGGACGGGCGCGAGGTCACGCGCCCGGCGTCAGGTTATTGATCAAGGTGAGGGCGGCCCCAACGACGCTTGGGCCATTCGCCGGAGCGCGAAGTCGGACTCGGCGGGCGTGCGCCGCACAGCCGAGCGCCGCAGCCCCGCCGCCGGCCACCCCCTAGCCGACGTCTCCGGTGCGCGCGGTGGCGAAGGGGCCGCCGGTGCCGAAGGCCAGGGCGGCGAAGCGTTCGCCCATGCGGTGGTGGGTGGCGGCGTCCGGGTGGAGCCGGTCGGGCAGCGGGAGTTCGGCGAAGTCCGACTCCCCGTACAGCTCACGGCCGTCGAGGTGGTGCAGGTTCGGGTCCTCGGTGGCCCGCTGCTTCACCACGCGGGCCAGCTCGTCCCTGATGACGTTGAGCGTCAGCTTCCCGGCGGCCCGTTCCGCGGGGTCGCCCGCCGCCCGGAACCGGAGCCTTCCCCGGCCGAGTTCGGCGAAGTCCGGGGCGCTGGGGCCGGGCGTGTCCTCGTGGATGGGGCACAGGATGGGCGAGACGACCAGCAGCGGAGTGGTGGGGTGGCCGTCGCGGACGGTGTCGAGGAAGCCGTGTACGGCGGGGCCGAACGCGCGCAGGCGCATGAGGTCGGTGTTGACGAGGTTGATGCCGATCTTGACGCTGATCAGGTCCGCGGGGGTGTCGCGCAGGGCGCGGGCGGTGAACGGGTCGAGCAGGGCGTTGCCGCCCAGACCGAGGTTGATCAGCTCCACCCCGCCGAGCGAGGCGGCCAGCGCCGGCCAGGTCCTGCTGGGGCCGGCGGCGTCGGAGCCGTGGCTGATCGAACTGCCGTGGTGCAGCCACACCCTACGGCCGTCTGCCGGCACGGCCTCGACGGGAGCGTCGGTGCGCAGGGCGACCAGCTGGGTGATCTCGTTGTACGGCAGCCAGATCTCGACGTCCTTCACCCGGTCGGGCAGGCCGGAGAACCGGACGGTGCCGACCGGGCCGGGCCGGGTTTCCGCAGACCCGGTGGCCATGTCCACCATCAGGACGTTGCCACCGGTCACACCGGCCTGCCCGGCCAGGCGGCCGTCGACGAGCAGGTCGTACACGCCGTCCGGGCGGGGCGGGGCGCCCTGGTACGCCGCCTTGGTGCGGAGGGCGTCCAGCTCGACGGCAGTGGCCCGGGTGCGGAACACCAGCCGTACGCCGGAGGGCTGAGCCTCCGCCATGGCCAGCTGCCCGTCGGCGCACTGGGCTCGGGCGCGGGCGGGCAGCCGGTGCGGCAGCAGCCCGTGCTCGGTGCGCTCCAGGTCGAGCGCGCCGCGCAGCAGGTCCGCGGTGACGGGCGTGGTGGTCCAGTCGTGGCGGTGGTTCATGGGCTCAGCCTGTCGACCGGATTCCCGGTCCGCACGTGCTTTTAGCGTCGGCGTACCTCGCGGAAGGTCGCCATGAGCCGATCGCGCACATAGGGGTCGAGATCGGCGACCTCCGCGGGGCTCAGCCGTCCGGCGAGCGCGGCCACGGTGCGCCACTGGGCGAGCGCCGTCCGGCAGCCTTCGCACTGCTCGAGGTGCGCGTCGATGCGCCGGCGGGACCGGGTCGGAAGGGTGCCGTCCAGGTAGGCGGTGATCAGTTCGACGAAGTCGATGCAGCGCTGGTCGCCCCCGGCGGCACCGCCCTGCGGGACGCCCTCGGCCTCGCCCTCGCCCTCGCCCTCGGCCATCAGGGCACCCTTCCTTCGGCGTACCGCTCCAGCCGGGCCCGTACCAGCCCGCGGGCCTGGTGCAGACGACGGCTCTCCTCCGCGGCGCTGATGCCGATGAGCTCGGCGGCCTCGGAGGGCGACCGCCCCTGGACGTCACGCAGCACGATGACCCGCCGCAGTTCGGCCGGCATCTCCAGGATTGCCGCACGCACTTCCGCGAGCGCCTCGTCGCTGCCCGGGTCGAGGCCGTACGCCTCCCAGGCGACCGGCGGGGCCGCCCAATGGCCCGGCCATTGCGGATGGTCGTCGGGGAGGAACCGGTCCTCGGGGAAGGCGGGCTCCGGTTCCCTCTCGACCGGCACGGCCGCCGGGGTGACCGGCGCCGCCGGCAGCACCACGATCATCAGGATTCCGGACACGACCGCGACCCCGACGAACAGCCGGCCCGCGTCCCCGACACCCGCCCTCTCGCTGACGAACCCGACGATCAACGCGAACGGTACGAAGGCGAGCCAGGTGAGGGTGCTGACGCCGGACGCGACTCCGGCGCGGATCGTCGACGGCACCGCGTCGTGCAGCTGGTGCATCACCGGAATGCTCACCGCGACGACCGCGAGCGTGAGGAGCACCTGGGCGACGATCACCAGTGCCACGGTGGTGCTCGTGGCCAGCACGCAGCTGCAGCCCACCATCAGGGCGGCCAGCAGCACCACCGGCACTCTCCGCCTCATCCAGCCGTGCGATCCGAGCAGCCCGCCGATGCCGAGTGCGGAGGTGAGGCCCGCCCAGTGCGGCCCGTACCAGAACGCCGGAACGGCCAAGGCGACCAGCCACAGCGGGCCGAACTCCAGCATGCCCTGCATCAGCAGGGCACCGGCGACGGTCAGTGCGATCACCGCACGGAGCCGGCCGCGCCGGAGGAGCACGCGGTACGTGGCCGCGACCTGGTGGCGGAGCGGTTCGGCCTCCTCGGCCTTGTGCAGCCGTGGTTCGCGGAAGACGTACAGCGCGAGGCCCGCCGCGACCAGCGGCGGCACGGTCAGGAAGTACGTGTCCCGCAGGGAGAGGAGTTCCGCGAGGGCGCCGCCGGCCAGTGCGCTCGCGACGAGGGCGACGCTTTCCATCACCCGCACCCGTCCGATGACCCGTTCGAAGGCATCGCTCGACCCGGTCTCCTCGAGCACCGTGTCGTAGACGACCGACTCGAACGTCCCGGACTGCATGGCGAAGAAGACCCCGAGGAAGAACGCCGCCACCATGTACATCGGAACGCTCCGGCTCAACCCGCCGATCACGACGCTGGCCACGGCCGCCACGCAGGCGAGGACCAGCACGCCGCGACGGCTCCACCGGTCGGCGAGCAGGCCGGACGGCACCTCGAAGATCGGAACCACCACCGAGTACACGGCCGCCATGACGCCCACCCCGGCCGCGTCGAAGCCGATCCCGGTCATGAACAGCTTCTCCACCGGCACCCACAGCGCGAGGTTCTGCAGGAAGGCCGCCGCGTACAGCGGCGCGAGCCGCCGGCGCAGCCTGCGGGTGGTGGTGGTCGCCGGACCTTCGGAAAGGTGTCGGTCACCCGCGGGGGTCACCGGGGCCGGCGCTCCAGAACGCCCCGGACGAAGGCCGCCTGGCCGGCGTGCTGGAGGTCGTCGGACAGCACGCTGACCAGACGTACGCCCAGGGTGACGGGCGGATCCCAGCTGTCGTCGATCACCCGGCCCAGGTCGGTGGCGGCGAGGCCCCGGACGAAGGCGGTGGTCTGTTCGTGGACCGCGTCCAGGTAGCCGAGCAGCAGCTCGCCCGATTCGACCCGGACGGCGCCGGCCTGGCGGGCGGTGTGCCCGTAGCCGGTCGAGCGCGCGGGCAGCGGCAGGTCGAACTGGGTGGCCCAGCCCTCCGACAGCCACACCTGGTCGCGGTCCGCGGCGTCGGCCACGTGGTCGTCCTGGATCCGGGTCAGATGCCACACCAGCCACGCGATCGAGTTCGCCTCCGCGTCGGTGCGGGCATTGAGCTCCTCCGCCGAGAGGCCTTCGACCACCTCGTGGACCACCTCCCGGATGCGCCCGAATCCGTCGGCCAGTACCTCCGTCGCCTTCATGGGCACCACCATGCACCCTGACCCGCCGAGGCGGTGGGCGGTCGGGATCGTGCCGGGCGATGTGGGTCCGTCCGCGTGAAGGATCCGCCGGTGTACGTCAACGGCCGGGGACGGCGGGCCGGTCCACCACCAGGGTGTCCGGCGCGGCGGCCGGCCGGGCGGGCAGCCGCAGCGCGGTGCGGCCCGGGGTGATCGAGCCGAGGATGCGCGGGCCCGCCGCGCCGGTGCAGGCGGGCGCGTTGCCCGGGAGTCCGTGCAGGGTGAGGAAGCCGAGCACCGCGAACGCGTACGCCTCCTTGGCCGCCGCGGGCAGGCCGAGCCCGTCCGAGGTGCGCAGGGCGGTGGCCGGTCCGAGTTCCGCGCGGAGCATGTCCATCAGGACGGGGTTGCGGGTGCCGCCGCCGGAGGCGATGACCTCGGTCGCGCCCAGCGGGCGCAGCGCGTCCGCGACCGTACGCGCCGTCAGGCGGGTCAGGGTGGCGAGCAGGTCCGGCGCCGGGAGGGGGCCGCAGGCGGCGAGTGCGGTGCGCAGGTAGCCCCGGTGGAAGAGCTCCTTGCCGGTGGTCTTGGGGGCGGGCAGCGCGTAGTACGGCTCGTCGAGGAGGCGGGCGAGGAGCGGTTCCCGGACGGTGCCGGCGGCCGCGAGTGCGCCGTCCGCGTCGTAGCCGAGCCGTCCGGCGGTGAGTTCGAGGACGGCGGCGTCCAGCAGGGCGTTGCCCGGCCCGGTGTCGAAGGCGACGGCGTCGCCGGCTGCGGGCAGCACGGTGAGGTTGGCGATGCCGCCGATGTTGAGGGCCGCCGGGACGCCCGGACGGCCGCGCAGCCACATCCGGTCGATCAGGCTCACCAGCGGCGCGCCCTGCCCGCCGGCGGTGATGTCGCGGGGCCGGAATCCGGAGACCACGGGCCGGCCGGTCGCCTCCGCGATCCAGGCGGGTTCGCCGAGCTGGAGGGTGCCGTGGACGCGGCCGCCGTCGGCCCAGTGGTAGACGGTCTGGCCGTGCGAGGCGAACAGGTCGGCTCGTCCGCCGCACAGTTCGCGGTCGGCGCGCGCGGCGAGCCGGGCGAAGGCCTGGCCGATCCGGGTGTCCAGCCGGCAGACGTCCGCGAGGGTGGTGGGGGCCGGCGGGAGCGCGGCGCCCAGGGCGGCCGCCAGCTCCCCGTCGTACGGCTCGCTGACCAGGCCCAGTGGGGTGAGGCGCAGGGTGCTTCCCTCGACGGCCAGATCGGCGGCCGCGGCGTCGACCGCGTCGTACGAGGTTCCGGACATCAGGCCGACCACCCTCATCGCAGCGCCTTGCGGTGGTCGTCGGGCCGCAGGCTGAGCAGGGCGGGGAGCCCGAGGGCGCAGACGGTGGCCGCGTACAGGGCGGGGACGTCGGGGTTGCCGGTACGGCGAACGAGTTCCGTCACGATGAGGCCGGCGCAGCCGGAGAAGACGGCGTTGGAGAGCGCGTAGGCGGTGCCCAGGCCGGTGCAGCGGACGCCGGTCGGGAACATCTCGGCGAGCATGGCCGGGCCGGGGCCGGCGAGCAGACCGATGACCGCACCGGCGAGCAGCAGGGCGGCGGCCTTGGCGGGGGTGGAAGCGGCCGGGTCCCGGAGCAGGTGCAGGAGCGGGAGGGCGAGCAGGACGACGAGGGCGGCGCCGCAGACCATGACCGGGCGGCGGCCGATCCGGTCGCTGAGCGCGCCGGCGGGCAGGATCGAGGCGGCGAAGCCCAGATTGGCGAGGGCGGTGGCGATCAGGGCCTGGCGGAACGAGGCGTTCAGGGTGGCCTGGAGGTACGAGGGCAGGACGACGAGAAAGGTGTACCCGGCCGCCGACCAGCCCATGATCCGCCCGATGCCGAGCAGCAGGGTATGGGCGGTGGGGCGCGGGGAGTTCGCGGCGGCTCGCGCCGCGGCGGCCGTGGCGGTCGCGGCCGTCGCTGGCGTCGCGGCGGTCGCTGGGGTCGCTGCGGTCGCGGCGGCGTCGGGTGAGCCGCCGGGTGGCGCCTCGGCCGTGGCGGCGGGTGCGGCGCCGGGTGGGCCGCCAAGTGCCGCGTCAGTGGTGGCGGCGGGTGCACCGTCGGGTGGCGGCTCCGCCGGGGTGGCGGCTGCGTGGCGGAAGGCGGGGGTTTCCGGCAGGGTCAGGCGCAGGTGGAGGGCGGCGAGGCCGAGCGGCAGGGTGAGCAGGAACGGCACCCGCCAGCCCCAGGCGTACAGCGCGTCCTCCGGCAGTACGGTGGCCAG
The DNA here is from genome assembly GCF_040689505.1 of Streptomyces sp. NPDC051211. NCBI lineage: Bacteria > Bacillati > Actinomycetota > Actinomycetes > Kitasatosporales > Streptomycetaceae > Streptomyces > Streptomyces sp. NPDC051211. Next base: position 216,220 of record NZ_JBFBAV010000003.1, read on the forward strand.
CGCCGCGGCGACGGCCGCGCCCGCGAGGAGGCCGAGGGCCACGGTGAAGGACTGCCAGGCTCCGTAGCGGCCACGGCGCCCCGGCGGCGCGAACTCCGTCATGAGGGTGACCGCGCCGCCGAACTCGCCGCCCGCGGAGAGGCCTTGGACCGCGCGGAGTGCGGTCAGCAGCCAGGGGGCGGCCGCGCCCGCCGTGGCGTGGGTGGGCAGCAGCCCGATGAGGGTGGTGGCCGCGGTCATGAGCCCGACGACGGCGATGAGCACGGGGCGGCGCCCGAACCGGTCCCCGAGCCGGCCGAAGAGCACGGCGCCGACCGGCCGGAAGAAGAACGCCACGGCGAAGGCGGCGTACGCGCCGACCAGGGCCTCGGCGCGGCCGCCGCCGTCGGGGGTGAAGAAGAGGTCGGCGATGACGGTGGCGAAGTAGCCGTACACGCCGAACTCGTACCACTCGACGAAGTTGCCGACCGATCCGGCCACGAGCGCCCGCCGGGACGGCACCGGAGCCGGCGGGGCGAGGCGGAACTCGGGGTGGGGCGCGGGGCGGGTCACGGGGCGCGGGGCGGGGCGGGTCACGGGGTGCCGGGTGTCCGTCAGGAGGCCTCGACCGCGGCCTTGATGCGGGCGCCGAACGCGGGCGCGTCCTTGCGGGCGGCGCCGAGGGCCAGGCCGACGAGGAGCTTGCCGATGCCGTGCCCTTCGAGCACGTTGTGGATCCGGACGCGGGTCCGGCCGCCCGGGAGCGCCTCGAGGTCGTATCCGCCCTCCGTGGCGGTCACCAGGTTCTTGGAGACCTCGCCCCAACGGATCAGAGTGGGCGGCACGAACGCAGTGATGCGGAACTCGCGCCGGGTGGTCATCCCGGCGTCCTTCACCGTGCTCCGGAAGACCGTACCGACGCCCGTCGGGCCTGCCGGGGTCTTCTCGATCCGCTGCACGCGGGGGCTGAACTCGGGGTCGTTGCGGCCGTCGGCGAGGTAGGCGAACACCTCCTCGACGGGCCGGTCGATCTCGACGGTCGCCTCGAACTCTCCTGCCATGTCCGCTCCGCTCCTCGCCACGCTGCTGACGGTGCCTTGTCTGGGTGCAGGATTACAGACCCCAGCGGCCGATCGGCGCAGGCACGGGCCTCTGTTAACCTCGCACGCCGCCCGTTCGGGCGGCGGACAGCCGCCTTGGAGAGGGGACACGGTCCGGATGGACGGGGAGGGCGCCCTGCCCGCGCTCGGGGCGGTCGCGGAGGCGGCCGCAGAGCTGCTCGGCGGGGACGGCGGGAGCGTGCCGGCGTACGAGGGGCTGCTCGACGCGGTTGTCCGCTGGTGCGGCCGGGACCGGGCGGCGCTCGGCGCGGCGCTGCGGCCGGTCCTGGAGCCGTACGGGCACTTCCGGCCCCGCTCGGAGGCCGGGCGGCGGCTGCTGGCCGTGATGCGCAGCGCCGCGGGCCCGGTCGAGGCGGAGCGGCCGGCGGGGGACGGTGGCCGGCGCTGGCTGGAGACCTGTCAGCACGAGGCGGTGCACCTGGTCCTGGGGAGCCGCACCGGAGAGCTCTGCGTGCGGCTGCGGGCGGGAGAGCGGCTGCCGATGCTGCTGGCGGCGCCCAGCCGGGCGAGCGGCGCGGTGGACCCGTACGACCTGGTCATGCGGCTGACCGAGTACGAGCAGTCCGGGGTCCGGCCGGGGCCCGCCGATCTGGGGCAGGCGCTGCTGCGCTGTGGTGGTGGCGGCGGTGGCGGTGGCGGTCCGGCCGATCCCGATGTGGTGCGCGCGGCGGCCGAGTTGACGATCCCGGAGGGGGCGAGGGTGGCCGAGTGGCTGCGCGCGGGCGGGCTGCCCCAGCCCGGAGGCACCCGGGAGCAGGAGCCCGGGATGCCGGAGCGGCCGAGCCGGCGGCGCGGGGCCCGGGTGGGGCGCCGGGTGCTGGTGGGTACCGAAGCGCTCGACGGGCGGGGGGAGTTCCCGCGGACGTTCTGGCCGCTGTTCCGCCGGTTCGAGCCGCTGATCGGCTGCAACCATCTGCTGCTCGGCCACCGGGAACGGCATGCGGCGGCGGTGCTGCCCTGGCATCCGGAGATCGTGGCGGCCCGGCTGCTGACCGAAGTGGCGGCCACCGCCGACCAGGACGGCACGGGCGGCCCGCAGTTCCTGCCCGCCCTGGCCGGGAGCGAGGGCCCGACCGGGCCCGCGGTGCACCTGGCCCTCGCCTACGGGCTGGCCGCCGGCCACGAGGCCGACCGGGAGGCGGCGGTACGGGCGCTGCTGATGCTGGCGGCGCGGGACCGGCTGGACGGGGCGCTGCTGGGGCGTGAGCTGGCCGCGCTGGTGCAACTGGGCACGCTCAAGCTGCCGGTGGTGACGTCCTCCCTGGGCGCGGCGGCCGGTGCGCGGGGCGGAGCGGGCGCGGTGGCCGGTGCGCGGGGCGGAGCGGCCGCGGTGTGGCCGGTGCTGGCCGCGGCCCTGCCGCCGCTCCTGGCGGCGCTCCGCACGGGCGCCCTCTCCCGGCCGCACCCGGCCCTGCTCACCCTCGCCGCGGACTGCGCCCAGGCCTGCACGGCCCGCGGCTCCCTCCCGGAGGTCACCGCCCTCGCGCAGCGCCCGGGTTCGGGCCAGTCAACCCGCGAGGCCCGCCGCCTGCGGGACGTCCTGGCCGGCGCCTGAGCCGGCCCGGGACCCGCGCCTCACACGCCGGCGGGGTGCGGGGGGCCCTGGGGGCCCGCTGCGCGGGGCTCTTCCCCTCCCCGCCCCTTCCCGCTGTGCCGGATATGCGGCTCCGCCGCGTGGGGGGCTCCGCCCCAGACCCCGCGCCTCAAACGCCGGCGAGGCTGAATTCAGCCCGCGCGGCGTTTGAGCGCACGTACGGGGGTCTGGGGGCTTGCCCCCAGTTTCGGGAAGGGGCGGGGAGGGGGAAAAGCCCCGCGCAGCGGGCCCCCAGGCACCCCGCACCCCATAGGCGGCCCGGGTTGACGCCCCGCAGGCGTGCTCACGGAGGGCAGGCGGCCGAAGCCACGTCCGCCAGTTGCCGGGCGAAAGGCCAGTCCGGCCTGGGCCGGGACCGGCAGGCGCCGAGGCCAGGGGGTGGCACCGCCAGCCCCGCGGCCGCCGGTGGTTGGGGGCGAGAGCCCGCCCGGCCGGGCCGGGACCGGCAGGCGCCGAGGCCAGGGGGCACCGCAGGGCCGAGGGTCGGGCCGGGCGGGGGCGGGAGGGTCAGGTGCGGCGGTCGGTGGCGTCGAAGTGGGCCAGGTGGAGGGCTCCGGTGTGGAGGGAGCCGGCCAGGGCGTGGAGTGCCGCCGCGTCGAGCCCGCCCACCGTCTCGGAGACCTCCTCGGCCGCGTCACGGGCGATCTCGGCGGCCACCTCCCCCGCCGGCGCCGAAGGTCCCAGCTTGCTCACGGCCGAGGCGGCCCGGGCCGGGGTGAGCAGGGCCGTGCCGTGGGCGAGCAGCCAGCCGGGCACGCCGGCCGCGCCCTCCGGGGGCGCCTGGTAGGGGCGGGCGCCGGCGAACCGCTCGTCCTCGGCGAAGGCCGGCTGCTTGACCTTGGCCATGGGCCGAGCCGCTCCCCAGGATTCCCCGGCGGGTTTGACCACCAGCCCTTCGGCCAGGTTGCCGGGGAGGGCGGGCAGCCCCAGCATCGCGGGCACCTGGGTGGGGAACAGCTCCGGCAGCTCCTGGACCCGGGCGAGACTGCCCTGGCCCAGCAGGGGGACGCAGTGCAGGCCCGCCGACTCCGCCGCGTCCCGCAGGTCCCGGTCGGCGGCCCAGCACAGTCCGCCGGGCGTGGCGACGGTGGCGTCGAAGGGGAGCCAGAGCAGCTCCGGGGCGTACCAGACGCCCGTCTGCACCGGTGCGACGCCTTGCGACGGCGGCACGTCCGGGTGGGGGTAGCGCCCGCCCGCGAGTTCGCCGTACACGGTCACGGGCGCCGCGGGTGCGGCCCCGTACCGCTGCCGCAGGGCCTGCGCGCAGCGGCTCGCCGCCACGGCCAGGCCGGGCCAGATCCGGCCGACGCCGAAGAACTCGTCCAGGCCCGCGTCCCCGAGCAGTTCGCGCCGCTTGGCGGGGTGTGCGCCCGACGCGTCGCACACGATGGCGAAGTTGGCGCCGTGCACCTTCTCGTGGGCCACCCAGTGCCGTCCCCGGGCCTCGCCGAGCCGGCGGCCAGCCGGAATCTTCGGATACGGGGACCAGGGGCCGGGTCGGGGTCCGTGTTCGGGCCCGCGTTCGGGCCCGCGTTCGGAATTGTGTTCGGGTTCGGGCGGCACCGGGCGATCGTACGGCACGTGCACATCGGCCGCCGGGCACCGTGACCTGTGGCCGAAGGGGTGGCCGCCGGGCACTGCCCGGGCGGGGCGGGGCGCTCGTACGGTCGGGGCGTTCCCGCTCGTCCATTCACCTGAGGAGTTGCTTCCGGTGTCCGCAGCCACGCCCATGCCCATGCCAGTGCCCGCGTCCGCGTCCGCGGCTGACACCCGCCCGTCGCGCTCGTTCCAGCTGGTCGGGGCGGTGTCCGGCGTCTTGCTCGCGCTCTGCCTCGGTGTGCCGGGGGTCGTCGAGGCCTTCACCGGGGAAACCGCGGCGACGAGCATCGTCATCGGCCTCGGCACGGCCTTCGGTGCGCCCGCCGTGACGGCCTTCCACTTCCATCAGGGCGCGGCCGCCGGTCGGTTGGGGGTGCTGGGCTACGGGCTGAACCTCGTCGGGCTGGGGCTGTTCACCGGCGTGGCCTTCGCCCTGAACCTGGTCGTCTTCTTCCTGGACGAGGAAACCCTGCCCGGCCCGACCCGGGCCGCGTTCCTGGGCAGCGCGCTGGTCTTCGTACTGGGGACCGTGCTGTTCAGCGCGTCCATGGTGCGGGCGCGGGTCTTCCCGCGGGCGGCCGCCTGGGGGTACGGGGTCTTCCTCACCCTGCTCGCCTTCGCCGCCCGGCTGCCCGACAGCCCGTGGACCGGCGTCCTGCACGTGCTGGCGGCGGCCTCCCTCGTCCGGCTGTCCCTGGCGGTCTGGCCGAAGCGCGACACGGCCCGCTGACATGCCCACTACCGTGGTGCGGGTGTACTCCTCACGACCTGCGCCGTGGACGGCACCGCTTCTCTATGCCGCGGTGCTGGTGGCGGGCTGGTACGCCGCCGCCTCGGGCCTGGGCTCGACCAGGCTGCCGGTGTTCACCACAGGTCTGGCGCTGCTGGTCGCGCTCGACCTGATCGAGTACCGCCGCTATCCCGCCCGGACCCCGGTCCGGCCGGCCGTCGCCCTGCTGTGCCTGCGCGTGGGACTGTTCGCGGCCGTCGCCGCCGCTGACGGGTCGGGGCTGTCGCGGGCCCTGTTCGTACTCGTGCCGTTCGCGGCGTACTTCGCCTTCGGACGGCGGGCCGCGCTCGGGCTCGCCCTGGCCTGCGTGGGGCTCGCCGTCCTCACCACACCGCGCTGGTACGCGGATGTGGAACGACTGTCGGACCTGCTGATGTTCGCGGTCGGCCTGGCCCTGACCCTCTCCGTGGCGGCGGTCGCCGTCGAGGAGCGGCGGCTGCGGGTGCGGCTGGAGAAGTCCCGCGACCAGGTGGCGGACCTGTCGGCGGCCGCGGAGCGGAACCGGGTGGCCCGGGACATCCACGACGGCCTCGGACACCATCTGACCGCCGTGGTGGTGCAGTTGGAAAAGGCGGCCGCGTTCCACACGCGCGATCCGGAGACCGCCCGCCAGGCGGTCGAGGACGCCCGCCGCTCCGCCCGGCAGGCACTGGCCGACGTACGCACCTCCGTCGGCGCGCTGCGCGCCGAACCGTTCCGGCTGCGGCCGGCACTGGCCGGCCTGATGGCGGGTCAGGACGATGTCACCCTGCGGGTGACGGGCGAGGAGGGCGGGCACAGCCAGGAGGCGCTGACGGCCCTGTACCGGGCCGCCCAGGAGGGCGTCACCAACGCCCGCCGGCACGCCTGCGCCTCCCGCATCGAGGTGACGGTCGACCTCGACGGTGCCGGGGCCCGGCTAACCGTCAGCGACGACGGGCGCGGGTTCACGCGCCGCGAAGGTGGGTTCGGGCTGCGCGGCATGCGGGAGCGGGTCGAGGCCGCGGGCGGGCGGATCGCCGTCCGCAGCGGGCCCGGAACCGGCACCCGGCTGACGGTGACCGTGCCCCACCCGCAGCCCCAGTCCCAGCCCGAGCGCCGGCCCCAGCCGCAGCCGCAGCCCCAGCCCCAGCCCCAGCCCCAGCCTCCGCGGAGTGTCTCGTGACCGGCGCGCCCCCGGTCCGGGTGCTGGTCGTCGACGACCAGCGGCTCATCCGCGAGGGCATCGCCTCGCTGCTGGGCATCCAGCCGGGCATCGAGGTGGTGGGCACGGCGGCCGACGGCCGGGAGGCGGTGGACCTGGCTGTTGCGCTGGCTCCGGACGTGATCCTGATGGACGTACGGATGCCCGGGATGGACGGCATGGAGGCCGTGGCCGCGGTACGCCGGCGCGCCCCGGCCTGCCGGGTCGTGATGCTCACGACCTTCGACGACGAGCAGTACGTGGTCCAGGCGCTGCGCTCGGGCGCGAGCGGCTACCTGCTCAAGGACCTGCCCCCGGCGGAGCTCGCCGACGCCGTACGGCTGTCCCACGCCGGCGTCACCCAGCTCGACCCGGCCGCGGCGGCCCGGCTGGTGGCGGCGCTCGACCGGCCCGCCGGGACGACGGGCGGGGCGGCCGGCGGGGCGCTGACCTCGCGCGAGGCGGAGGTGCTCCGCCTGGTGGCGCGCGGTGCGACCAACCGCGAGATCGCGGCGCGCCTCTTCCTGAGCGAGGGCACGGTCAAGAACCACATCTCGCGGATCCTGGGCCGGCTCGGGCTGCGGGACCGTACCCAGGCCGCGATCTACGCACGCGATCACGACCTGCTCTGACGGACGGCCGGGCGCAGGGCCCACCTGCGGGGATGGCGGAGCGTGGCCGCTCGGGATGCGCGGGGGCGCGGACGCTGGTTGCCTGGGTGAGGTCCGACCCACCCAGGACCGAGGAGTGATCATGAGTGTTGCAGGCGAACCCGGCGCCCGGGCCCAGCAGCTGCGCGAAAAGGCCCAGCAGCTGAAGGAGGCCTCCGAGCGGGCGGCCGATCCGGTCGAGCGCCAGCGGCTCCGGGACAAGGCGCGCCACCTGGAGGAGGAGAGCGAGAAGGTCGCCCGCCAGGGCCGCGGGGGCATGGACCCCATGTAGGCCCTGTGCCCCCGCGGCGAGCGGGGGTCATTGCGCGACGATCGCGACCTGGAGGGTGTCCGGGGTCGTGGTGGTTGACGCACACGTCGACACCGGGCTTCCGGGCCGCGGCTCCGCCCGCGTCGCGGGTCACCGTATCCGGCGGCTTCGAGGGCCGCCGAGCAGGCGGTGACCGCGGCGGCAACCCTTCCTGGTTCCGGACCGGTTCGGGGACGTACGTCAGGCCGGCGCGGCCGCACCGGCCGCGCCTGCGGGTGCTGCCCCCGCACCGGCACCGGTGACCACCCCCGGGCCGCAGGCAACGCACTGACCTGACGCCGGGTGACGGGGCGTCGGCCGGCAGCACCCCCGCCCGGACAGTGCCGTCGCCGGCGGGCGGCACCCCCGCCCGGGTGGTGCCGTCGAACGCCGCCACCGCACTGCCGGACCCGGCGGGCCCAGCGCCTACAGCCGCTGCCGGCCGGAACAGGACCTGGTCGGGTTCAGCCCCGAGCGGCATGTGCTGCTCTGCACCCGGATCCCGGGCACCCGGGAGCACGGATGGACTCCCAGCGTGCCCTCCAACTGACCCCCAACCCGACCCCCAACCGACCTCCCACCGGCCTCCCACCGACCTCCGGCTGACTTCCGACTCGGACGGCTAGGCCGAAGTCACTGGCCGTGAGCCCGTTCCAATGGCACTCTCGTGTCCTCGGAAGCGGCACCCTGGGGGGCGGGCACTTGATGGAGCCGGGTACGGGCATGGGCCTGCGCGGCCGCAGCGGGATCCTGTCCCTGGTCGACGCGTGCCTGAAGGAGAGCCCCGCGGCCGAACGGCCCCTCACCATGCTGCTCGGCCCGCCCGGCAGCGGCGCCAGCGAGGCGCACAGCGCCCTCATGGAACACTTCGGGCCCCAGTACCCCTTCGCCTTCGTCAACTTCGGCGGGACCCAGTCGCTCCTGCCGCGCTACGCCCTCGGTCTGCTCGCCCGGCAGCTCGAACGCAAGCTGCCCCGCTACGGCCGCTCCCAGTTCCCGCTGCTCAGTCTCGGCCTGCTCGCCTCCGACCAGGAACTGCGGATGCGCAGCCTGTCCGAGGGCACGCGGGCGGTGCAGCGGCAGCTCGACCGGTTCCAGGAGGAGAACGAGGCCCGGCACGGCGACTACCTGGCCGCCTTCTTCGAAGTGGGCATGGGCGCGGTCGGCATGCCCGAAGGCGCCTCCACCGCCGCCCTCGCCGTGTTCCAGGACGCCCTGCGCCGCGGCCGCCGCAGGGTGCCGGGGCTGCTCGGCGGCCGGTTCGGCAACAGGCTCACCGCGGGCGCCCACTGGTACGGCCGGCATCCCATGATCCGCAGCGGGGACCCCATGGAGGCCCTCGTCGAGCTCAACCTGTGGCGCCACGAGGGCGACGAGAGCGAGCAGGAGCGGCTCGACCTCGTCCTGTTCTCGGCGTTCCTGGAGGACCTGAGACGCAACACCGCCCGCAGCTTCATGCCCCGCTCCTACCTGCTGCTCCTCGACAACTCCCACACCGAGTACGGGCGCCGCTTCCTGGACCTGCTGGTGCGGGCCCGGCACGACAACACGGTGGTGGCCGGCCTCGACAGCGACCCGCTGACCGTCGTCGCCAGCTCGAACCGCTGGCTGCCCCGCTGGGGCCCGGCCACCGGGGACTCCTGGCCCTGGCAGCTGCGCGGCCCCGACCGGGCCTCCCTGCAGGACTGGAACACCCACCGGCCGACCCGCGACAGCGAGGACACCTGGTGGTACCCGTTACGCCTGCGCGACCTCAACCTGGACGAGGTGCGCATCCGCATCGAGCTACAGCTCGGCGGGCACAGCGACCTGGCCCCGCTGACCCGCCTCACCCCGTTCGTGCACCGGCTCACCGGCGGACTGCCGCGCGCCGTCCACCAGGTGCTCGACGTACTCCGCCAGTCCGGGCCGCCCTCGGACTCGGGCCCGCAGCAGGACCGTTGGCTGCGCACCCTCCCCGACCGGCCGCTGCGCTCCGGTGAGCGCACCGCCACGCTCGCCGACACCGCCCTCGGCCACTTCCTCCGCGACTTCGACGACTCCGAACGCGCGACCCTCGCCGAATGCGCCGCGGCCCGGGACTTCTCCGTCGGCACCCGGCTGCTCAGCCCGGGGGATGCCCTGTTCGGCGAGATCAGGTCCCGCTGGCTGCTGTCGGGGCCGCTCGCCGTGGTCCCCGTACTCCACCCGTGGCTGCGCCGGCTGCTGCTGTGGCGGCTGGCGCGGACCCCCGACGCCTGGGACGCCGCGCACGAACTCCTCGCGGAGTACTACCGGGGGGAGGCGAAACCGGTGCAGGAGATGTACCACCGGCTCGCCCTGGGCCGGACCGAGGAGGTCACCGCCCATCTGACCCGGCGCTTCACCGAAGTGCCCGCCCTGCAGTGGATCGCCGAGTTCGACGCGGTCACCGCCGCACCCAACCGCCTTCCGCCGGAGGGCGGCCCGCTGGAGCTGCTGGCGGCGCTCGCCCCGCGCCGGCCGGAGCGGGTGATGGACGTCGCATCCGTGATCCACACGCTGGTCACCGCCCGCTGGGTGTGGAGCGACCCGCTCGCCGACCCCGCCATGCGACTCAACGACATGATCGCCGACGGCTTCACCCAGCTGTCACAACTGCGGAGGAACGACATCGTGGCCCTGTTCAACGAGGCGGAGCGGCACCGCCACTGGCGCGATCCCCTGACGGCCGGCGGAGAGGGCTGAGCCCGTGGTCAGAGTCGAATGGCCGCTGCACATCGTGCGCCGCGTCGCCCTCGCCGCCGTACTGGCCGTCGTCCTCGCGGCGGGCGCCTGGACGGGCATCGGCTGGCTCCAGGAACGCCAGTCCCGATGCGCCGACGGGGTGGTCGAGCGGGGTCCTGCCGATGAATGCGTCGGAGTGACCGACGGCTCCTACTCGTTCGCCCCGCACCTCGAGGCGGTCCGGAAGAAGATCCAGGAGGAGAACGCCCGCGTCCTCGACAACGCCGACAAGGAACCGTACGTCAGCGTCGCCTACCTGACCTCGTTCACCGTGACCGCCGACGACAGCAACTCCGCGGAAGGCGTCCGGCGCGAGCTGCAGGGCGCCTACCTCGCCCAGCACCGGCACAATCGCGGCGACCTGTCCGCCACGCCCAAGATCCGGCTGCTGATCGCCAACTCGGGCAGCGGGTCCAAGCACTGGCAGCACACCGTCGACGAGCTGATCGCCCGCAAGGACTCCCCGGACCGGCTGGTCGCGGTGGCCGGCCTCGGCCCCAGCACGGACGAGAACCTGGCGGCCATACGGCGGCTGTCCGAGAACGGCATCGCCATGGTCGGCGCCACCATGACCGCCACGAACATACAGAACATCAACGGCTTCGTACGGGTGGCACCCACCAACGTCGACGAGGCGTACGCGGCGGCCGGCTTCCTCAAGCGGCGGGACGTCCGCACCGCCGTCGTCATCCAGGACGTGGCCAAGGGCAACCTGTACGCCTCCACCCTCGGCACGGCCTTCACCCAGGCCTTCCACGACGGCACCAAGCACAAGCTGGTCGCCGAACGCATGACCTACGACTCCTCCGTCAGCAGCGCCTGGCAGAACGAACTCCGCTACCTGCCCGGGCAGCTGTGCCTGCAGAAGCCCCAGCTCGTCTACTTCGCGGGCCGCGGCCGGCACCTCACCCACTTCCTGGACGCCCTCTCCAACCGCAGCTGCCCCGAACAGAAGTTCACCGTCTTCGCCGGTGACGACACGACCAATCTGACCGCGGAACAGCTCGCCAAGGCCGCCGAGACGGGGCTCGAGGTCCTCTACACCGGCCTGTCCCACCCCGACATGTACCGGAGTTCGCCCCAGGCGGTGTCCGCCCCGTCCGCGAAGAACTTCCAGCCGGGCGGGCTGCTCGACCAGTGGTTCCCGCACGACCCCCGCGACGACGGCGGGGCCCTCATGGGCCACGACGCGGTCCTCACCGCGGCCCACGGCATCCAGATGGCCGCCCGCTGGAAGGGCGAGGTCGTCGGTGACGCCGTGGCCCGGATGTTCCACCAGATGGACGGCAGCCAGCAGGTGGCCGGCGCCAGCGGCTTCATCTCCTTCCAGAACAACGGCAATCCCCGCAACAAGGCGGTCCCGATCCTCCGGCTGAACGCCAAGGGCCGGGCCGAGTTCGTCGAAGTCTCCGCGGCGGAGGGCAAGCCTCCGGAAGAACAGTGAGAATCGGGCGGTTCGGACGGAACCATTCCAGGCGCCGAGGCGACATGATCGTTGCAAACCGTTCCGACCGATCCGAGGACATACACGTGCCCCTGTCGCCGCATCGACACCCGGCCGTCAGCGCCACCCTGCTCGCCGCCGCCCTGGTGGCCGGTCTCGCACCGGCCGCCACCGCGCACGCCGCGCCGGCGCCCGCACCTGCGACGCCCGCCCCCGCGCTCGCCCCCGCAGCCGCCCCTGCGGCCGGCTCCCCCGCCGGGCAGACCGCGCCCGATCTCGACGGGGTGAGCCAGGCGTTGCGCAACGCCATGACGAACGGGGCCCCGGGCGCGATGGCCCGGCTCACCGGTCCCGGCTGGGTCAAGACCCGGACGGAGGGCGTCCGCGACCGGACCACCGGCGCGACCATGACCACCAAGGCCCGCTTCCGCATCGGCAGCGTCACGAAGACCTTCTCCACCGTGGTGCTGCTCCAGTTGGTGGACGAGGGCAAGCTGAACCTGGACGACCCGGTCAACAAGCACCTGCCGGGCCTGCTGCCCGACGACCGGATCACGGTGCGTCATCTGCTGAGCCACCGCAGCGGGCTGGCGGACTACACGGAGGCGATGTTCAACCAGACCGTGCCCGGCTTCGAGGCCGTACGGAACCGGACGTTCAGCTACCGGGAGCTGGTGGACCTCTCCCTGAAGGAGCCGCGGACGACGGAGCCCGGAGCGGCGTACAAGTACTCCAACACCAACTTCGTGGTCGTGGGGATGCTCATCGAGAAGGCTTCCGGCCGGTCGGTGGCCAAGGAGTACGAGCGCCGCATCATCAAGCCGCTGGGCCTGAAGAACACCTCCTACGTGCACCCCGACGTCCGCATCAAGGGCACGCACGCGCGCGGCTACCTGCACCCCGACGAAGCCGGTGCGCCGCTGGTCGACTCCACCGAGCAGACCGTGTCCTGGGCGCAGTCCGCCGGGGCGGTCATCTCGAACCCGGCCGATCTGAACACCTTCATGTCCAAGCTGCTCGGCGGCAGGCTGCTGTCGCCGAAGATGCTGGACGCGATGACGACGGTGACCCCGACGGACGCCACCAACACCCGGTTCTACGGGCTGGGGCTGCGCCGCTACGACCTGTCCTGCGGCACCAAGGTCTACGGCCACACGGGCACCGTGCAGGGCTTCTACACGTACGCCTTCACGACCCGCGACGGCAGCCGCAGTCTGGCCGCCATGGCGAACACCTCGAACCGGGGGACGGCCAACACGGCCCTCGGCGGGACCCTGGAGGCGGCGTTCTGCGGCAAGCCGGACAAGCCGGCTCCCAAGGCGGGCACGGCGCGCGGCTTCGCGGTGGCCCCGGCGGAGGCGGACCTGCCGGAGCGCGGCTGAAACAGGGGGTGTCCCGCCGACCGGTCCTGATCGGCGGGACACCCTCGCAGGGGCTCCGGTTCCGTCAGGAGGCGGGCGGAACCGGCGCCTCGGGCGTGGCCGTCCCGTCCGGCGCGGTGGTCCTGTCCGCCGCGGCGGTCTCCTCCGGCTCGCAGGTGACCTCGTCGCGGGGCGTGTAGTGGGTGGTGAAGTTCTCCCGCTTCACCTCGCGGCCGTCCTGGAGGAAGATCCGGCCGACGGTGACGTCGAAGCCCTCCAGCGGGGTCTGGACCTCGCACTGCGGCCCGCTGTCGTTCCGCTTCTCGGGCGGCTTGATCTTCGTGCGCGGGCCCTGGGTGGCCTGGATCTCGTACTTCTTCGTGCCGAGGAGGGTGATCGTCACGGAGGTGTCGTCGGCCCGGGCCTGGACGTAGAGGGCGTGGCCGGAGTCGTTCACCCAGCGCAGATCGAGGGTGCCCCAGGCGACGGTGGCTTCCCGGCCTTCGGGGTAGCGCTCGATGTAGAAGGAGTGGGCACCGTACTCCACGGGCTTCACACCTGCGAAGAACATGGCGTTGAACATGGTGGTGGCCACGGCCGAAACACCACCGCCGGCGGACTTCGTGTACCGGCCGTCGTTGATCATGATGCCGTCGACGAAGCCGTTCTCCTTGGTGCGCTCGCCCACCGTCCGGTTGAAGCTCCACTCCTCGCCGGGGAGGACGACCGAGCCGTTGATGAGTTCGGCGGCGCGGCCGATGTTGGTGGTGCGGTAGGGCGCGGCCGGGAAGGCGACGGTGAAGGAGGAGACCTTCTCCCGGATGCCGAGCTGCGGTGCGGACGCCCTGGTCAGCCGGGGCTGTACGGCTTCGGTGGCGAGCGGGCCGGTGCGGGCCGCGCCGGCCCGGGTCAGCAGGGGGCGGACGGCGTCGCCGAGGGCTTCGGCGGTGACCCGGGCTCCCGTGCGGGCCTCGGTGAGCACCTGCACCCGGCCGGCGCCGTCGAGGCCGAGGCGGGCGTCGCGGGCGCCGGGGACGGCCTGCTCCAGGGGGCGGGCGACGGCGGGGTCGGCGAGCAGGCCCTTGGCGTCCAGGGCCGGGACGAGGCGCTTGCCGCCCTCGGCCTCGATCTTCAGGTGTTCGCCGAGGACGGCGGGGGCGATGGTGATGCGCTTCCCGGCGAGGGTGAGGGTGACCGGCCCGGACATGGCGGGCTCGGCGAACTCCTTCAGGGCCCGGGCGGTCTCCTGCGCCCCGATCCCCGGCTCGGTCTGCCGTACGGGCAGGACGGCGGGTGCGGCGGCATCGGCCCGGAAGTAGGCCTCGCGCAGGGCGGTCAGGGCCCCGTCCCCGTCCTTGACCAGGCTGATCCCGGTGACGGGGGCGACGGCCTCGGCGCGGCCCTTCTCGAAGGAGACGGATCCGTTGCGGGCCTGCCGATCGGCGTCGGCGGCGATGCCGTCGAGTGCGGTACGGGCCTTGCTCTCGTCCATCCGGATCACCGGCTCGATCTCGCGGTCGTCGGAGGCGAAGAGCCTGCCGATGACGGAGACGGGGTCCGATCCGCCGCTCGCGGCGCGTTCGACGGTCGCGGCGGTGTCGAAGGAGAGGCCGAGGGAGGCGGGGCCGGCCTGCTCGGTGCGGCTGCCGATGGTCATGGCGACCGGGGCCGCGAAGGCGGGGCCCAGCCGGCGGTCCAGCTCCTGCCGGGCTTCGGCGCGGCTCAGCCCGCCGATGTCGACTCCCCGGACCCGGGTGCCGTCGGCGATGTCTCCGCCGTCCACCACCAGGCCGGTGAGGTAGAGGCTGCCCAGGCCGAGGGCGAGGGTTCCGCCGCCCAGGCCGAGGGCGAGGGCCCGGCCGGTGACCGGCAGGGCGCGCGTACGGATGCGTATGCGGGTGCGTATGCGTGAGCGTGCCATGTCCCGTGTCTCTGCGCCGGGCCGCCGGGGCGGCTGGGTATGCACCATTTCGCCCACAATGATTCACCAGAATGGCCGAAATGGACCAGGAATGTAATGCCTGTCACGGCAGCCATCAGGGGATCTTGGACACCCCATAAGTCTCGCTTATGAGCCCATAACCGCGAACCGGGTACCGAGTTAGGCTCGCCTAAGTTTAAGGTGATCATTCGTCCACGCTGTCGCTCGAAGGGAAACCAGTCATGCCCCGCCCCCTCCGGGTAGCCATCGTCGGAGCCGGCCCCGCCGGCATCTACGCCGCCGATGCGCTCCTGAAGTCCGAGGCTGCCGCCGACCCCGGCGTATCCATCGACCTCTTCGAGAAGATGCCCGCCCCCTTCGGGCTGATCCGGTACGGCGTGGCCCCCGACCACCCCCGCATCAAGGGCATCGTCACCGCCCTGCACCAGGTCCTCGACAAGCCCCAGGTACGGCTCTTCGGCAATGTCGACTACCCGAACGACATCGGCCTCGACGAGCTCCGCTCGTTCTACGACGCGGTGATCTTCTCGACCGGCGCCAGCGCCGACCGGGCCCTGGACATACCCGGCGCCGGCCTCGACGGCTCGTACGGCGCGGCCGACTTCGTCTCCTGGTACGACGGCCACCCGGACGTACCGCGCACCTGGCCGCTCGACGCGGAGAAGGTCGCCGTCCTCGGCGTCGGCAACGTCGCCCTCGACGTGGCCCGCATCCTGGCCAAGACCGCGGACGAGCTGCTGCCGACGGAGATCCCGCCGAACGTGTACGACGGGCTCCGCGCCAACCGGGCCCGGGAGATCCACGTCTTCGGCCGCCGCGGCCCCGCGCAGGCCAAGTTCAGCCCGATGGAGCTGCGCGAGCTGGACCACTCCCCCACCATCGAGGTCATCGTCAACCCCGAGGACATCGACTACGACGCCGGGTCGATCGACACCCGCCGCTCCAACAAGCAGGCGGACATGGTCGCCAAGACCCTGGAGAACTGGGCGATCCGGGACATCGGCGAGCGGCCGCACAAGCTGTTCCTGCACTTCTTCGAGTCCCCGTCCGAGATCCTCGGCGAGGACGGCCGGGTGACCGGCCTGCGCACCGAGCGCACGCAGCTGGACGGGACGGGGAACGTCAAGGGCACCGGCGAGTTCCAGGACTGGGACGTCCAGGCGGTGTACCGGGCGGTGGGCTACCTCTCCGAGGAGCTGCCCAAGCTCCCCTGGGACATCGAGTCCGGCACGGTGCCGGACGAGGGCGGCCGGGTCGTGGAAGCCGGCCGGCACCTGCCCTCGACGTACGTCACGGGCTGGATCCGGCGCGGGCCGATCGGTCTGATCGGGCACACCAAGGGCGATGCCAACGAGACGGTCGCGAACCTGCTCGACGACCACGCCAACGGGCGCCTGCTCGTCCCGTCCGCTCCGGCGCCGGAAGCGGTGGACGCCTTCCTCGCCGAGCGCGGTGTACGCCACACCACCTGGGAGGGCTGGTACCGGCTGGACGAGGCCGAGAAGGCCCTGGGCGAGCCGCAGGGCCGCGAGCGCGTGAAGATCGTCGAGCGCGAGGAGATGCTGAAGGCAAGCGGCGCGTAACCGCCTCTTTCCTGCTCCCGGCGTTCCCGGAGGGCCCGTCCCACCCGCATCCGCGGGCGGGGCGGGCCCTCCGCTCGTGCCGGGGCGGCAGCACCCGGGCGGCACGGCGCCGCCTCCCCGGATCGGCCCGGCCGGCGGCGGACAATCCCGAGCATGACT
Organism: Streptomyces sp. NPDC051211; assembly: GCF_040689505.1. Lineage (NCBI taxonomy): Bacteria > Bacillati > Actinomycetota > Actinomycetes > Kitasatosporales > Streptomycetaceae > Streptomyces > Streptomyces sp. NPDC051211. The sequence continues at coordinate 232,659 of NZ_JBFBAV010000003.1, forward strand.
TCCCCCCAGGCGATCGCCTACCAGGGCGACACCACCGTGCTGGCCGGGCTGGAGCAGCTCGCCGCCTGGACTGTCCAGTCCACGGGACGGGGCGGTTTCGCGGCCACGGGACCCTGCCCGGCCTGCGGGCACCACACGACGGAGCTGGTGTCGCCGGAGGCACCGATCGGCATGGAGTCCGCGGGCGGTGCGGTGCCGCCGCCGGAGAAGCGGACGACCCGTCAGTTCCACTGCTCCTGTCGGGTCGAGCACCCGGGCCGGCCGTCGGCGGCCACCGCGGGCTGCGGGCGCTGGTGGCTGGCGGCCATCGAACCCGCGGACGGCGGGTGGCGGCTGTCGGCGCACATCGACCCGCTGGTCGGCCGGGCCGCCGTCGAACTGTCCGCGGCCGCCGTGGCCGAACTGTCCTCCGCGCGCGCCGTGTCCGAGCGCTGGCTCCAGGGGCTCGCCGCCCTGTACGGGCTGTTCGCCGTGGCCGGCACGGTGGTCGGCAAGGACGTGGTCGCGGACCTGGCCCACGGGGCGCGGGTGGCGGTCTTCGTGACCCTCGCGGCCGGCACGCTGCTGGCCGCGGTCTCCATCGTGACCGGGTACCGGGCCGCGTTCGGCTGGCTGCGCGTCGGCAAGGGCGAGGACGTCGGGACCGACGACAAGCTGCTGGCCTGGTACGAGGCGAGGCGGAAGCGCGCGGTCACCTCCATCGGCCCCCGGCTGCAGACCGCCCTGCTGGCCGCACTCGGCTCGCTGACCTGTCTGGTCGCCACGCTGGGGATCGTCTGGCTCGGCCCGCGGAACGGCAGCTGACCGGAAACAGCCCCTCGCCAATTATTCTCTCTTGCAAAGTGGAGCTCTCTGATTCCGCCTGAGTTGCGCCGGAGCGGTGGTGGGAACGTGGTGCACACAGTCAACCCGCTTCTCACGAGACGACGTTGACACGCTCCGTATTCGCTCGTTAACTTCACGGCGTCGTCGCCACACCAGGAGCACGAGGCTCCATCGGGACTCGCGACGCGGAGGACATTCTCCAGTTGACGACGTTGACCACAGCGACAGCAACGGCAACGGAACTCTTCAGAGTCCAGCCCTACACCCTTCACTGCCAGGTCATCCACGATCAGGGCGATCACGCTCTGATCGGCATTTCCCCGGGGAACAGCTACTTCTCGGCCCAGCGCGTGCTGGATCTCGGCCGTTGGGGGGCCGAGAACTTCCGTGAGGTCGACATCCTCTACACCGACCTCCATGTGGCCGAGATGTACGAGGCGTTCGGGTACGACCCCGTCGACGCCCAGCGCAAGACGGTCAAGAACCTGCGCGGCGTCCGCGCCAAGGTCAACAATGCCGCGGCCGCCCTCGACCCGGGCGACGGCCGGATCCGGGCCAGGACGCTTTCCGAGTTCACCGAGAACGACGCATACCGGGAGATCCATTCGCGGATCCTGCAACTCCTCGACTCCGACCCGGACTTCCGCAAGGTCTGCGAAGACCTCGCGACGTACTTCCTGTCCACCAAGTCGGACGGGTCGCCCAGTACGCAACGGCAGCGCGAGGTCTGCCTGCAGTACATCTGCGCCGAGGCGCCGCTCTTCCTGGACACCCCCGCCATCTTCGGGGTCCCGTCCTCGCTCAACTGCTACCACCAGCTCCTGCCGATGGCCGAGCTGCTCTACTCCCGAGGTGCGGGGCTCCGCGCCTCCCGCAACCAGGGCCACGCCATCATCACGCCCGCCGAAGGAGCACCCGATGTCCGTTGAGACGCTGCCCGAGACGCTGATCGACTTCCCCTTCGACTGGCGCGGCGACCGGCTCCCCGCGGAGGTCGAGGCTCTGCGGTCCGAGCCGGTCAAGAAGGTCCGCACGATCGCGGGCGACGAGGCCTGGCTGGTCTCCTCGCATCCCCTGTGCAAGCAGGTGCTGGACGATCCGAGGTTCAGCCTCAAGGACACCTCGGCGCCGGGCGTGCCCCGGCAGTATGCGCTGACGATCCCGCCCGAGGTCGTCAACAACATGGGCAACATCACCGGGGCCGGCCTGCGCAAGGCGGTGCTGAAGGCGATCAACCCGAAGTCCGACGGCCTGGTGGAGTGGATGCAGTCGCACGCCGCCGAGCTCGTCGACGGCATCATGGCCACGGGTGCGCCCGCCGACCTGCGGGCCGCGTTCACGAACCCGTACTCGGAGGCCCTGCACTGCCGGATCCTCGGCATCCCCTTCGAGGACGCGCCGAAGCTGGCGGCCAGCCTGGACATCGCGTTCATGAACTCCGCCTGCCCGATCACCGGCGCCAAGCTCAACTGGGACCGGGACATGGCCTACATGGTGGAGCGGCTGGACGACCCGGCCACCACCGGGCTGATGGCCGAACTCGCCGCGCTGCGCGAGGACCCGGAGTACGCGCACCTGACCGACGAGATGCTCGCCACGGTCGGCGTGACCTTCTTCGGTGCGGGCGTGATCTCCACCATGGGCTTCCTGACCATGGCGGTCTTCTCGCTGATGCAGCACCCGGAGCTCCAGGCCGAGCTGCTGGCGGACCGGTCGAAGATACCCGCCGCCGTCGACGAGCTGCTGCGCATCAACCTGTCCATCGCCGACGGGCTGCCGCGGCTGGCCACGGAGGACCTTCAGCTGGGCGACGTCCTGGTGAAGAAGGGCGAGCTGGTGCTGGTCCTGGTCGAGGGCGCCAACTTCGACCCGGACGTGTTCGAGAACCCGCACAAGGTGGACCTGGCGCGCCCCAACAACGCGGCGCACCTGTCCTTCGGGGGCGGCGGCCACTACTGCCCGGCCACCGCGCTCGGCAAGAAGCACGCCGAGATCGCGCTGGAGACGCTGCTCGACCGGATGCCGGAGCTTCGGCTCGCGGTCCCGGTGGACCAGCTGGTGTGGCGGACCCGCTTCATGAAGCGGATTCCGGAGCGCCTGCCGGTGATGTGGTGATCCGTCAGCCCAGCAGGGCGTAGACGGTGGAGGCCTTCGCGGCCGGCTCCTCGGTACCGTCCGCGGTCATGGTGATGTCCGCGAAGGCCATGCGCTTGCCCAGCTTGGTGATCCGTACGTCGATCAGCAGATCGGCGCCGACGACCGGGCGCTGGAAGCTGGTCGACTGCTGCACGGTGGTCATCGGCCCGTACCCGCCGCGCGCCGCCGAGATCGCGACGACCGTCGCGGTGTCGGCGGCGGCCATCATGGCCTGGCCGGACAGCCCGCCCCCGTCCCGGGCGAGCCGGTCCGACCAGGGCAGCCGGAGCACGGCGTGCAGCGGTCCGGTCTCCTGGACGCTCAGGCCGAGGCCGAGCACCCAGGGCGCGAAGTTGTCGGTGAGGATCTTGTCGGCGTCTGCCGGGGTGAGCGTCACACCGCGCATTGTGGCGGTCCGGACCGGACCGCCACAACACCCCTGCACCTGCCGTCCGGTCAGAGGGTGGCGGCCAGCTCCGTGCCCTGGCGGATGGCCCGCTTGGCGTCCAGTTCCGCGGCCACGTCGGCGCCGCCGATCAGGTGGGCGTCGATGCCGGCCGCGCGGAGCTCCTCGTACAGGTCGCGGCGGGGTTCCTGGCCGGTGCACAGGACCACGGTGTCGGCGGGGACGAGCCGGGGCTCGCCGTCGACGGTGATGTGCAGGCCCTCGTCGTCGATGCGCTCGTACGTGGCGCCGGCGACGGTGGTGACCCCGCGGTGCTTGAGCTCCGCGCGGTGGATCCAGCCGGTGGTGGTGCCGAGGCCGGCGCCGACCTTGGTGGTCTTGCGCTGGAGCAGGTGGACCTCGCGCGGGGTGGCGGGCCGCTCGGGGGCGGTGAGGCCGCCGGCTGCGGCGTACGAGGGGTCCACGCCCCAGTGCCGGAAGTAGACCTCCGGGTCCTGGGCGGCGCCTTCGCCGCTGTCGGTGAGGTATTCGGCGACGTCGAAGCCGATGCCGCCGGCGCCGAGGACGGCGACGCGGCCGCCGACGGGCGCGCCGTCGCGCAGCACGTCGAGGTAGCTGACGACGGACGGGTGGCCGACGCCCTCGATGGCGGGGATGCGCGGGGTGACGCCGGTGGCGACGACCACCTCGTCGTAGCCTTCGAGGGCTGCGACGTCGGCGCGGGTGTTGAGGCGGACCTCGATGCCGTCGAGGGCGGCGAGGCGGTTGCCGAAGTAGCGGATGGTCTCCTCGAACTCCTCCTTGCCGGGGATGCGGCGGGCGATGTCGAGCTGGCCGCCGATCCGGTCGGCGGCCTCGAAGAGGGTGACGGCGTGGCCGCGTTCGGCGGTGGACACGGCGCAGGCGAGGCCGGCCGGGCCGGCGCCGACGATGGCGACGCGCTTCTTGCGCTGCGTGGGCGAGAGGACCAGTTCGGTCTCGTGGCAGGCGCGCGGGTTGACCAGGCAGCTGGTGATCTTGCCGCTGAAGGTGTGGTCGAGGCAGGCCTGGTTGCAGCCGATGCAGGTGTTGATGGAATCGGCGGCCCCGGCCCGGGCCTTGTTGACGAACTCGGCGTCGGCGAGGAAGGGGCGGGCCAGCGAGACCAGGTCGGCGCGGCCCTCGGCGAGCAACTGCTCGGCGACCTCGGGGGTGTTGATGCGGTTGCTGGTGACCAGTGGGACGCTCACCGCGCCCATCAGCTTCTTGGTGACCCAGGTGTAGGCGCCGCGCGGGACGGAGGTGGCGATGGTGGGGATGCGGGCCTCGTGCCAGCCGATGCCGGTGTTGATGATCGTCGCGCCGGCCGCCTCGATCTCCTTGGCGAGGTGGACGACCTCGTCGAAGGTGGAGCCGCCGGGGACGAGGTCCAGCATGGAGAGCCGGTAGATCAGGATGAAGTCGGCGCCGAGGGCCTGGCGGGTGCGGCGGACGATCTCCAGCGGGAAGCGGACCCGGTTCTCGTACGAGCCGCCCCAGCGGTCGGTGCGCCGGTTGGTGGCGGCGGCGATGAACTCGTTGATCAGGTAGCCCTCGGAGCCCATGATCTCGACGCCGTCGTAGCCGGCGAGCCGGGCGAGGCGGGCGGCCCGGACGAAGTCCTCGACGGTCTGCTCGACCTCGTCGTCGCTGAGCTCGTTCGGGACGAACGGGCTGATGGGGGCCTTGAGGGCGCTCGGGGCGACCAGGTCCTTGTGGTAGGCGTACCGGCCGAAGTGGAGGATCTGCATGGCGATCTTCCCGCCCGCGGCGTGCACGGCCTCGGTGACCACCCGGTGCTCGGCGGCCTCTTCCTCGGTGGTGAGGCGGGCCCCGCCCTCGAAGGGGCGGCCGGCGTCGTTGGGCGCGATGCCGCCGGTGACGATGAGCCCGGCACCCCCGCGCGCCCGCTCGGCGTAGAAGGCGGCGAGCCGCTCGAAGCCGCGCTCGTGCTCCTCGAGGCCGGTGTGCATCGAGCCCATGATCACGCGGTTCGGCAGGGTGGTGAAACCGAGGTCCAGGGGGCTCAGCAGGTGCGGGTACTGGCTCTGCGGGCTCATGGGTGGGCGCCTCCTCGCGCGGGTGTGATGACCCTGTTGTAGCGAGGCGGACCCTGTTTTGCAACTAGGTGCACAATCCCTTCGGGTCCTCGGCCCCGCCGCCACAGGCCCCACCGCGGGGGCCTGTGGCGGACCTCACGGACCCGGCCTCAGCCCCGGCCGAGGCGGAGGGTCAGGATCTGGAAGGGGCGGAGGGTCAGCGGAAGGGTGCCGGCCGGGTCGGCGGGGTGGAGGGCGGTGGGGTTCAGGGGGCGTTCCAGCAGGTCCGACTCGGTGGCGGCGGTGACCGGGAAGGAGGGGGTGAGCACCGCCCGGGCCCGGCCGCCCCGGGACTCGTACAGCCGGACGATCACGTCGCCGCTGCGGTCCTCGGCGAGTTTCACCGCCTCGACGACCACCGCGGGGTTGTCCACGGCCAGCAGCGGGGCGACCGGGCCCGCGCCGAGGACGGTGCGCTCGGGGAGGTTGATCCAGTGGCCCTCGCGGACCGCGTCGCCGATCGTCGCGCCCGGGGCGAGGGCGAAGCGGAGGGTGTGGCGGCCCTGGTCGGTCTCCGGGTCCGGGTAGCGGGGGGCGCGGAGCAGGGAGAGCCGGACCGTGGTGGTCTGGCCGCCGTCCGGGCGCACGGCGCGGGTCACGTCGTGGCCGTACGTCGAGTCGTTGACCACCGCCACGCCCCAGCCGGGCTCCTCCGCGTGGATCCAGCGGTGGGCGCAGATCTCGAACTTGGCGGCCTCCCAGGAGGTGTTGGTGTGGGTGGCCCGGTGGACGTGCCCGAACTGGGTCTCGGAGGCGGAGCGTTCGGCCTTCACGTCCAGCGGGAAGGCCGCCTTGAGGAACTTCTCCGTCTCGTGCCAGTCGACCTCGGTGGTGAAGTCGACCGTCTTCGCGCCCGCGCGGAGGGTGACGGACTGGACGACCGTCGAGCCGTCGCCGAAGCCGCGGACGGCGGTGACCGTGGCCGCCTCGGGGGTGGATTCGGTGAGCTCCAGGCTGTCGACGGCCACCAGGTCGGTGACCCGGTTCCGGTAGAAGGCGTCGACGTCCCAGGCGTCCCACATGTTCGGAAAGTCGGGGTGGATCTGAAGGAGGTTCGCCGCCCCGCCGGGGGCGACCGCCTCGCGGTCCGCCGCCAGGTCGTGGACGGAGACGAGCAGCCCGCGGGCGTCGATCTCGATCCGCAGGTGCCCGTTGCCGAGGACGTGGCCGCCGCCGTCCCCGGCCTCCACCGTCACCGGGGCGTCCGCGCGCTCCGGTACGGCCGCGCCCCCCGCCGGGATCCCGCGCCGCGGGTGCGGCGCACCGTTGAAGACCAGCTCGGTGGTGCCCTCGCCGGCCAGCGCGGTCTGCGCGGCGGTGATGACCTCCTCCAGCTCGGCCCGCACCCGCGCATAGGTCTCGCGGGCCTCGCGGTGCACCCAGGCGATGGAGGAGCCCGGCAGGATGTCGTGGAACTGGTGGAGGAGGACGGTCTTCCAGATCCGCTCCAGCTCCTCGTACGGATACGGGAAGCCGGGCACCCGCACGGCGGCGGTGGCCGCCCACAGCTCGGCCTCGCGCAGCAGCGACTCGCTCTGCCGGTTGCCCTGCTTGGTCTTGGCCTGCGAGGTGTACGTGCCGCGGTGCAGCTCCAGGTACAGCTCCCCGGCCCAGACCGGAGCGTCCGGATACTCGGCGTGCGCCTTCGCGAAGAAGGCGTCCGGGCGCTCGATCTCCACCCGCGGGGAGCCCTCAAGGTCCTTCTGCCGCCGGGCGCGGGCGAGGTGTTCGCGGGTGGGGCCGCCTCCGCCGTCGCCCCAGCCGAAGGGGGCGAGCGAGCGCGAACCGCGGCCCTTCTCCCGGTAGTTGCGTGCGGCATGGGCGAGCTGGGGGCCGCCGAGGTCGCAGTTGTAGGTGTCGACGGGCGGGAAGTGGGTGAAGACGCGGGTGCCGTCGATGCCCTCCCACCAGAAGGTGTGGTGCGGGAACTTGTTGACCTGCGACCAGGAGATCTTCTGGGTGAGGAACCATCGGGAGCCGGTCAGCTTGACGATCTGCGGCATCGCGGCGGTGTAGCCGAAGGAGTCGGGCAGCCACACCTCGTGGGTCTCGATGCCGAACTCGTCCATGAAGAACTTCTTGCCGTACAGGAACTGCCGGACCATCGCCTCGCCGCCGACCATGTTGGTGTCGGACTCCACCCACATGCCGCCCACCGGCACGAACTGCCCGTCCACGATCTTCTTCTTGATCCGCTCGAAGAGTTCGGGCCGGTGCTGCTTCATCCAGTCGAGCTGCTGCGCCTGGGACATCGCGAAGACGAACTCGGGGTGCTCGTCCATCAGGTTCACCATGTTGGACGTGGTGCGCGCCACCTTGCGGACCGTCTCCCGCAGCGGCCACAGCCAGGCCGAGTCGATGTGGGCGTGGCCGACCGCGCTGATCCGGTGCGCGGAGGCGTGGGCCGGGGCGGCCAGCACTCCGGCCAGCCGGGCGCGCGCGGCCGCCGCCGTGCCGGGTACGTCGCCGAGGTCGACGGCGTCCAGCGCCTGGTCGATGGCCCGCAGGATCTCGTACCGCCGGGCGTCACCGCCGGCGAGCTGCACCATCAGGTCGTAGAGGACTTCGAGGTCCTGTACGAGTTCCCAGACCTCGGGCTCGAAGACGGTGAGGTCCATCCGGGCGAGCCGGTAGAGGGGCTGGTCGCCGCAGGTCAGCCGGTCGCCCTCGGAGGTGGCGGAGTGGTCCACGAGGATCGGGTTGGAGGCGGCCTCCACGTACCACTCGATGCGTTCGCCGCCCTCGGCCGCGTCGGCCACCCGCACCCAGTCGTTGTACGGGTTCAGGGCCTTGATCTCGCTGCCGTCGGCCCGGTGCACCAGGCCCTCGCACTGGAAGCCGGGCATCATCCGGTCGAAGCCGAGGTCGAGGACGGCTTCGACGGTGCGGCCGGCCCATTCGGCGGGGACGGCTCCGGTCAGCCGGAACCAGGTGGTGCCCCAGGCCGGGCCCCAGGTCTCGCCGATCGCGCAGGGCTCGTAGGGGGCGGCCAGGCCATCGGCCACGGACACCGGCTCGCCGGGGGCCTCCCAGCGCTCGGCGGTGAGGGGGACCGAGCGGGAGCGGACGGCGGGCTTGATGCGTTCCGCCAGCACGCGGCGGAGGCGGTGTTCGGTGATGCTGCGGTCGTCGTGCATACGGCTGCTCCAGGGTGAGTGCCGGACTGGTGGTGGCGGTTCAGAGCTTGACGGCGCCTTCGCCGACGCCCTTGAAGAAGAAACGCTGGAGGGCGAAGAAGAGGAGCATCATCGGGAGGAGCGCGGCCATCGCGCCGGCCGCGATCAGCCGCTGATCGTTGACGGTGGTGGCGCCGGCCAGGGTCTTCAGGCCCAGTTGCAGGGTGTAGTGGTCGCTGTCGGTGAGGACCAGCAGGGGCCAGAGGAAGTCGTCCCAGGCGCCCATGAAGCTGGTGATGCAGACGACGGCGAGGGCGCCCCTGGCGGCGGGGAGGAACACCCGGGTGAACCGGGTCCACTCGTTGGCCCCGTCCAGGACGGCCGCCTCCTCCAGTTCCCGGGGCACGGCGAGGAAGGCCGCCCGCATGATCATGATGTTGAGGACGGAGACGGCGCCGGGCAGCCAGACCCCGATGAGGGTGTCGACCAGCCCCATCTCGCGGATCGTGAGGAACATCGAGATCATCACCGACTCGAAGGGGAACATCAGGGTGGCGACCAGGACGGTGAACACCGCCTTCCGGCCCTTCCACCCCGGCCGGGACAGGGCGTAGCCGCCCATCGCCGCGAACAGCAGGTTCGAGGTGACGGCGAGGGCCGCGACGACCAGTGTGTTGCCGACGTACTGGAGCAGCGGGAAGGACTCGGCGACCCGGAGGTAGTTGTCCAGGGTGGGCTGCGAGGGCAGCACCCCCTCGTACACGTTCTCGGTGCGGCCGCGGATCGAGGTCAGGAACTGCCAGACGATCGGGCCGAGCATCACCACGAGCACCAGCAGCAGGGTCAGGTAGCGGCCGGTCCGGCCCAGCCGGCTCATTCCTCGTCCCCCTTCGACAGGCGGCGGCCCAGCAGGCTGAAGACCAGCGTCAGCAGGAACAGCAGGATGGACAGGGCGGCGGCGTAGCCGGTCTCGCCGGAGAAGCCGAGGCCGACCTGCCGGATCAGGAAGGGCAGGGTGCGGGCGCCGCCGCCCGGTCCGCCGGACTCGCCGCCGAGGATGTAGATCTCGGTGAACACCCGGAGGGCGGAGATCGCGGAGAGGGTGCCGACCAGCAGCATCATCGGCTTGACCTGGGGGACGGTGATGCTGAAGAAGCAGCGGACCGGGCCCGCCCCGTCGAGGGCGGCCGCCTCGTAGAGGGAGGCGGGGACGTTCCCGAGGGCGGCGAGGTAGAAGACCATGTAGTAGCCGAGGCCCTTCCACACGGTGACGATCATCGCGGAGACCAGCAGCATGGTGCTGTCGGTCAGGAACGGGACCGGTTCGGAGACGAGGCGCAGCTTCAGGAAGACCGTGTTCACCAGCCCGTCGCTGCGCAGCACCCATTGCCAGATCAGGCCGACGACGACCGCCGAGGCGATGACCGGGGTGTAGAAGGCGGAGCGGAAGAAGCCGATGCCGGGGATCTCCGTCCGGACGAGGACGGCGAGGGCCAGCGGCAGCAGCACCAGGGCCGGTACGACCACCGCCAGGTAGAGGACGCTGTTCCCGGCGGCCAGCCAGAAGTCGGGGTCCTCCAGGGCCCGGGAGTAGTTGTCGAGGCCGACGAACCGGCCGCCGCGCAGGATCTGGGCGTCGGTGAGGGACAGGATGACGGTGTTGACGAACGGCCACAGCGAGAACACCGCCACCATGGCCAGACCGGGGGCGAGGAACAGGTAGGCGGTCCACCGGCTGCGGTGGCGGGCCGTCACCTCTTGGCCGCGTGGGTGAGGAGCTTGTTGGCCGCCTCCTGAGCCTTCCTCACCGCCGTCTTGGCGTCCTGCTCCCCCTTGATGGCCTTCTGCATCTCGCGGACCACGGCGTCGCCGACCTGGTTGGTCCACTGGACCGGGGTGTTGGCGTCCAGGGCGGCGGTCTTCAGCTGTTCGGCGCCGATCGCCCTGGCCAGTGTCTCGGCGTCCCGGCCGTCGCCCCGGTCCGAGAAGTACGGGTCGGCCAGGCCCCGGGCGTTGGAGGGGTAGATGGTGGCGTTCTTCGAGAACGCGACCTGGTTGGGGCCGTTGGTGACCCACTTGGCGAACTCGGCTGCCGCGTCGAGGTGTTCGGTGTCCTTGCGGATGCCCAGCGACTGGGCGTAGATGCCGATGTGGCCCAGCGTGCCGGTGACGGCGCCGGCGACCTGCGTCCGGGCGTAGACCTGCGGTGCGTTCTGTTTGATGTCCTTGACGAAGCCCGGGGAGCCGGGGCCGAAGGCGATCTTCCCGGCCCCGTAGAGCTGGTTGACGTCGTCCGCCTTCATCAGCGATTCCCTGGGCATGGCGCCCATGTCGTACAGCTTCTTCATGCGTTCGACCCAGGCGACGGCCCGGTCGGTGTCGAAGGTGAAGGCGTCCTGTTTCTCGTTCAGGATGGGGATGCCCATCTTCTGCCAGTCCCCTGGGAGCCTCCCCTTGGGGTCGGCCATGAAGGCGGAGAAGGCACCGCCGGACTTCGCGGCGATCTGCTCGGCGTAGTCGAAGAACTGGTCGACGGTGGCCGGCGGTTTGGCGGCGTCCAGGCCGGCCTTCTCGAAGAGGTCCTTGTTGTAGGTGAGGATCTCGGGGGTCACGTACCAGGGGTAGGCGTACACGCCGTCGCCCTTGCCGGGGAGTCTGAACTGCTCCCAGGCGCCCGGGACGTATTCCTGGGCGATGTGGCCGTCGAGTTCGGCGACGTCGGCGAGCATGCCGCGGTCGGCGAGCAGCTGGAAGGAGTCGGTGGAGAGGTTGACCACGTCCGGGAGGGCGCCGGCCTGGGCGTCGGCGACGAGCTTCTCGTTGTAGCCGTCGCCCGGGACGTCCTCCCAGGTGATCTCGACCTCGGGGTACTTCTGCTCGAAGGCGTCGATGACGCCCTGTACGTACCCGGTGAAGGCGGGCTTCAGCTGGAGGGTGCGGAAGGTGATCTTGCCGGCCACCTTGCCGGTCCGCTCCGCCTCCCCCACCTCCCCCGCGCCGCCCAGCCCGCATGCGGAGAGGGCGGCCAGCGAGCCGGCCAGCAGCGTGGCGAGAGCAGTCCGGGTGATGCGCGAACGGGTCATCGTTGCCGCCTCTTCGAGGAGTTCCGGCCACTCTGCCGGAGGGCGGTGCCCACGTTCGCCCGCGGCCGGGACGGCGTCAACGACGCCCTTGCCGCTGGTGGCCGGAACTGCACTAATGCGCTTTAGCGCATACGGGAGTCAGAGGCCCGCCGGGTCGGTGTTCGCCCCGCACAGCACGACGGCGACCCGCTTGCCCAGAGGGGCGGGCGCGGTGCGGAGCGCCGCGAGTGCGGTGGCCGCGCCGTTCTCGACGACCAGCCGGTGCTCCTCCCACAGGGCGCGCCGGGCCTGCGTGATCGCGCTGTCCGGTACGAGTACGGAGTTCACGTCCGGGTGCCGGGCGGCCCGCAGGGCGTCGGCTGACACCCGGGTGGCGCCCAGCGAATCGGCGGCCACCGAGTCGACCGGGACGTCCACGGGCCGGCCGGCCGCGAGGGCGGCGTTCAGGGCCCGGCAGTTCTCCGGCTCGGCCGCCACGATCCGTACGCCGTACTCGCGGGCGGCGGTGGCCAGGCCGGCGAACAGGCCGCCGCCGCCCACCGCGACGACCAGCGTGTCCAGTCCGGGAAGACCGGCCAGGACCTCCTCGAACAGGGTGCCGGCGCCGGCCGCGATCAGCGGGTGGTCGTAGGCGTGGCTGCTCAGGGCTCCGCTGTGGGCGGCGAACTCCCGGCAGGCGGCGAGGGCTTCGGCGTACCGGTCGCCGACGAGCCGGACCTCGGCGCCGTAGCCGCGCAGCCGTTCGACCTTGACCCTCGGGGCGGTGGCGGGCAGGAAGACGGTGGCCGGGATGCCGTGGGTGCGGGCCGCCCAGGCGCAGGCGAGTCCCGCGTTGCCGCCGGAGGCGATGGTGACCCCGGCCTCGGGCAGCGCTCCGGCCTCGGCGTGCGCGGCGAGGAAGTTGTGGGCGCCGCGTGCCTTGAAGGAGCCGGTGTGCTGGAGGTGTTCGAGTGCGTACCAGATGCCGTCGGCGGCGGGCGCGACGGTGACCGGGCGGACGTGTCCGGCGATGCGGCCGGCGGCGGCGCGGATGGCGGCGTGGTCGAGCTGCTGTTCCATCGGGGCGGGCCCTTCGTCAGGAGGCGGGGCGGGCGTCTTCGATCAGGCGGCGCAGGGCGCCGTAGTACACCTCGTGGTCGGTCAGTACGGGCAGCAGGGCGGCCGTGTGGCCGGTGAGGGCCGGGAACCGCTCGGGGTCGAGGGCGGCCAGCGCGGCGCGGGACGCGGCGGTGGCGGCCGCGGGGTCGCGGTGGTCGACGAAGGCGGCGCTGCCCAGGGTGAGCAGGTAGAGGCGGCGGTAGACGGTCATGGCCTGCTCCGGGGCCATGCCGGCGGCGAGGCTGTCGGCGATCTGCGGCTCGACCAGGCGGGCCAGCAGCCGGCGGCCCATCCAGGGCCGTCCGCCGCGCAGGATCAGCAGCCCCGGGTGGGCGGTGAGCAGCCGGTAGAGGGCGGTGAAGCGGAGTTCGGTGGCCTCGGCCCAGCCGGTTCCGGCGGGCACCTCGGGCAGCAGGCCCGCCAGGTGCTCGGTGCACAGGTCGAGCAGGCCGGCCAGGTCGGTGCAGCGGCGCTGCACGGTGGCGTGGGAGACGTCGAGGCGGTCGGCGAGGGTGCGGAAGCTCAGCGCGCCGGGGCCTTCCTCGTCGATGAGGCGGAGGGCGGCCACCGCGATGGTCTCGGGGGTGGCGCGGTCCAGGGCGGCGGATGTCCTCGGCATGGGATACACCGTAACAGACGCTGTCACGTACGCCGTATCAACTCCTTCGTGTGACACCGGCTGCCGCCTAACCGGTGGTTGTGGGCCGCTGAGCGCGCAAGGGCGTTGACAGTGGGTAGCCACCTCGCTGCACTGAGCGCACGACAGCCCGTCGGTACGCCCCCCACCCCAAGGAGACCCCGTGCCGCCTCGCCTGCGTGCGCTCCCCGGCTGCCTCACCGCCGCCGCCCTGATCGCCGTATCCCTGGCCGCCGCCCCGGCGGTCGCCGAGCCCACCGCGACCTGGGACACCCCGCTCGCCCTCACCCCGCCCATGGGCTGGAACAACTGGGCGCACTACATGTGCGACATCGACGAGCAGAAGGTGATCGCCAACGCCGATGCCCTGGTCTCCAGGGGACTGGCCGCCAAGGGGTACGACACGGTGACCGTGGACGACTGCTGGATGACCAGGAGCCGGGACGCCGAGGGCAACCTGGTGGTCGACCCGGTGAAGTTCCCCCGCGGCATGGCCTGGCTCGGCGAGTACCTGCACGCCAGGGGGCTGAAGTTCGGGATCTACCAGGACGCCGGATACCTCACCTGCGAGCGCTACCCCGGCAGCGGCGTCCCGAACGGCGGCGGCGCCGACCACTTCGCGCAGGACGCCCGGCTGTTCGCCTCCTGGAAGGTGGACTACGTCAAGATGGACGGCTGCAACATGTGGGTGCCGCCCGGGAAGACGAAGGAACAGGCCTACCGCGACGCGTACAACTCGGTCGCGCGGGCGCTCCGTGCCAGCGGCCGCGCCATGGTGCACTCGGCCTCCGCGCCCGCCTACTTCCAGCAGGGCGAGTGGGGCGGCCCGGACTGGCACAAGGTGCTCGGCTGGGTCCGCGAGACCGGGCAGCTGTGGCGCGAGGGCCGGGACATCAAGGTGTACAACCCGACCGCGCCGAACACCGCCCGCTGGAGCTCGGTCCTCGGCAACTACGGCTACAACCGCTGGCTCGGCCGCTACGCGAGCCCCGGGAACTGGAACGACCCGGACTTCCTGATCGCGGGCGCGCCCGGACTCACCGACGAGGAGAGCCGCAGCCAGGTCGCCCTGTGGGCGATGATGGCGGCCCCCTTCATCCTGTCCTCCGACGTCGCGGCGATCAGCGAGGCCGGCCTGGCCGCCCTCACGAACGACGCGCTGATCACCCTCGACCAGGACCCGCTGGGCCGGCAGGGCGCGGTGGTGTCCACCGACGGTACGTTCGACGTGCTGGCCCGGCCGCTGGCGAACGGCGACCGGGCCGTCGCCGTGCTCAACCGCTCCGGAACCGCCCGCAACACGTCGGTGCCGCTCACCGGCATCGGCCTGCACTCCTGCACGGTGGACGCCACCGACCTGTGGACCGGCAGGACGGCCGCCGTCTCGACCGCGCTGACCGCGCGGGTCCCCGCGCACGGCACCGCCGTCTGGCGGCTGAGCCCGCGCGGCTGCGCCAAGGCCGTGCCCACCGGGCAGATCACCGGCGAGGGCACCAAGTGCGCGGACGGCGAGAACACCACCGGGGTGGGCGCGGTGGTCATGAACGCGTGCACGGGCGGCGCCGACCAGCGGTGGATCCTGGGCCACGACCGGACGGTGCGGCTGCTGGGGAACTGCCTGACGGCCGGGCCGGACGGGGAGGCCGCCCTGCGGGACTGCACCGGCACCGGAGCCGGGCAGCGCTGGACGCACCGCCGCGACGGGGCCCTGGTCGAGAACGGCAGCGGGCGCTGCCTGGACGCGCCGGCCACCCCGGCCGTACCGGACGCGACCGCGCCCCCGCTGCGGCTCCGGCCCTGCGGGGACCACGCGGTCAACCAGACCTGGGCGCTGCCCGTCTGATGCGCCGGATCACCATCGGAACGAAGACCACGGCACTGGCGCTGCCCAGTGCCCTGCTCGCGCTGCTCGCCCTGCTGGGCCTGGGGGCCGTCCCGGGGGCCGCATCGGAGCCCGGGTCCCGCCCGGGGCCTGGGGCGGGGGCCCGGACGGGGCCGGGGCCTTGGTCCGCCCCCGCCCGGCCGGCCGGGGCTCCGTCCGGGCGGGCCGTCGTACCCGCCTTCGACGGGGCGCCGGCGCGGGCCGCGCTGGAGCGCCTGCTGCCGCGGCACGCCGACCAGTTCACCCTGGAGCCCGGCGTCGCCGGGCCCGGCGGCGGGGACGCCTTCACGGTGTCCGGAACGGCCGGCCGGATCACCGTCCGCGGCAACACCCCGGCCACCCAGCTCACCGGAGTGGGCTGGTACCTCCAGCACGTGGCCGGGGCCGACATCGGCTGGCCCGGCGACAGCCTCGGCGAGCTCCCCGCGGTGCTGCCGGCCGTGCCCGAGCCGGTCGGCCGGAGCGCGCTGGTGCCGCACCGGTACGCGCTCAACGACACCGACGACGGCTACTCGGGCCCGTACCGGTCCTTCGCGCAGCACCAGCGGCAGATCGACCTGCTCGCCCTGCACGGCATCAACGAGGTGTTCGTGCAGGTGGGCGGCGAGTACCCGTACTACCGGGCGCTTCAGGGCTTCGGCTACACGGCCGAGGAGCTGCGCGCATGGATCCCCGGGCCCGCGCACCAGAGCTGGTGGCTGCTGCAGAACCTGAGCGGTTTCGGGGGCCCGGTCAGCGAGCAGCTGCTCACCGCGCGGGCCGCGCTGGGCCGACAGGTGGTGGAGCAGGTCCGCGGGCTGGGCATGACCCCTGTGCTGCCCGGCTACTTCGGGACCGTCCCGCCGGGATTCTCGGCGCGGAACGGCTCGGCCTCGGTGATCCCGCAGGGCGACTGGGCGGGCTTCGACCGGCCCGACTGGCTGGACCCGACGGACCCGGTGTTCGCCCGGCTGGCCGCCGCCTACTACGCCGAGCAGCGCGCCGCGTTCGGGGACTCGGCCATGTACCGGATGAGCCCGCTGCACGAGGGCGGGCAGACCGGGACGGTGGACGTGCGGGCTGCCGCGGGCGCGGTGCAGGCGGCGCTGCACGCCGCGCATCCGGGGGCGCTGTGGGCGGTGCTTGGCTGGCAGGACGATCCGACCGCGGAGCTGCTGGCCGGGGTGGACACCTCCAGGCTGCTGATCCTGGACGGGCTGTCCGACCGGTACAACCGCCTCGACAGGGAGACCCGTTGGGGTGGTACGCCGTACGCGCTGGGCACCATCTACAACTTCGGCGGGCACACCACCATCGGTGCCAACACCTCGGTGTGGATCGACCGGTTCGCGGCCTGGCGCGGGAAGGCCGGCAGCGCGCTGCGCGGGATCGCGTACCTGCCGGAGGCGACCGGGACCAATCCGGCGGCCTTCGACCTGTTCACCGATCTGGCGTGGGAGCCGGGGCCGGTCGACCAGAAGAAGTGGTTCGCGGACTTCGCCGCCCGGCGGTACGGGCGGCCCGACGCGCGGGCCGCGGCGGCCTGGGAGGAGCTGCGACTGGGCCCGTACAGCACCTCCTCGGGGCTGTGGTCGGAGTCCCAGGACAGCCTGTTCACGGCCCGGCCGAGCCTAAGCGTGGCGGGTGCGGCGCACTGGAGCCCCACGTCCATGCGGTACCCGGCGGACCGGGTGCGGCGCGCTCTTGACCATCTGCTGGCGGTGGCCCCGGAGTTGCGCGACTCCAGCGCGTACCGCTTCGACCTGGTGGACACGGCGCGGCAGGCGCTCGCCAACCACTCGCGGGTCCTCCTGCCGCGGATCAAGGCCGCGTACGAGCAGAAGGACCTGGTGCTGTTCCGCCGGCTCACGGCCGAATGGCAGGAAAAGGAGCGGCAGTTGAACGCGCTGACCGGGTCCGACCCCCACTTCCTGCTGGGCGGCTGGCTCGCGGCGGCCCGGTCCTGGGGCGCCGACGAAGCCGAGCGGGACCGGTACGAGTACGACGCCCGCTCGATCCTGAGCGTCTGGGGCCGGCGCAGCACCAGCGAGGGCGGCTTCCTGCACGACTATGCGAACCGTGAATGGGCCGGTCTGACCGAGGAGTTGTACGCGCGCCGCTGGGCGGTGTACTTCGACTCGCTGGAGGAGGCGCTGACGGGCGGGACGGCGCCGCGGGCGATCGACTGGCACGCCTTCGAGGAGTCCTGGGCGCGGCGGACCACCCGGCATGCCACCGAGCCGGCCGGGGACCCGCACACCCTGGCCCGGGAGATCGCCCGAACACTGGTCTGAGGGTCACCCGAGCGGAGGAATCGGCGGCATCGGGCGGGCGTGGCAGCGGCGGCCCGCGGAGGATCAGGGGCGGTCCCGGGTGTGTGCGCGCCCGGCGGCCGCCTCTGGCGCACACCAGTCCCCGTCCCCCGTCCCCCGTCGAAGGGAGTGCACCGGCAATGTCCGACATCGCGCAGGAACGACCCCCGGCCGAGCTCACCGAGGGGGTGGTGGAGCTGCGCAAGCGCGGCGGTGCCGCCGGCCGGCCGGTGGGCCAGGGCGTCGCCGACGACTGCCTGGAGTCCATGGCCCGCCGGGCGGCGGAACGGGCCGGCCACCCCCGTGCGATCGGCTCCCCCGGCTGAGCCCCGGACAGCGGCCTGGTCGTGTCTGCCGGGCGCCGGGCCGCGATGCGGGGTACGAATCGGGGATGGATTCGGGGACGCAGGCGGACGGCAGGGTGCTGCCGGAGCGGTGGCAGGGGCTCGGGGCGGTGGCCGGGCTGGCCGCCGGGTTCGCCGGACTGTGCGTGGCGGAGCTGGCCGCGGCCGCCGTCCGGCCCGAGTCGAGTCCGGTCACGGCGGTCGGCGGCGTGGTGGTCGACCGTACGCCGACGGCCGTCAAGGACTGGGCGATCCGGCAGTTCGGCACCGCCGACAAGCCGGTGCTGATCGCCGGGGTGGTGGTGCTCCTGGCCGGGGTGGCCGTCGTGGCGGGGATGCTGGCGGTGCGGTGGCGCCCGGCCGGGGTGGCAGTGGCCTTCGGCTTCGGGATGCTGGGGGCGGCCGCCGCGCTGAGCCGGCCCGACGCCGGACCGAAGGACGCGCTGCCCTCGCTGGCCGGCGGGACGGCCGCGGCGGCGGTGCTGCTGATGCTGGCCACGGCGCTGGTCCGGCCCCGGCCGGACTGGTGGCCGGC
Source organism: Streptomyces sp. NPDC051211 (assembly GCF_040689505.1). Classification (NCBI taxonomy): domain Bacteria; kingdom Bacillati; phylum Actinomycetota; class Actinomycetes; order Kitasatosporales; family Streptomycetaceae; genus Streptomyces; species Streptomyces sp. NPDC051211. The sequence continues at coordinate 251,129 of NZ_JBFBAV010000003.1, forward strand.
CGGGGCGCGCGGCGCCTGGGCGCTGGACCGGCGCGGCTTCGGCCGGGTGCTCGCCGCCACCGTGGCGGTGTCGGCGGCGGCCGGGCTGGCCGGGCGGCGGCTGGGCGCGTTCGGTTCGGCGGGTGCCACCGCCTCGCGGGACGCGGTGCGGCTGCCACCGCCCGCCTCCCCGGCCGCACCGGTGCCGGCCGGGGCCGACCTGCGGCTGCCGGGGCTGTCCCCGTTCGTGACCCCGAACCGGGACTTCTACCGGGTGGACACCGCGCTGGTGGTGCCCCGGGTCGACGCGGACACCTGGAGCCTGCGGATCCACGGGGAGGGGGTGTCCCGGCCGTTGACCCTCGGCTTCGCGGAGCTGCTGGCCCGGCCGCTGGTCGAGCGGGACATCACCCTGGCCTGTGTGTCCAACGAGGTCGGCGGCCCGTACGTGGGCAACGCGCGCTGGCTCGGCGTACCGCTGGCCGAACTGCTGCGCGAGGCCGGGGTGCGGCCGCCGTCCGCCGGAGGGCCCGCCGATCAGCTGGTGGCCCGCTCGGTGGACGGGATGACCCTGGGCACCCCGGTCGAGACGGTGATGGACGGCCGCGACGCGCTGCTGGCGGTGGGGATGAACGGCGAGCCGCTGCCGTTCACGCACGGCTTCCCGGTGCGGATGGTGGTCCCGGGGCTGTACGGCTACGTGTCCGCCTGCAAGTGGCTGCGCGAGCTGCGGCTGACCACCTTCGCGCAGTACGACGCGTACTGGGTGCGGCACGGCTGGGCAGAGCGCGCCCTGGTGAAGACCCAGACCCGCATCGACACCCCGCGCCCCTTCGCGAAGCCGGCGCCCGGGCGGGTGGCGGTGGCCGGGGTGGCCTGGGCGCAGCACCGGGGCATCGAGCGGGTGGAGGTACGGGTGGACGGCGGGCCGTGGCGGCAGGCCCGGCTGGCGGCCGCGGACGGGGTCGACACCTGGCGCCAGTGGGTGTGGGAGTGGGAGGCGGAGCCGGGCAGCCACACCCTGGAGGCCCGCGCCACGGACGGCACGGGCACCCCGCAGACGGGGATGCGTACGGGCACCGTCCCGGACGGGGCGACGGGCTGGCACACCGTCACGGTCCGGGTGGCGGACCGCTCCGCGTAGGAGGGACGGGGTGGCGGCGGCCCGGGTGTCGAGGCGGCGACGTGCCGGTCGAGTTCGGGATCCCGGGCGAGGGCGCAAGCCAGGACCGCCGGTTCATCGTCTGGGCCGCCCGACAGGACGTGGCCGGCTGAGACGCGAGTGGCCCGCCGGAGGAGTGGCACTCGTACGGATCGCTGGGCCATCCGGGCAGATCGGTAGCCGCCCAGGGCCGAGCCTGCCGTGCGGGACAGAGGACTGACGCCACGATGCTGCTGGTCGCCGCAGCCGGCTTAGGCCGACCGCCGCACCTCGTCACCTCGTCACCTCGTCACCTCGTCACCTCGTCACAGGCTCTCGCAGCACGAAGCGCAGACGTCAGGAGATCCCCATGTATGCCACCCCGCCCCACGAGTGCGCTCGTGTCTCCGAAAAAGCACGTCCGAACCCGGAGGCGAAGCGGGCACGGCACGGGCGGTACGCATGGATCATCGCAGGCACGGCCGCCCTGTTGACGGCGGTGTTGCCCGGCGCCACCCTGCCCGCGGCCGCAACCACGCAGCACGGGTCTGCCGACCGGATCTACGTGGCCGACAGCGGCAGCGACTCGGTATCGGTGATCAGCGCCGAGACCGAAAAGGTCGTCAAGACGATTGCCGTCGGCGACCTCCCGACCGGGGTCGCGGTGGACCCGCCCCGGAGCCGCGCCTACGTGACCAACCTGCTGGCCGACACCGTGTCGGTGATCAACACCAGGACGGAGGAGGTCATCACCACCATCACCGTCGGCGACGAGCCGCGCAATGTGGCGGTGGACTCCACCCGGGCCCGCGCCTACGTGGTCAACGAGAACTCCGACTCCGTGTCGGTGATCAACACCAACACCAACACGGTCGTCGCCACCATCACCGTGGGCGACGAACCGTGGGGGGTGGCGGTGGATCCCGGACGCGCCCGCGCCTACGTGAGCAACGAGACCTCGCAATCCGTGTCGGTGATCAACACTGACACCAACGCCGTGATCGCCACCGTCCCTGTGGGTGTCAACCCGCGGGGACTGGCCGTGGATCCGAGCCGGGCACGCGTCGACGTGACCAACTTCACGGACGACACGGTGTCGGTGATCAACGCCAACACCAACGTGGTCACCGCCACCGTTCCCGCCGGCAACGGCCCGTTCGCGGTCGAGGAGGAGCCGAGCCGCGCCCGCGCCTACGTGGCCGACAACAACCAGAGCGCGGTGTCGGTGATCGACACCACGAGCAACGAAGTGGTCGCCCTCATCCATGTCGGCAACGACCCGAGCGGGGTGGCGGTGGACGAGAGCCGTGACCGCGCCTACGTGACCAACTTCGGCGACGGCAACGTGTCGGTGATCAACACCAAGAAGGAACGGGTCGTCGCCACCATCCGGGTCGGCGGCGGCCCGATCGGAATCGCCCTCGTCGAGCGTGATTCGAAGAGGAACCGCTAGAACCGCAACGACGTTCGTACGGCGTTCGCAGTGACGGGGCCGCAGCCTGGAGGGGCTGCGGCCCCGTCCCATGCCGGGTCCCGGACCCCGATGACCGTCAGGGCTTCGCGGGGGTGCGCTGGACCGGCTGGCGAAGCCCTACCGGTCGCGGGCCGCCGGGGTCAGGCGGACCGGGAGGGATTCGACGCTGTTGCCGATGAAGCTGGGCTGGTGCGGGAGGGCGGGTTCGGGGGTGGCCAGTTCGAGGTCGGGGAAGCGGGCGAAGAGCTGCTCCAGGGCGACGGTGGCCTCCAGCCGGGCCAGGGGTGCGCCGACGCAGTAGTGGGCGCCGTGGCCGAAGGAGAGGTTGCGGGCGGTGGTGGGGCGGGCGAGGTCGAAGCGGGCGGCCTCCGGCCCGTAGGCCTCCGGGTCGCGGCCGGCGGCGGTGTAGCCGGCGAGGACCGGGGTGCCCTGCGGGATGACGGTGCCGGCCAGTTCGAGGTCGCGGGTGGGGTACCGGAACGGGAACCAGCTGACCGGGCCGTCCCAGCGCAGGGTTTCGTCGACCACGTCGTTCCAGCTCGCCTTGCCGGACCGGACGAGGGCCAGCTGGTCGGGGTGGGTGCACAGGGCGCGGACCGCGTTGGTGATCAGGTTGAGGGTGGTCTCGTGGCCGGCGACCAGCATCAGGCGCAGGGTGCCGATCAGTTCGGGCTCGCTCAGCCGGTCCCCGTCCGACGCGCGGGCGGCGATCAGGGCGCTGGTGAGGTCCTCGCCGGGGGCGGCGGTCCGGGCGGCGGCGATCGTCCCCATCAGCCCGACGAGTTCCCGGACGGCGGCCATCGCCTCGGCGGGGGTGGTGTCGGTGGCGATGATGACCTTGTTGGACAGCTCGTGGAGCCGGCCGCGGTGTTCCGGGTCCACCCCGAGGAGCTCGCATATCACGCTCATCGGGAGCGGGAGCGCGAAGTGGCGGCGGAGGTCCGCGGTGCCGTCGGCCGATCCGGCGGCGGCCTCGGCGAGGTCGTCGAGGAACTCGGCCGTCAGGGCCTCGATCCGCGGGCGCAGGCGCTCCACCTGGCGGGCGGTGAAGGCGTTGCCGACCAGGGAGCGCAGCCGCCGGTGGTCCTCGTCGTCGGCGGTGTGCATGCCCTGGGCGTTGGCGAAGACCCGCAGCGGCCAGTCGGGGGTGATGCGGCCGTCCTGCAGGGCGGTGAAGTGCCGGGCGTCCTTGGCCACGTCGGGGTGCGCGAGGAACTCCTTCAGCGCCTCGTGCCCGAGGACCACGGCGCCCGGCACTCCGCCGGGGAGGATCACTTCGGCGACACCGCCCCGGGCCAGCAGCTCGGCGTTGAGGGCGTGGGGGCAGCCGCCGGCCGGGGCGATCCGGTGGGGCGGCAGCACTGCATCGGTCTGCTGTTCGGTCATTTGACGAACAGTGCAGTGTGGCGCCGGGGTTGTTCAAGTGCGGACACGGCCTGCCTCAGAACCAGTTGACGGTGAGGGGGAAGGCGGCGGTGGCGGTGGTGCCGGCGGAGTCGGTGACGGTGGCGGTGATCCGGAGGGTGCCGCCGGCCCAGGGTTTGCCGGTGATGCGGCCGGTGGCGGCGTCGATGGCCAGACCCCAGGGGAGGCCGGTGGCGGTGTGGCGGAGCGGGGGCTTGCCGCCGGTGGCGGTGATCTGGATGGTGCAGGTCTGGTTGAACCTGCAGGTCTGCGGGCCGGGGTCGGCGATCTTCAGGTCACCGGGTGTAGGGGTTGGGGTCGGGGTGGGCGTCGGAGTGGGTGTCGGCGTCGGAGTGGGTGTGGGTGTCGGCGTCGGGGTGGTGCCGCAGCCCGGGGTTGCCTCCCCCGGGAGCGGGACGCGCCAGATCTGGGTGTCGTTCTCCGAACCGGCCAGCAGGGTGGTGCAGTCGGCGTAGGTGAGGATCTCGCCCTGCGGCTGGGCGGGCAGCGCCACGTCCGCGAGCTTGACACCGGAGGTGTCGTACACGGACGCGGTGTTCGCGCCCAGCGGGCCGCCGCTGCGGAGCGCGTAGGAGGCCCCGGAGGGCGAGAACGCGCCGTCGGTGGCGAAGACCGGGCCGGGCCGCACCGGGGTGAGCGTGTTGATCCGGCCCGGTTCGGGCGGCAGCGGGGCCTGGTACAGCCGGCCTGCCGCGCCGATCAGTTTGCTGGCGACGTACAGCCTGCCGGTGGCCGGGTCGGCGAGCAGGGATTCGGCGTCGTGCCGGCCGTCCGAGTAGGCGAAGCGGTACGTCACCGGGGTGACGGTGGCGCTGGTCAGCTGCTCGGGCTCGGGGAAGCTGTGGACCTGGATCTCGGCGCGGGCACCGAAGTTGTCCCCGATGTCGCCCACCAGGATCGCGGCCCGGCCGGCCGCGTCCTTGCCGATGGCCAGGGCCTCCCAGTCGTTGTTGGTGGTACCGGAAACCGTGAAGGTGGCCTTGAGCTGCCCGGTCGGGCCCGAACAGTCCACGGCGAAAACCTGGTTGGTGTTGCCGCTGTCGTTCACGGCGTAGAAGACGCCCGGATGCCTGCGGCTCATGGCGAGGCCGCTGATCTCGGCCATCCCGGCGGGCAGGGTGCACTTCTTCTCGGGGGCGGCGACGGCGGCGGGGGCGGCCGGGCCCGCGTTCATCCAGGCGGCCGCCGGCAGCGGCCACAGGAGCATCGCCAAGGCCGCCGTGGCGAGGGCGGCGGCCCGCGGGGGTGTGAGGAGTCGGGACATGGGCTCAATGTGACGAGCCGTCAGCACAACTGCCAGAGCACTCCCGCACTGTTTGAGCATCGTTCAATGCCGAGGCTGCATGACTCATTGCGCCGGCTCCCGCACCGGTGCGTCGTGCCGGGCGTGCGCGATGAAGGCCCGGGCCGCCCGGCTGAGCGGGCGGCGGGCGTGCGCGATGCCCACCGGGCGCAGCAGCGGCGGGGTGAAGGAGCGGATCTCGGCGCGGTCGCCGAAGGCCCTCAACACCACGTCCCGGTACCAGATCAGGGAGCCGCGGCCGTCCGTCACGCCGGTCACCCAGGCGAGCCGCTCGTCCACTTCCAGGCTGGGGACGGGCCGGACTCCGAGGCAGCTGAACATGGCCTCCATCTCGGTGCGCCGGCCGGTCCCCGGCGTCGGGAGCACCATCGGCAGCCCGTCGAGCAGGCGCAGCGGCACCGGATCGGGCAGCCGGGAGCCGAGGGGCGAAATCAGGACGACTTCGCGCTCCTGGATGTGGTGGGTCGACAGGTCCTTGTCCAGCGGGAGATCGACCAGCGCCAGCTCGGCCCGCCCGTCGGTGATCGACTGGATCAGGGCCTCCCGGCCGTCGTACTGCTGCAATCGCACGTCCACGGCGGGATGGCGGGCGGTGAAGCCGGGCACCAGGTCGGCGGCGAGGTCCAGGGCCAGTGTCGGCGTGGTGACCAGGTTGAGGATGGTGCGTGCGGTGTTCCCGTGGGCTGTCCCGATGTCGTCGATGGCTTCCACCGCGTTCAGTACGGTCCGGGCCAGCCGTACGACTCTGGCGCCCTCGGGGGTGAGCTCCACCCCCCTTCCCCGCCGGGCCAGCAGGTCCACACCCAGGTCACGCTCCATGGCCTGGACGGCCCGGGACAGGGCGGACTGGGCGACGAAGACCGAGGCGGCCGCACCCGTGATGGAACGGCAGTCCGCGACGGCGACGAGGTAACGAAGCTGCGCGAGTGTGGGGGTCATGCCGGGAAGGTAACGGCGCGACCTTGCAGGTGTAAGGGCCCGCAGGTGAACAACTGTTCCGAGCCCGGCGCGGCGTACATGCCGGGTCGGCGACAAGGCATGCCACTCCGGCATGACCGGCCGCTCCCCGCGTACGCCGGCCCACGAGCCGGGAGTGCCCCGCTCCCCCGGCAACCGTGCAGGTCAGCGGCGTGGCCGAGGTGGCACGCAGTGCCCGGCCGGGCCGCCGGACGGACCGGCGGGCGGGGCGGCTGAGCGAAAGCGCGGCTTCCGCATGCCCGTTGACAGTGCAGGAACGCCACCGCACGATGCTCGCGGCATCAGGGATTTTGATCCTTGCTCAAGTCCCCGCACCCCCGCACTGCTTCATTGCGCCGCCCGCACCGCTCGCCGTCCCCGCGTGCCCGTGCCGCTGCCGCCGCCGGACGGCGAGGTCCCGTCACCACCAGCACCGCCGCGCTACCGCACCGAGTACCGCGTCACCGCGTCCGGCCCCACCCGTGAGAGCGGGGATGGCATGTGAAGCGGCAATGCCACACGTGACACAGCAGAGGAGCGTCCGTGATCCGTCAGCCCGCCTCCCGTCCCGCCGCCGCGGCACCCCCCGCGGAACGCGATCGCGTCGTCGCGCTCAGCCCCTTCGCCGAGCCCGGTGCGGGGATCGTGGTCGCCGCCGAACGCGCCGGTTCCCTGGGGCTCCTCGACCTCGGCCGGGACCCGGCCGCAGCCCACCGCGCCCTGGCCGAGCTGGCCCGCCGCCTGCCGGACGGGCGGTACGGGGTCCGGGTGCCGGCCGGCTGCCCGGTCGGGCCGGCGGATCTGCCGGCCGCGGTGGACACGGTGCTGCTCGCCGATCCGGCCCTGTTCGCCCGGGCCGGGGAGTGGTCGGCGGGCGGGCGGCGCCGGGTCTGGGCCGAGACCGTCGCGCTCGCCGAGGCCGCCGCGGCGGTCGCCGCCGGCGTGGATGCCGTGGTCGCCAAGGGCCACGAAGCGGGCGGCCGGGTGGGCGGCACCACCACCTTCGTGCTGCTCCAGCAGTTCCTGTCCGACCCCGCGATCGGCGTGCCGGTGCTCGCCCTGGGCGGGATCGGGCCGCACACGGCGGCCGCCGCCCTCGCGGGCGGAGCCGCCGGGGTGCTGCTCGACGTACAACTCGCCCTGACCGCCGAGTCGGAGCCGTGGCTGCCCGCCGAAGTGGCCGCGGCCGTACGGGCCATGGACGGCAGCGAGACCCGGCTGGCGGACGGCCACCGGGTGTACACCCGGCCCGGCCTGGACCGGCCCGACGGGCCGGTCACCGGACTGCTGGGGGCCCGGAGCCTCCGGGAGCAGCTGCTGCCGGTCGGGCAGGACGGGGCGGCCGCGGCCCGGCTGGCCGACCGGTACCGCACCACGGGCGGGGTGCTGCGGGCCGTCCGCGGCGCCGCACGGGCGCATCTGGCGGCGGCCGTACGGTCCGCGCCGCTGCGGCCCCGGCCGGACGCCGCACACCTGCCCGTCGCCCAGGGGCCGATGACCCGGGTCAGCGACCAGGCCGCGTTCGCGGCGGCCGTGGCCGACGGCGGCGGGGTGCCCTATCTCGCGCTGGCCGTCATGGAGGGCCCGGAGGTGCGCCGGCTGCTCACCGAGACCGCCGAGCGGCTGGCCGGCCGCCCCTGGGGGGTGGGGCTGCTCGGTTTCGCCCCGCCCGAGCTGCGCCGCGAACAGCTGGCCGCGGTGGCCGAGGTACGCCCCCCGTACGCGATCATCGCCGGCGGCACACCGGCCCAGGCGGCCCCGCTGGAGTCGGCGGGCACCCGGACCCATCTGCACGTGCCCTCGCCGGGTCTGCTGGAACGCCATCTCGCGGAAGGCGCCCGCCGGTTCGTCTTCGAGGGCCTGGAGTGCGGCGGGCACGTGGGGCCGCGCGCCTCCTTCCCGCTGTGGGAGGAGCAGATCGAGCTGCTGCTCGGATGCGGGGACGTGACCGCACTGGACGTGCTGTTCGCGGGCGGCATCCACGACGCGCGCTCCGCCGCCATGGCAGCGGCGGCCGCCGCACCGCTGGCCGAGGCGGGCGCCCGGGTGGGCGTCCTGATGGGCACCGCCTACCTGTTCACCGAGGAGGCGGTGTCGGCCGGGGCGGTGCTGCCCGGCTTCCGGCGGGCGGCGCTCGACTGCACCGACACCGTGCTGCTGCACACCGCGCCGGGCCATGCCACCCGGTGTGCCGCCACCCCGTACGCGGACACCTTCGAGGCCACCCGGCGCCGGCTGGAGGAGAGCGGCACCGAGCCCCGCGAAGTGTGGGAGGAACTGGAACGGCTGAACCTGGGGCGGCTGCGGATCGCCAGCAAGGGGCTGCGGCACGGCCCGGACGGCCGTCCGGTGCCGGTGGACGGGGAGGTCCAGCAGGCCGAGGGCCTGTTCATGCTCGGGCAGGCGGCGGCCCTGCGCTCGGAACCGACCACCGTGGCCGCGCTGCACGCCCAGGTCACCGAGGGTGCGACGGAACTGCTGGAACGGCGGGCCGGCGAGCTGGCGCCCGGCGCCGGCACGGCCGGCAACCAGGCCGAGCAGGATGCCACGGGGGCCCGGGAGGAGGAGGGTGATGAGGCGGCCGATCCGCTGGACATCGCGATCGTCGGCATGGCCTGCGCCTATCCGGGCGCACCGGACCTCGCCTCGTACTGGGCGGAAGTGCTGGCCGGAACCGACGCGGTGACCGAGGTCCCGGCCGAGCGGTGGGATCCGGCCGTGTACTACGCCCCGGACCCGGCCCGGGCCGGCGAGCGGACCCCGTCGCGCTGGGGCGGCTTCCTGGCACCCCTGCCGTTCGACGCCCTCGCCCACGGCATCCCGCCGGCCTCGCTGGCCGGGATCGAGCCGGTGCAGCTGCTGGCGCTGGAGATCTCCGCGCGGGCCCTCGCCGATGCCGGATACGGCAAGGGCCGGGAGTTCGACCGGTCCCGCACCTCGGTGGTGTTCGGCGCGGAGGCCGGTACCGAACTGGCGGGCGCGTACGGGCTGCGCGCCCTGTACCCGGCCTACCTCGGGGAGCTGCCGGCCGGGCTGGACGAGCAGCTGCCGCGGCTCACCGAGGACTCCTTCCCCGGCGTCCTCGCCAATGTGATCGCCGGCCGGGTCGCCAACCGGCTGGACCTGGGCGGGGCGAACTGCACGGTGGACGCCGCCTGCGCCTCCTCTCTGGCCGCCCTCGACCTGGCCTGCCGTCAGCTCCGCGACGGCGACAGCGACATGGTGCTGTGCGGCGGCGCGGACGTGCACAACGGGATCAACGACTACCTGATGTTCGCCTCGGTGCGGGCACTGTCCCCGACCGGGCGCTGCCGGCCCTTCGACGCCGGCGCGGACGGCATCGCGCTCGGCGAGGGGGTGGGCGCGCTGGTGCTGAAGCGGCTGGCCGATGCCGAGCGGGACGGCGACCGGGTGTACGCGGTGATCAAGGCGGTGGGCGCGTCCAGCGACGGGCGGTCCCTGGGCCTGACCGCGCCCCGGCCGGAAGGCCAGCGGCGGGCCCTGGAGCGGGCCTACCGGCGGGCCGGGGTGAGCCCGGCCGAGGTGGGGCTGGTGGAGGCGCACGGAACCGGCACGGTCGTCGGCGACAGCACCGAACTGACCGTGCTCACCGAACTGTTCGGCTCCGCCGGGGCGTCGCCCGGGTCCTGCTCGCTGGGCTCGGTGAAGTCCCAGATCGGACACACCAAGTGCGCGGCGGGGCTGGCCGGGCTGATCAAGGCAGCGCGGGCGGTCCACGCCGGAGTGCGGCCGCCGACCCTGCACCTGGACCGGCCGAACCCGGCGTGGGACGCCGGGACCAGCCCGTTCTCCTTCGACACCGAGGCCGCCCGGCCGTGGCCGGTGCCGGCCGAACGGCGGTTCGCAGGGGTGAGCGCGTTCGGCTTCGGCGGCACCAACTACCACGCCGTACTGGCCGGTTACGGCGGTGCGGCCGAGCCGGAGCCCCGGCACGGGCTGGAGGCCTGGCCCGCCGAACTGTTCTGCTTCCGCGGCGAGGACCGGCGGGCGGCCGGCCGGGCGATGGCCCGGCTGGCGGCCCGGCTGGAGGAGAACGACACGGCCGGGCGGCCGTGGGCGCTGCGGGACCTGGCCGGGGAGACGGCGGCGGCCGCCGGCACGGACCGCCCGGTGCAGGTGGCGGTGGTGGCGTCCGGGCTCGACGAACTGGCGGCCCGGCTGGAGTCGGCCCGGGCGTTCGTCGCCGGCGACGGTGTGCACGTACGGGAGGAGTCGGCGGACCCGGGCCGGGTCGCGTTCCTCTTCCCCGGGCAGGGCAGCCAACGGCCCGGCATGCTGAGGGAGTTGTTCCTCGCCTTCCCGTGGCTGCGCGGGGAGCTGCTGGACCGGGCGCCGGCCGCGGTCACCTCGGCGATGTTCCCGCCGGCCGCGTTCTCGCCGGAGGACCGGGCCGCCCAGCGGGCGGCGGTCACCGACACCCGGGTGGCCCAGCCGGCCCTGGGGCTGGCCGGGGCGGCCGCACACCTGCTGCTGCGCACGCTGGGAGTACGGCCGGACTGCACGGCCGGGCACTCCTACGGCGAGTTGACCGCGCTGTGGGCGGCCGGGGCGTACGACACGACGAGCCTGCTGCGGCTCAGTGCGCGGCGGGCGGAGGCGATCCTCGCCGCGGCGGGCACCGACCCGGGTTCGATGGCCGCGGTGGCGGCGGCCCCGGAGGAGGTCCGGGAGGCCGCGGAGCGGGCCGGCTGCGTGGTGGCGAACCACAACGCGCCCCGGCAGTGCGTGCTGTCCGGGCCGACGGAGTCCGTGGCCGCGGCGGTGGAAGCGCTGCGGGCCGCCGGGTACTCCGCCGAACGGCTGCCGGTCGCCTGCGCGTTCCACAGCGGGGTGGTGGCGGGGGCGGCCGAGGCCCTCGCCAAGGAGCTGGCCGGGACGGCGGTTGCCGACGCCGCCGTCCCGGTCTGGTCGAACACGACGGCCGAGCGGTATCCGGGTGGGCCGGACGGCATCAGGGAGCTGCTGGCCCGTCAGGTGGCCGCGCCGGTGCGCTTCACGGAGCAGATCGAGGCGATGTACGCGGACGGGGTGCGGACGTTCGTCGAGGCGGGGCCGGGGCGGGTGCTGACCGGGCTCGTCGGGAAGATCCTGGGCGACCGCCCGCACCGGGTGGTCCCGTTGGACGTGCCCGGCGAGCACGGCCTGGTCCGGCTCCTGACGGCCCTCGCCGAGCTGGCCACGGCCGGTGTGCCCGTCACCCCGGACGCCCTCTTCCGCACCCGGACCGCACTCCTGCCGGAGCGTGCCCCACAGCGTCCGGGCTGGCTGGTGGACGGCCACCTGACCCGCACCTCGGCCGGCACCCCCGTCCCGGGCGGCCTCCGCCCGGCCGCCCGGGTGGCACCGGAGCCGAGCCCGTACGCGACCCCCGGCGCGACCGGGCCCGCCGTCGGGGCAGTAGCCCTCCATGCGGAACCGGCTGGGCCGTACGGCGGACAGCGCCCGGCCGGCGCCGGGCCGGAGCCGTACGCCGGGCAGGGTGCGTCCGCTGCCGGGGCGGAACCGTACGCCCGGCAAGGTGCAGCCGCCGCCGGGGCGGAACCGTACGGCTGGCGGGGTGTGACCGGAGCCGGGCCGGAGCCGTACGCCGGGCAGGGGGTAGCCGCTGCCGGGGCGGCACCGTACGCCGGGCAAGGTTCAGGCGCCGGGCCGGAGCCGTACACGAGCCAAGGTGCCGCCGGGCCGGAACCGTACGGCTGGCAGGGTGCGACCGGAGCCGGGCCGGAGCCGTACACCGGCCAAGGTGCCGCCGCCGGGTCGGAGCCGTACACCGGTCGAGGTGCGGCGGCCGCCCGGCCGGCACCGGAGCCGTGGTGGGAGCCGGAGCCGGGATCCGGGCCGGGGTCGGGGTCGGGGTCGCAGCCAGGGCCGGCGGGGGCGGTCGCGGGGCTGCGCGAGGAGCTGGTGCTGGAGTACCTGCGCGGGACGCGGGAGTTGGTCGCCGCGCAGCGGGACGTGCTGCTGGGCCTGCTGGGGACGGGCGTCGCGGCGCCCGCGGGCAGGGCCCCGGCGGGGGCCCGGCCGGTCCCCTCCCCGGCCGCCCTCAACGGGCACGCCGACCCGGCGGGGGCCTGGTCCGCCGTCGGCGGGGCCGGAGCAGGCGACTGGACGGCACCGCCGCCCGGCGGGACCGCGGCCGCAGGCGAAGACCCCCTCGCGGCATGGCCGCAACATCCCGCCCCGCAGACCGAACCGGCCGGGCGGGGCCTGCCCGAGGCACTCGCACCGGCGCCCGCCGGGCCCGCCGCCGCTCCCCTGTCGGCCGACCAGGTCATGGACATCGTTCTGGAGATCGTCCACACCCGGACGGGGTATCCGCTCGACATGCTGGAGCCCGGCCTCGATCTGGAGGCCGACCTCTCCATCGACTCCATCAAGCGGGTCGAGATCATCGGCGCGCTCGCCGACCGCATCGGGCTCCCCCGCGGCGAGGACGCCTCCGGCGAGACCGCCGTCGAGGAACTCGCCCGGATCAAGACCCTGAGCGGCATCGTCGAGTGGATCACCAGCCGGGCACCCGGCGGAACCGAGAACGGCCAAGACGACGGCCAAGACGACGGCCGAGGCCGCGGCCAAGGCCACGACCGGCCCGAGGCGGCCCCGCTGAGCCGGCTGCGCGTCGAACCCGTCGCGCTCGGCCCGGCGGAGGGCGCGGACCCGGCGGCCGTGCTGCGCGGCCGGCGCTTCGGGATCGTCGAGGACGGGCACGGCGTGGCCCCCGCGCTCGCCGCGCTGCTGCGGACGTACGACGCCGAGGTGATCAGCCTCGGCGACGGGCAGGACCCGGCCGACACGGTCGACGGGCTGGTGGACCTGGCCGCGCTGCGGTCCGGCCCGCACCCGGTGCTGCCCGACCGCTTCCACTCACTCAAGCGCGCGCTGACCGCCGGCACCGGCCTGCTCCTCCTCGTCACCGGGGCCGGCGGCACCTTCGGGCACGGCACCGGCGCCGGCACCCCCGATCCCACCCCCGGCGCCGGCCTGCACGGCTTCGCCCGCAGTGCCGCCCTCGAATATCCCGGAGTGACGGTGCGGGCCGTCGACGTCGACCCGAAGGACCAGCCGGAGCGGATCGCCGCCCACCTGCTCGCCGAACTGTGCACGGCCGACGGGCCGGTGTCCGTCGGGTACCCGGCCGACGGGCAGCGGCTCGGCCTCCACAGCGTCGAGGCGCCCCCGGCAGCCGGTTCCGCGCCCCCGCTCGGCCGCGATTTCGTGGTCCTGCTCACCGGCGGCGCCCGCGGCATCACCGCCCGGACCGCCCTCGCGCTGGCCCGGACCGCCGGATGCCACGTCGAGCTGGTCGGCCGTACGCCCGAACCCTCCGCCGGGCCCGACCGGTTCCCGCACGCGACCGACCGGGTCGCGCTGCGCGCCGCGCTGATCGCCGACGGCCTGCGCGCGCCCGCCGAGATCGAGGCTGCGGCCTCCCGCATCCTCGCCGAGCGCGAGGTACGGGAGACCCTGGCCGCGCTGGCCGGCTCGGCCGCCTCCGTGCGCTACCACTGCGCGGACGTCACCGACGAGCCGGCGGTACGGGCGGTCGTGGCGGCCGTACGGGAGCGGCACGGGCGGCTCGACGGGATCGTGCACGGTGCCGGAACCCTGCGTGACGCGCTGCTCCGCGACAAGGAACCGGCCGCGTTCGCCGAGGTGTTCGCCGCCAAGGTGGCCGGGGCCCGGTATCTGGCCGCCGCGGCCGCCGAGCACGGCACCGGCCCCGCGCCCGGCTTCCTCGTCCTCTTCGGCAGTGTCGCCGGGGTCTACGGCAACCGCGGCCAGACGGACTACGCGGCCGCCAACGACGCCCTGGACACCCTCGCCCACGCCTGGTCCTCCTCCTTCCCCGGCCGGGTCCTCGCCGTCGACTGGGGCCCTTGGGCGGCGGAGGCCGGCGGGATGGTCACCCCGGAACTGGAGCGCGCCTACGCCCGGCGCGGGATCCCGCTGATCGGGCCGGAGGAGGGGGTGGCCGCGTTCCTCGCCGAACTCGGCTCGGACGACGGGGACGTGCAGGTGGTCCTGATGGCCGCCGCGCCCGATGCCGGGGCCGATGCCGGGTCCGGGGCCGGGGTTGGAGCCGGAACTGGGGCTGCCGGAGCGGGAGCCGGGGCTGCCGGGGCCGGGGCGGGTGGCGGACGTGGCTGAGCTGCGCCGGGGTCCCCGGCCCACGGACGCCGCGATCGTCGGCATGGGCGCCGTCTTCCCGGGCGCCGCCGACCTCGCCGCCTACCGGCGCAACCTCCTCTCCGGCACCGACGCGATCGGCGAGGTGCCGCCCGGGCGCTGGGATCCGGAGGTGTACTACGACCCGCAGGGCGCGGCCGGCCCGGCCCGCAGCGACCGCTTCTACTGCCGGCGCGGCGGATTCGTCGACGGCCTGGCCGCCTTCGAGCCGACCCGGTTCGGAATCATGCCGGCCGCCGTGGAGGGCGCCGAACCGGACCAGATGCTCGCTCTGCAGGCGACCGCCGAGGCCATCGCCGACGCGGGCGGCGAGGCCCGGCTGCCCGCCGACCGGTCCCGGATCGGTGTGGTGCTGGGGCGCGGCGGATTCATGGGGGTGGCGACCGCTCGGCTGGACCAACGGGTGCGTACCGCCCACCAGTTGGCGCAGACGCTGCGGGAGGTCGCCCCGGAGCTGGACGAGCGGCGGATCGCGGACATCCGGGCCGCGTTCCAGGAGGCGCTGGGGCCGGAGCGGCCGGACGCGTCGATCGGGCTGGTGCCGAGCTTCACCGCGGCCCGGACCGCCAACCGGCTGGACTTCCGCGGGCCCGCCTACACCCTGGACGCGGCCTGCGCGTCCTCCCTGCTCGCCGTGGACCAGGCGGTGGGGCTGCTGGCCGGCGGGCGGTGCGACGCGGTGGTGGCGGGTGCTGTGCACCACTGCCACATCGCCACTCTGTGGAGCGTGTTCACGCAGCTGCGGGCGCTCAGCCCGAGCGAGTCGATCCGGCCGTTCGACCGGCGGGCGGACGGCACGCTGCTGTCCGAGGGGACGGGCGTGGTGCTGCTCAAGCGGCTCGCGGACGCGGAGCGGGACGGCGACCGGATCTACGCGGTGGTGCGCGGCACCGGGGTGGCCGGGGACGGCCGGGCGGCCAGCCTGATGAGCCCGCTGGTGGACGGCCAGGTGCGGGCGTTGGAGCGGGCGTGGCGGGAGGCCGGGCTCGACCCGCGGGCGGCGGACGCGCTGGGGCTGCTGGAGGCGCACGGGACCGGGACTCCGGTCGGGGACGCGGCCGAACTGGAAACCCTGGCAAGGGTGTTCGGCGGTCCTGTGCATCCGGGGGGCGGGAGGGTGGGCCTCGGCTCGGTCAAGTCCATGCTCGGGCACACCATGCAGGCCTCCGGCATGGCCGGGCTGATCAAGGCGGCGCTGGCCGTGCACGAGGGGGTGCTGCTGCCGACGCTTCATGTGGAGGAGCCGCACGGGGACTTGGCGCGCACCCGGATGCGGCTGGTGGGGGCGGCCGAGCCGTGGGAGCGGGGGGCTGCGCCGCGGCGGGCCGGGGTCAACGCGTTCGGGTTCGGCGGGATCAACGCGCATGCGGTGCTGGAGGAGGCTCCGGGGGCCGGCGCGGCGGTCGCGGCGCCGCCGGTGCGGCGGTTCCTGCCGCTGGGCCGGGCGGCGGCCGGCACGGCGTTGGGGCCGGGGGCCCCGGACGACGTACTGCTGCTGGCCGCCGACACTCCGCAGGAACTGGCGGACCGGCTGGCGGCGGCCTCTTCCGGACCGGCGGGCAAGGCCGCGACGGCCTGGAGGTCCGGGGCAGTTGAGGCAGCCCAGAGGTCCGGGGCAGCCGGGGAGGCCGGGGCCCCCGAGGGGTACGGGGGGTACGGGGGGTCCACGGGCCCCGCGGGGTTCCGGGAGTCGTCGGGACCGTGCCGGCTCGCGGTGATCGGGCCCACCCCGCAGCGGCTGGCGCTGGCCGCGAAGGTGGTGGCGCGGGGCCGGCCGTGGCAGGGCCGGGGCGAGGTCTGGTTCACCGCGGATCCGCTGCTGGGTGAGCGGGGCGGCGGCCGGGTGGCCCTGCTCTTCCCGGGCCTGGAACCGGAGTTCGCCCCCGCCGTGGACGATGTGGCGGACCGGTTCGCGCTGCCGCGGCCGCGGCTCACGGGCGGCGACGGCCTGATGGAACGGGCCCTGGACGCGATCGCGGTCGGCCGGTTCTCGGCCCGGGTCCTCGCCGGCCTCGGCCTCGAGGCGGATGTGCTGGCCGGCCACAGCCTGGGCGAATGGGCGGCGATGGTGGTCGCCGGCATGTACCCGCAGGAGGCCGTCGACACCTTCCTCGGCTCGCTGCGGCCGGACTCGCTGGACGTACCGGACCTGGTGTACGCGGCCCTCGGCTGCGGTGCACGGCAGGCGGAGGCGGCCCTGCACGGGCTGGACGGGGTGGTGCTCAGCCACGACAACTGCCCGCACCAGTCGGTGGTGTGCGGCGAACCGGCGCGGGTGCGGCAGGTGCTGGAGCGGCTGCGCGGGGAGGGGGTGCTGGGGCAGGAGCTGCCGTTCCGGTCGGGGTTCCACACGCCGATGTGGGAGCCGTACCTGGGGCAGGTGCGGGGCGCCTTCGCCCGGCTGCCGCTGCGGTTGCCGCCGTCCGTGCCGGTGTGGTCGGCGACCACCAGGGGGCCGTACCCGGCCACGGAGGACGGGGTGCGTGCGCTGGTGGTCCGGCACCTGCTGGAGCCGGTGGACTTCCGCGGGCTGACGCTGCGGCTGTACGAGGAGGCGGGGGTACGGGCGTTCGTGGCGGCGGGGCCGGGGGGGCTGCCGGGGTTCGTGGAGGACACGTTGCGCGGGCGCGGGCATGTGGCGGTGGGGACGGGGGCGGGGCTGGCGGGGTTGCGGCGCACCGCGGCGGCCCTCTGGACGGAAGGCCTCCCCCTCCACTGGCCCCTCCTCTCCCCCTCCGGCCCGCTCCCAGGCGTCACTTCCGGCTCCGTCCCGGCCCCCGCCCCCAACCTCGCCTCCCCCTCCAGCCCGGCCACGGGCCCGGGCGTTGGCCCCGGCTCCGGCTCCGGCTCCGGCGGCACGGCCACGGGCTCCGGCTCTGGCACGGCCTCCGGCATTGGCCTTGGCGCCGGCCCTGGCTCGGCCACGGGCTCCAGCCCTGGCACTCGCCTTGGCGCCGGCCCTGGCTCGGCCACGGGCTCCGGCCCTGGCCCTCGCCTTGGCCCCGGCTCCCGCTCCAGCGGCAGGGCCACGGGCCCCAGCCCCGGCTCTGGATCGGCCACGGGCACGGGCCCCGGATCCGGCTCCGGCTCTGGCACGGCCTCCGGCCCTAGCCCTGGCCTTGGCTCGGCCACGGGCCCCGGCCCCGGCCCTGACCTAGGCGCCGGCTCTGGCTCTGGCTCTGGCTCTGGCGTGGAGGTTGGGGCCGGGCGCGGCCCCGCAGGGCGGCGGGCCGGGGTACGAATGCAGCTGGACCTGGGCTCGCCGCTGGTGCGGCTGGGCGGGGCAGTTGTCCCCCACCCCGCCCCTTCCCGTAACCCGGCGGGCTCCGCCCCCGGGACCCCCGCCGACCCGCCGCCGGTGCGGCACACCGCAGGCCGGCCTGACGTCGCGCCGCCCCGCGGGCAGGCCCCCGCTCCCTCGGCCGGACCCGGCCGAGCGCCAGGCTCCGCGCCCCCGCGGCGGACGCCGACCGGCCCGGTGCTGCTGTCCACCCTGGACCTCGAAGAACCGCCCGCGGGCCCATGGCCCGGGCAGCCGGCTACGGGGCCGGGGGCCGGGCAGCCCACCGCGCGACCGCGAGCTGGTCAGGCGGCCGCAAGCCCGGGCGCCGGGCAGCCGGCCCCAGGGCGGCCGGCCGGCCAGGCGGCGGCGAGGCCGGGGAGCGGGCAACCCACCGCGACGCCTCAGACCGGACAGCCCACCGCCGGGCCGCGACCCGGACAGCCGGACGCAGGGCGCGGGACCGGGCAGCCGCCCACGGGGCCGCAGGCCGGACGGTCCGCCACAGGGCCGCGGGCCGGACAAGTGGGCCCGAGTCCGGCAACCGGACAACCGCCCGCGGAGTCGAAGGCCGGGCAGCCCACCGCGAGGCCGGGAACCGGACGGCCCGCCCCCGGGCCACGAGCCGGACAAGTGGGCGCGAGTCCGGCAACCGGACAACCGCCCGCGGAGTCGAAGGCCGGGCAGCCCACCGCGAGGCCGGGAACCGGACGGCCCGC
>NZ_JBFBAV010000003.1:269713-303983 GCF_040689505.1 Streptomyces sp. NPDC051211
CCCCCGGGCCACGAGCCGGACAAGTGGGCGCGAGTCCGGCAACCGGACAACCGCCCACGGAGTCGAAGGCCGGGCAGCCCAGCGCGAGGCCGCGACCTGGACAGCCGGACACAAGGCCGGGCGCCGGGCAGCCGGCCGCAGGGCCGCGGGCTGGGCAGCCGGCCGCGAGGCCGGGAACCGGGCAACCCACCACCGAGCCGGAGGCCGGGCAGCCAGCCGCGAGGCCGGGTGCCGGACAACCCACCACCAGGCCGCAGGCCGGGCAGTGGGCCGCAGGGCCGCCGGCGGGGTCGCGCGTGGCCGGGCAAGGGGGCGGGCTGCGGGTGGAGTTGGGGCTTTCGTTGCGGGCGATGCCCTATGTGCGCGATCACTGTGTGTACCAGCAGCCCGACGGCTGGACCGAGGAGTCGGACCGGTTCCCGGTCGTGCCCATGACCACCATGTTGGAGCTGGCCGCCGATGCGGCCCGCCGCGTGCACCCCGGTGTCGTGGTCGGGTACGACGACGTGCGGGCGCTGCGCTGGCTGGCCGTGGAGCCTGCCACCCGGATAGAGGTGACCGCGCGGCCCGAGGGGCCGGGGCGGGTGCGGGTCGCGCTCGGGGACTGCGCGAGCGTGGTCGTGGTCCTCGCCGAGCGGTACCCGGCCCCACCCGCACCGGACCGCACCGGCCTGCGCGACCCCGGCCCCGCGCCGGTCAGTGCCGAGGCGCTCTACCGCGACCGGTGGATGTTCCACGGCCCGGGCTTCGCCGGCGTGCACGAGGTCTCGGCGGTCGGTGCGGACGGGATCCGCGGGGTGCTGCGCGCGCTCCCCGCGCCCGGCGCGCTGCTCGACGCGGCCGGGCAGCTGTTCGGCCATTGGATGCAGCTGCGGCTGCCTGTGGACCGGTTGGTGTTTCCTGCTTCGGTTGAGCGGATCACGGTCTTCGGCCCGCACCCGGCTTCCGGCCGGCTGGTCCGTGCCACCGCGCGGATCCGGGAGGTCCGGGACCTCACCGTGCGCGGCGACGTCGAGCTGAGCGGCACGGACGACGGCACGGTCTGGGCTCGGATCGACGGCTGGACGTACCGCCGGTTCGCCGCCGACGAGCGGGTCTGGCCGATGAAGTTCACCCCCGAGGTGTGCGGGATCGGCGAGCCCCAGCCCGGCGGCTGGTGCGCGGCCCGCCGCCGGTGGACCGATCCCGCCTCGCAGGAGCTGGTGATGCGCCGCTACCTCGGCGCGGCCGAGCGCACCGCGTACGAGCGGCTGTCGCCGCGCGCCCGGCCCGCCTGGCTGCTCGGCCGGATCGCCGCCAAGGACGCGCTGCGCCAGCTGCTCTGGGACGGCGGCGCCGGCCCGGTGTTCCCGGCCGAGGTGCCGGTCGGGAACGATCCGACGGGGCGGCCCGTCCCGTTGGGCGGGCGGGCCCACGGGTTCCGGCTGTCCCTCGCGCACAAGGACCGGGTCGCCGTCGCCCTGGCGCACCGCACCGACCCGGTCGGCATCGACGTGGAGGCCGTGCCGTCCGACCCTGCGGCCCTGGTCCGGGTGGCGCTCGGTCCCGGCGAACTGCGGCTGGCCGAGCGGATCGCCGCCGGGTCCGGCACCGGTCCGGCGGCCGCGTTCACCGCGCTGTGGTGTGCGAAGGAGGCCGCCGCGAAGGCGGAGGGCTCCGGGATCGGCGGCCGGCCGCGCGACTGGGCGGTGGTGGACGTCCCCGCCGCGGACAGCCTGCTGGTGGTCTCCCCCGCAGGGCGCCGGCACCTCGTACGGACCTCCGTCCTGCACCCGCTGCACGGCCCGGCCGGCGAGCACATCGTCGCCTGGACGGACGTCCCGGCACCGGAAGCCGCCCCTTCCACGCTCTCGTCCATCGACCGTTTCCCCGTAACGGAGGCCAGCCATGGCATCTGACACCACCGACAGCGCCGCCCGTACCGCCGGCACCGCCGGCATCCTCGCCGAGATCACCGGGATGCTCGTGGAGATCGTCGGCGACGAATTCCTGCTGGCCGAGGAGGTCACCATGAAGACCACCTTCAACGCGGACCTGGCGCTGGAGAGCATCGAGTTCGTGGCCCTCGCCGAGCTGCTGCACCAGCGCTACGGGAGGGAGGTCGACCTGATGGGCTTCCTCGCGGAGAAGGACATGGAGGAGATCCTCGCCATGTCGGTGGGGGAGCTCGTCGAGCACATCGGCCGGGTCACCCATGCCGCGCTCTCCCGACCGCGGCCCGAGACGGTCACGGCGGCGGCCGCGCCGGCCACGGCCGCGCCCGTGACAGCGACCGCGCCCGTGACAGCGACCGCGCCCGTGACAGCGGCCGCGCCGACGCCCGTGCCCAAGCCCACGCCCCCGCCCAAGCCCGCGCCCAAGCCCGCGCCCGCGGCCCCCACCCCCGCCAAGGCCGGCTGAGCCCGCCATGGCCGAGATATCCGCCAACCGCCTCCGCTTCCACGTCCAGCAACTGCCCGCCCCCGAGCCCGCCGACCCCGGCCGGCCCGTGGTGGTCTTCCTGCACGGGCTGGTCGTCGACAACCTGTCCTCCTTCTACTGCCCGCTCGCCGTCCCGGTCGCCCGGTCCGGCCACGAGGTGGTCCTGTACGACCTGCGCGGCCATGGCCGCAGCGAACGCCCCGCCTCCGGCTACGACAGCCGTACCGCGGTACGGGACCTCCTCGCGCTCCTCGACGCACTCGGCCTCGCCCACCGGGCCGTGCACCTGGTCGGCAACAGTTACGGCGGCACCCTGGCCGTGCACGCCGCACTCGCCCGGCCGGACCTCGTCGCGGGCCTGACCCTGCTCGAACCCCCGCTCAGCGGCGCCTGGGTGGAGAACATGGTGGACACCCTGTCGGCGGCCGCGCTCAGCCTGGAGGACAGCGCGGTGCCGGCCGAGCTGCGGTCGCTGCGGCTGCGCAAGGCCGCCAATCTGACCGCAGTCGCCGACGAGCTCCTCAACCGGACCACGCTCATCGACGACATCGCCGCCGGCCAGCCCTTCACCCCGGCCGACTACGCCCGGCTGCACTGCCCGGTGCTGATCGTGTGCGGGGAGCACTCCGAACTGGTGCCGGGCGCCCTGGAGTTGGCCCAGTACGCGGAACGGTGCGGGGTGGAGATCCTGCCCGGCCTCGGGCACGACGTACTCAAGGAGACCAGCGGCGCGCTGCGCAAGGCCGTACTCGCCCATCTCGACGAGGTGGCCGATACCGACGGCCGCCGGACGGGGGCGCTGCTGCCGTGAAGGTTCTCTTCGTCGTCCCGCCGCTGGCCGGACACGTCAACCCGACGGTGGCGGTCGGCTCCGAACTCGCCGCCCGGGGGCACGAGGTCGCCTGGACCGGACCGGCCGAGGTGCTGGCGGGGCTGCTGCCCGGCCATGCCCGGGTGCTGCCGGCCGGGGACCGGGCGGGCAGCTCGTACGTGGAGCTGCACGAGCGATGGCGGGACCTGCGCGGGGTGGGGGCGCTGCGGTTCCTGTGGGAGGAGGCGCTGGTGCCGCTGGCACGGGCCATGGTGCCGGGGGTGACCGAGGCGGTGCGCGCCTTCCGCCCGGATGTGCTGGTCGCCGACCAGCAGGCCCTGGCCGGGCCGCTGGTGGCGCGCCGGCTCGGCGTTCCGTGGGTGACCTCGGCGAGCACCTCGGCGGAACTGACCGGGCCGTTCGCCGGATTCCCGAAGGTCGCGGAGTGGGTGGCCGGGCAGATCGCGGGGCTGCTCGCCGAGTTCCCCGGCGGCAGCGGGCCGGGCGGGGAGAAGGGAACGGACTGGGATCCGCGGTTCTCCGAGCGGCTGGTGCTGGTGTTCTCCACGCCCGAACTGGTGGGTCGGGAGCGGCAGTTCCCCGCGCAGTACGCCTTCGTGGGCCCGGCCTTCGGGTCCCGGCCGGCCGGCCCCGGTTTCCCGTGGCGGGAGCTCGACCCGGACCGGCGGCGGGTGCTGGTGTCGCTGGGCACGCTCAACGGGGCGGCGGGCGGCCGGTTCTACGCGGCCGTGCTGGGGGCGGCCGAGCGGCTGGCGGCGGACCGGGTGCAGCTGGTCCTGGCCGCGCCCGCCGCGCTGGTGGGGAGCCCGCTGCCGGAGGGGGTGCTGCTCCGGGAGACCGTGCCGCAGCTGGAGTTGCTGCCGCACCTCGATGCGGTGGTCAGCCACGGCGGCCACAACACGGTGTGCGAGACGCTCGCCCACGGACTGCCACTGGTCCTCGCACCGATCCGGGACGACCAGCCGATCGTGGCCCAGCAGGTCGTCGACGCGGGGGCGGGGGTTCGGGTGCGGTTCGGCCGGACCCGGGCCGAGGAGCTCCGCGATGCGCTGACCGCCGTGCTGGACGAGCCCGGCCCGCGCCGGGCCGCCCGGCGCATCCAGGCCTCTTTCGCCGCGGCGGGCGGAGCCGCCGCCGCGGCCGACCATGTGGAGAAGCTGACATGAAGCCGACCTTCCGCCCGGGACAGCCTGGACTCAACGGACTCAACGGACTCAACGGACTCAACGGACTCAACGGTCTCCCTGGACTGACTGGACTGACTGGACTGCCGGGACGGCCGGGACAGCCGGTCGGGTCTGCCCGGCCGCCCGTTCCGTGGGTGCCGCTCGCGCTGATCGCCGCACTCGGCGCCGGCACCCTGCGGGCCCGCCGGCGGCTGCGGACCGTACCGGTGCTGCCGTCGGCGCCGCCCGCCACCGGGGTCCTGCGGCCCGCCGGCTGGCGGCTGATCACCGCGGACGGGGTCGAGGCCGACGCGGCCACCTTCCTGGCCGCCTGCGGGCACGCCGACCGGCACGGCTTGCAGGTGCTGGACCTGCTTCCGGCGGATCTCGGCGCCGAGGAGGCCCTCGGGCTGCTGCGCCTGGTGGACCCCGCGGCCTATCCGCTGGACCGGCTCGCGGAGGGCCGCGGCGCCGGGTACGCCGTCCTGGTCTCCGAGGAGGTGCTGCGCCGCTCCGGCTCCGGCCCCGCGAACGGCCCCACGGCCGACCCCGCAAACAGCCCCGCCACCAGCCCCGCGAACGGTCATGTAAACAATCCCGCGAACAGCCCCACGAAGGCACCCGCGAGCGGCCCCGCAATCGGCCGGGCCACCGGGTCACCCGCGAGTGGGCCCGCAATCGGCCGGCCCACCGGGTCACCCGCCGGCGATCCCGCGAACGGCCGGCCCACCGGGCCGACTGCCGGGGCGGGGCGGCCGACCCGCGCCGACCTGCTCGCCCTGGTCCGCCGGCTGAAGGAGTTCGCTCCCGCCGCCACCGGACTGGCCATCGCACCCGGCCTGCGCTGCGGCCCGCCCGGCCGGCCGGCGGACCGGGCCGCCGAACTGCGGGCGCAGGGGCTGCCGCCGGGCCTGCTGGCCGGTGCCCAGCTCGCCGGCCTGGGTCTGCTCGCCACCGCATGCGTGCGGCATCGGCGCTGGGGTGCGGCGGCCGCCGCCCTGTACTGGCTCCAGCCGTACGCCGTGCTCGGCGGGCGGAGCGGTCCGCTGCGGCCGGCCGGTCTGGGCCGGGCCACGGCCGGCCGGCCCTGGCACTCGCTCCGCGCCGCCCTCCGTACCGCCGCCGACACCGCGGCCGCCGCAGAACCGGGCCCCGACCAGGGCGCGGCCGCCGCCTACCGGGCCGAACTGGCCGCCGGCACCGACCGGTTCCTGGAGTCCCGGCGCTGCGACTGCCCCTGGTGCGGCTCGGGCCGGCTCGACGTCCTCGTCCGCGTGCCCGACCTGCTGCAGGGCAAGCCCGGCCGGTTCGTGCTGGACCGGTGTGCGGACTGCGGCCATGTGTTCCAGAACCCGCGGCTGACTCCGGAAGGACTGGACTTCTACTACCGGGACTTCTACGACGGGCGCGGCGGGGAGGGGGCCGGCACGGTCTTCGGGCGGCTCGGCGAGTCGTACCGCCGGCGCGCCGAGCTGGTCCGGCCGTACGCGCCGCCCGCCGGACCCGCGTCCTGGCTGGACGTCGGCACCGGCCACGGGCACTTCTGCAATGCGGCGCGGGCCGTGTGGCCGGACACCCGGTTCGACGGCCTGGACATGGGCGACGGGGTCCGCGAGGCGGAGCTGCGCGGCTGGGCCGGTACCGGATACCAGGGCCAGTTCCCGGAGTTCGCGGTGAAACTGGCCGGCCAGTACGAGGTGGTGAGCATGTACCACTACCTGGAGCACACGCGCGATCCGCTGACCGAGCTCGACACGGCGGCGGCGGTGCTGGCCCCCGGCGGCCACCTGATGATCGAACTGCCCGATCCGGAGTCGCGGATGGCCCGGCTCCTCGGGCCGGCCTGGCTGCCCTGGTTCCAGCCGCAGCACCAGCACCTCATCCCGGCGGCGAACCTGCGCGAGGCGCTCGCCGACCGCGGGTTCACCGTCCTGGCCGAGGAGCACGGGCAGGCCCACCAGGGCAACGACTTCTTCGGCGCGGTGGCGCTGACCGTGACCCGGCTGGCCCCGGACCCGGACAGCCCGTGGGCGGCGCCCACCACGCGCCGGCGCCGGGCGCTGCGGCATGGCGTACGGGCCGCCGCCCTCCCCGCGTTCGCGGTCGCGGCCGTGCTGGACGGGCTGCGTTCGGCGGCCGCGCGGCGCACCGACGGCGGGAACGCGTACCGGATGCTGGCCCGCAAGGACGCGGGGTGAACGGCGTGGCCGCGGACGCGCAGGACCTGGCCCGCCGGGCGACCGCCGACCCGTTGTTCCGGCTGGCCGCGTACGCCCTGGAGGCGGCGCACGGCCGGCCGCCGACGGCCGTGTGGAGTGCCCCGCACGCCTTCCACATGGGGCCCGGGCTGGTCGCGGCGGCCGGCTGGCCGGTGGCGGCCGCCGCGGCGGCGCGTACGGACGGGGTGGTGCGGCTCAGTTCGCTCAGCCATCCGGCGCACAGCTGCGATCTGCCGCTCGACCCGGCCGGGCGGCCGCCCGTGGTCCCGGACTGGGCGGCCCGCACGTACCGGCTGCTGTGCGCGCTGGCCCGCGCCGGTTACGGGCAGGGCGGTACGGATCTGCACGTGCAGGGCGCGCTCACCCCGGCCGCCGGGCTGGCCACGGCCGAGCCGGCGGACTGCGCGATCGCCCTGGCCGTGGCGGACGTACACCGGGCCGGACCGTCCGAGGACGGCGTACCGGGCCGCCCGCGCGCCGGCGCCGAGCCGGCCCGGACGCAAATCGACGGATCAGAACCAGATATTCCGAAACCAGGCATTCCGGAAACAGACATTCCGGAACTCGATCGAACGGAGCTCGACCGGCTGATCGGGGACGCGCTGCCCGGCGGGGACGGGGCGCTGCGCCGGGCGGTGCTGTTCGCCCGTCCGGGCAGGGCCTTGCTGCTCGATCCGGCCGGCCCGCCCCGCCACATCGCCTTCGACCCGCCGGCCTCCGGCGCGCGGCTGGTGCTGATGGCCGTACGGGGAGAGCCGTCGGAGTGGGCCGCGGAGCTCGGGCGGGCCCTGGAGTGCGCCCGGCGGGGCGGGGCGCTGAGCGCCTGGCCGCCGGGGGAACGGCCCGGCCGCAGCGCGCTGCTGCTGCTGCCGGAGAACCGTGTGGCGGCGGTACGGGCCGGGGTCGCGGCGGAGTTCCGCGACCGCGGCCGGCCGGTGCCGCGGTTCCTGAACGTCGCCGTGGCCGGTGCGGCCCGGCGCGAGGAATGAACCCTTCACAGCGAGGAGTACCGCTGACATGTCACCCGGACCGAAGACCATCGAACCCCACTCACCCGACACCCCACCCGCACGCCTCCGGACGCGCCGGGCCCGCCGGGCCGGTTGGTCCGCGCTCGTCGCAACGCTCGGCGCGCTCGGCCTGCTGGGGGCCTTCACGGCCGCCAACTCGCAGGCGGCGGAGACAGGTTCGACGACCGGAGCAGTGCGGGCCGCGGCCCTGCCGACGTACGACCACGTGGTGGTCGTCGTCTACGAGAACAAGCAGTACGGCGAGATCATCGGCAGCGCCAACGCGCCCTACATCAACCAGCTGGCCAACAACGGGGCCAGCCTGACCGCGATGAAGGCCCTCACCCACCCGAGCCAGCCGAACTACTTCAACCTGTTCTCGGGCTCCACCCAGGGGATCACCGGTGACGGCTGCTACGTCCCGCAGTCGATGACCGCGGCCAACCTCGGCCAGGAGCTGATCGCGGCGGGAAAGACCTTCGCCACGTACAACCAGGGCCTGCCGAGCGAGGGTTCGACGGTCTGCACCAGCGGCCAGTACGCGCAGAAGCACAACCCGTGGTTCGCGTTCAAGAACGTGCCGCTGAACACCGGTAAGACGTGGGCGCAGTTCCCGCAGGGAAACTTCGCGGCGCTGCCGCACCTGTCGTTCATCGTGCCGGACCAGTGCAACGACATGCACTCCTGCCCGGTGTCCACCGGCGACACCTGGACGAAGAACAACATCGACGCGTACGCGCAGTGGGCGAAGGCCAACAACAGCCTGCTGGTGCTGACCTGGGACGAGGACAACTTCCTGGGCTCCAACCAGATCGCCACGGTGTTCTACGGCGCGCACGTGAAGACGGGCCGGTACGCGACCCCCGTCAACCACCACCACCTGCTGCGCACGTTCGAGGACCTGTTCGGCACCGCGCACGCCGGGAACGCGGCGAACGTCCAGCCGATCTCGGAGGTGTTCACCTCCGGCACCGACCCGACGCCCACCCCGACCCCGACCCCGACCCCCACTCCCACCCCGGGTGATCTGAAGGTCACCAACCCGGGCGCCCAGACCTGCAAGTTCAACCAGAGCTGCACCATCCAGGTCACCGCGACCGGCGGCAAGGCCCCGCTGCGGTACACCGCGACCGGCCTGCCCTGGGGTCTGAGCATGGACGCCGGCACCGGCCGCATCACCGGCAAGCCGTGGGGCAGCGGCACCGTCCAGGTCACCGCCACCGCCACCGACTCCGCGGGCGCCACGGCCACCGCCGCCTTCCCCCTCACCATCAACTGGTTCTAGGGAGCCGTCCGTGTACCTGTCGGCCAACCGGGCGGCGGACGCCGCCCAGGGGATCCACGCTCCGGCGCCCGTCCGCCGCCGCGCCGTCCCCGGCACCGTCCTCGCGCTCGGGCTGGTCAGCCTGGTCACGGACATCTCCGCGGAGATGGTCACCGCCGTACTGCCGCTGTACCTGATGGCGGGCCTCGGCATGTCTCCGCTCGCGTTCGGCGCCCTGGACGGGCTCCACCAGGGCGCCACCGCACTGTTCCGGCTGGCCGGGGGCCGGGTCGCGGACCGCACCCGGCGCCGCAAGCTGGTCGCCGGGATCGGCTACGGCATCTCCGCCGCGTGCAAGGCCGGCCTGCTCGCCGTCGCCACCCCCTGGTCGGTGGCGGCGGTGCTGGCCGCCGACCGCACCGGCAAGGGGCTGCGCACCGCCCCGCGCGACGCGCTGATCTCGCTGTCCGCGCCGCCCGGCGAGCAGGGGCGGGCCTTCGGGGTGCACCGGGCGATGGACACGGCGGGCGCGCTGCTGGGCCCGCTGGCCGCGTTCGGGGTGCTGTGGGTGGCGGCGGACGGCTACGACGCCGTGTTCATGGTGAGCTTCTGCTTCGCCGTGCTGGGCGTGGTGCTGCTGGCGCTGTTCGTACGGGAGGCCCCGGCACCGGCGGCTGCGCGGCCCCGGCTCCCGGCCCTGCGGACCCTCGCGGGGCTGCCCGGTCTGCGGCGGCTCTGCCTGACTGCCGCCCTGCTGGGGCTGGTCACGGTCAGCGACTCCTTCCTGTTCCTGCTGCTGCAGCGGCGGCTGGAGCTGCCCACGGCCTGGTTCCCGCTGCTGCCGGTGGGGACGGCGGCCGCGTTCCTGCTGTGCGCGCTGCCGGCCGGCCGGCTCGCCGACCGGTTCGGCCGGCACCGGGTCTTCCTGGGCGGGCACGCCCTGCTGCTGCTCGCCTGCCTGCTGCTCCTGGGCCCGCTGCCGGCCGGACCGGCGCTGGCCGTGGGGGTGCTGGTCCTGCTCGGCGTGTTCTACGCCGCCACCGACGGGGTGCTGATGGCCGCGGCCGGGCCGCTGCTCCCCGAGGAACTCCGCACCACCGGCCTGGCCTGCCTCCAAACGGCCCAGGCCCTGGCCCGCTTCGCCGGATCCCTCCTGTTCGGGGCGGCCTGGACGCTGTGGGGCCCGGGTCCGGCCCTGGCAGTCTCGGCCGCCGCCCTGGCCACCGTCCTGACCCTCCTCTCCCTCCTCCCCTCCACCGCCAACCTCCCCCTCACCCCAGAAAACTGACCGACCCCACCCGCTTCGCCACTTCCAGCCCCGCCGGGCACATCCAGCCCCTCCGGCGTTTGAGGAGCGGGCTCTGGGGCGGAGCCCCGGCCATCTCCAGCCCCGCCGGGCACATCCAGCCCCGCCGGCGTGTGAGGCGCGGGCTCTGGGGCGGAGCCCCAGGCATTTCCAGCCCCGCCGGGCACATCTAGCCCCTCCGGCGTTTGAGGAGCGGGGTCTGGGGCGGAGCCCCAGTTCGGGAAGGGGCGGGTAGGGGAACAGCTCCGCGCAGCGGCCCCCACCCCACCCCGGCTTCGCAACGGTCGGGGCCCGGGTGCGGCGCCGTTGCCGGGGGCCAGCCCCCGGACCCCCGCGCCTCAAACGCCGGCGGGGCTGGAGGGGGCTCCAACCCCGGCGGGACTGGAGGGTGCTCCCCCGGCGGGGCTGGATGGGTCGCGAAGCTCGTCATCAGCGCGGTGGCCAATCAGGGCATGCCTCCCTGGGCGGATCGGCCGCGCCGGAACGGACCTGCCCGTGGTAGCCGGTACCGCACCGCCGGGAAAGAACACCGTTCCGGCCATCGGCGCAGGCTGCGGAGTACGCTCGGCCCATGTCTGGAACTCTGCGGGGCAAGGTCGCCCTGGTCGCGGGCGGCACCCGTGGCGCGGGCCGGGGCATCGCCGTCCAACTGGGAGCGGAGGGCGCGACGGTGTACGTCACCGGGCGCAGCACCCGGGGCAAGCGGTCGGAGTACGACCGGCCGGAGACGGTGGAGGAGACGGCCGAGCTGGTGACCGCCGCGGGCGGGCTGGGCATCCCGGTGGTGTGCGATCACCTGGTGCCGGAGCAGGTCGAGGCGCTGGTGGAGCGGATCGGGTCCGAACAGGACCGGCTGGACGTGGTGGTGAACGACATCTGGGGCGGGGAGCTGCTCTTCGAGTGGGACAGCACGGTGTGGGAACACGACCTGGACAAGGGGCTGCGGCTGCTGCGGCTGGCGGTCGACACCCACGCCATCACCAGTCATTTCGCGCTGCCCCTGCTGCTGCGCACGCCGGGCGGTCTGGTGGTGGAGATGACGGACGGGACCCAGGAGTACAACCGCGACACCTACCGGGTGTCTTTCTTCTACGACCTCGCCAAGTCCGCAGTGCTGCGGATGGCGTTCGCGCTGGGGCACGAGCTGGGGCCGCGCGGGGCGACGGCGGTGGCGCTGACCCCGGGCTGGCTGCGCTCGGAGATGATGCTGGAGAACTTCGGGGTGACGGAGGCGAACTGGCGGGATGCGACCGAGCGCGTCCCGCACTTCGCGATCTCGGAGACGCCCTCGTACGTCGGACGGGCGGTGGCGGCACTGGCCGCCGACCCGCAGGTGTCCCGCTGGAACGGCCGGTCGCTGTCCAGCGGGCAGCTGGCCCGGGAGTACGGCTTCACGGATCTGGACGGAAGCCGCCCGGACGCCTGGCGGTACATGGTGGAAGTACAGGACCCGGGCAAGCCGGCCGACACCACCGGCTACCGGTAGCCGCCCCCGGTCCAGCAGAGCGCACGGTGTACGCATGATGCGTACGGCGTGCGCTACGCTGGCCGGCATGACAGCCAACGAGCAGGAGCAGGCCTCCGGTTCCGGGGTTTCCTCCGTCTGGGCGCGGCCGCGGCGGCAGAAGGAGCAGCCGGCGCTGAGCCGGGAGCAGATCGTGGCCGCGGCGATCGAGCTGCTGGACGCCGAGGGGATCGAGGCGCTGAGCATGCGCAAGCTCGGCACCCGGATGGGCGCGGCGGCGACCTCGCTGTACCGGCACGTGGCCAACAAGGACGAGCTGATCGAGCTGGTCGTGGACGAGGTCTACGGGGAGTTGGAGGTCCCGGACCTCCGGGATCCGGCCGACTGGCGGGCGGCCGTGGCCCGCAGTGGGCACAGCCTGCGGGAGGTGGCGTTGCGCCACCCGTGGGTGGCCGCGGTGCTGGGACAGGTCGGCCTGGCCCATCTCGGACCGAACCTGATGCGGATGTCGGAGCGGATGCTGGCACTGTTCCAGCGGGCCGGGTTCCCCGCGGGCGAGCCGGAGCCGGCGATGAAGGCGGTCATCGCCTATGTGGTCGGCTCGGCGACCAGCGAGGCCGCGTACCTGTCGCTGCTCGCCCGCAGCGGGCAGGACGAGCGCGAGTGGGTGCGGAGCCTGACGCCGGCCGCCGAACAGGCCCTGGCGGACCATCCGCTGATGCGGGAGAACGCCTCGGCGGCCCGGCGGGGAGACCCGCGCCGGGTGCGCGAGGAGAACTTCGACTACGGCCTCCAGCGCGTACTGGACGGGCTGGAAACCCGGCTGCCGGGCCGGTAGACGCGCAGGCTGGATACCTCGTACGACATCTCCGAGGCGTCCGGGTCCGGCGCGGGGTGGTACCGGCCGGCGCACACGGACAGGTTCACGATCAGGTAGGCCCGCCAGCGCCGGCCCACCCCGGCGCGGTCGGCGTGCACCCGTTTGCCGTTGACCGACCATTCCACGGAGCGCGCCCCGAAGGTGCACCGCAGGTCGACCCAGCCGCCGGGCCGGATCGCCGGGTCGCGGTGGTAACGGGAGCCGCCCTTGACGTGGTTGGAGAGTTCCAGCAGGTCGGGGTTGTCGGGGTGGTACTCGAAGACGTCGATCTCCTGGCCACCGTCCCGCCAGGTCCAGATCGCGGGCCAGGCACCCATGGCCTCGGGCAGCCTGACCCGTGCCTCCAGGGTGTCCTCGGCGCGCACCATGAAGCCTTCGCTGCTGCCTTCGGTGGTGAGGAGCCCGGCGTTCCAGTTGCCGTCCGGGCGGCGGGTGGCGCGGAAGACTCCGCTGCGGCTGTAGGTGGGGTCGGCGACGAGGTGGTCGAGCTTGTTGTCACCGGGGTTGACCGGGCCGCCGTCCGGATACGCGTACGAGCGGCCGGCGACCCATTGGGACGCGGAGCTGAAGTCGGCGGTGAACACGGGGTCTGCGGCCTTGCCGCGACGGAACCTGGCGAGGACGTGCGGGAACATGCCCGTCCTCTGCCCGCCGCCGAGGACCGATATCCGGATATTGGAGGGAAAGCGGGTGCAT
The DNA here is from genome assembly GCF_040689505.1 of Streptomyces sp. NPDC051211. Taxonomy (NCBI): domain Bacteria; kingdom Bacillati; phylum Actinomycetota; class Actinomycetes; order Kitasatosporales; family Streptomycetaceae; genus Streptomyces; species Streptomyces sp. NPDC051211. The sequence goes on from NZ_JBFBAV010000003.1 coordinate 282,973, forward strand.
ACGCGGGATCACAGGGAGCACTCTCAGGAGCCCGGGCGGTCGAATTCCTCGAACTCGTCGGAGTGGTCGAGCCCGTCGAGGCGGTCGAAGACGCGGGGGCGGTCCTTGCCCGGCGGGGTGAAGAAGGCGGCCACGGCGGCCTCGTCGACCTCCGGCAGGGTCGCCGGGGACCAGCGCGGGCTGCGGTCCTTGTCGATCACCTGCGCGCGGATGCCCTCCACCAGGTCGGGCAGGGCGGTCAGCGCGGTGCAGGACACGGTGAACTCCTGCTCCAGGACGCGTTCCAGCGAGCCGAGCCGCCGGGCGCGCCGCAGGGCGGCCAGGGTGACCTTCAGTGCGGTCGGGGACTTGGCCAGGATCGTCTCGGCGGCCTCCTTCGCGGCCGGCGCGCCGTGGTCGAGCAGCCGCTCGACGATCTCCTCGACCGTGCCGGCGGCGTAGCAGGGGTCGATCCAGGCACGGGCCTCCGCCAGCACTCCCGGCGGGGAGGGGGCCGCGTACCGGGACAGCACCTCGGGCAGCGGGGCGCCGGCCGGCTCCCGGGTCAGGTCCCCGACGAGGTCCGCGAGCCGTGCGGCCGGCACGAAGTGGTCGGCGAGCCCGCACAGCAGGGCGTCGGCCGCGCCGACCGCCGTGCCGGTGAGGGCCAGGTGGGTGCCGAGTTCGCCCGGGGCCCGGCCGAGCAGGTGGGTGCCGCCGACGTCCGGGACGAAGCCGATGCCGGTCTCCGGCATGGCCACCCGGGAGCGTTCGGTGACGATCCGCACGCTGCCGTGGGCCGAGACCCCGACCCCGCCGCCCATCACGATGCCGTCCATCAGGGCGACGTACGGCTTCGGGTAGTGCGCGATCCGCGCGTTGAGCCGGTACTCGTCGCGCCAGAAGCCGACCGTGCCGGTGCCGCCGCCGGCCGCGTCCCGGTGGATGGAGCGGATGTCCCCGCCCGCGCACAGGCCGCGCTCCCCCGCCCCGGTGATCAGCACCCGGTCGACGGCCGGATCCTGCTCCCAGGCGTCGAGTGCCGCGGAGATCCGCAGCACCATGGCGTGGGTGAGGGCGTTGAGCGCGCCGGGCCGGTTGAGGGTGATCCGGCCGGTGCCCCCTGCCAGGCCCAGCAGTACGGAGTCTTCGTCGGACGCGGTCATGTGGGCGCTCCCATCAGTCGGCTCGGTCGGCCCGGCCGGTCGACCGTCGGCCAGTCGGCTCGATCGAGTCGGCCAACGGCCACCGGTCGATCGGTCGGCCGGCGAGGATCCCGGAGGGGACGGGACGAACGGTACTGGTGTGCCCGGCGACGCCGAGCGGCCGGGGCGGCCGCGTCCCCGCCCGCCGGCCGCTCCGCGCCTATGCTCGACCACCATGGGACGGATCATCCTGCACATGTCGGTGTCCCTCGACGGCTACATCGAGGGACCGGGCCGCGAGATCGACTGGCACCTGGTGGACGACGAGCTGCACGCCCACATGAACGAACAGCTGGCGCCGATGGGGGCGTTCCTCACCGGCCGGGTCACCCACGAGCTGATGGCGGCGTACTGGCCGGACGCCGACGCGGATCCGGCCGTACCCGCCCCGGTGGCGGAGTTCGCGGCGATCTGGCGGGACATGCCGAAGTACGTGTTCTCCCGGACCCTGGTTCCCGAGGAGCACACCGCCTGGAACACCACGGTGGTGCGCAGGGTGGACCCGGCGGAGATCGAGGCCCTGAAGGCCGCCCCGGGCGGCGACCTGGCCCTCAGCGGCGCCGACCTGGCGGCCACCTTCATGCGGCACGGCCTGATCGACGAGTACCGGATCTACGTCCACCCGGTGCTGCTGGGCCGCGGCAAACCGCTGTTCCCGGTCGTGGACACCGCCCGCACCCGGCTCCGCACGGCCGGCACCCACACCTTCGGCAACGGCGTGGTCCTGCTCCGCCACCTCACCTGACCCGCGCAGATGTCCCGGCGCCCCGGGGCTGCGCCCGGTGCTCCCGCCAGGCCCGCAGCGCCTGCTCCCGCGTGCCCTCCGGATGGCGGGCATGCCAGTCGCGGAGGAACCGGTTGAACTCGAACTGGGCGCCGACCTCCTGGGGTTCGGCGGCCGCGGCCCGGGTGGCGTGCCAGTGTGCGACCGCGTCGGCGAGGGTGCGCCCCGCCTGGTGGGCGATGTACTCGCGCATGAACGCGTCGAAGTGGAAGCCGGGTCCGATCTCCCGCAGGAAGAACTCCCGCAGCACCTGGCTGCACCGCTGCCCCTCGGGGATCACGCTGCGCCCGTCGACCGGTGCGGCCAGCTGCCGCCCGCCCCGTGCCCGGCGTACGACGGGGACGTCGACCGGCACCCCGTCCAACGCCGCCCGCAGCCGCTCGGTCAGCGCGGCCTTGCCTCCTCCGCGCGGGACTCCCAGCTCCCGTGCGAGCGCGGTCAGTTCGGCGAGCGTCCAGTACCACCGCCCCAACTCGTCCCCGCTGAGCCGCCCGCTCAACTCGGGCCGCCGAGACTCCCCGGTATTCGTACTCACGTTCGCATCCTACGCGGGTCGGGCAGGTACGCGGACAGGGGGCCTCGCTCCGCGGGCACACGGCATGGGGTGAGGGGGCGGCCATGGCCGCGGCATCCCCGCCGAAGACCGTGACAGGATCCGTCGCCATGAGGATCGAACAAGCAGATCGGCCCGTTGCCCTGGTCAGCGGGTCCACGTCGGGGATCGGGGAGGCCGTCGCGCGGAGGCTGGCGGCGGACGGGATGCGGGTCGTCGTGCACTCGCGGCGCAGTACGGAGGCCGGGGAGGCGCTGGCGGCGGAGCTCGGCGGGGCGTACGTGCAGGCGGATCTGGAGGTGGAGGAGGAGGCCCGGGGCCTGGTCGAGGCGGCACTCGACCGGTTCGGGCGGCTGGACGTGCTCGTGAACAACGCGGGCATCAGTTGGCCCATCCCGCACGACGACCTGGCCGCGGCCACGCCGGCGGACTGGCGGCAGGTGCTGGAAGTGAACCTGATCGCGCCATGGGTGCTGTGCACGGCGGCACTTCCGGCGCTGCGCCGGTCACCCGCGGGTGGCAGCGTCGTGAACATCACCAGCCATGCCGGGGTGCGCCCCAAGGGCTCGTCGGTGCCGTACGCGGCGAGCAAGGCCGCACTCAACCACGTGACCCGGCTGCTGGCGGCTGCGCTCGCGCCGGACGTGCGGGTCAACGCGGTCGCTCCGGGGCTGGTGGACACCCCGATGACGAAGGACTGGGCCCACGCGCACGAGGTGTGGCGGGACCGCGCGCCCATGCGCCGCCCGGCCCGGCCCGCGGACGTGGCCGACCTGGTGGCCTCGGTGATCGCCCACACCTACCTCACCGGCGAGGTCATCGTGCTCGACGGAGGGCTGAACCTGACCTGAGCCGACCTGATGGCCGGAGGGCGGCTCCAGCACGGCCGCCGTCATCGCTGCGCGTTCTTCCCTACGCGGCACGGTCCTCCCGCGGGCACGATCGGGTCACTCGATCAGCGAGCCAGCAAGCCAACGAGCGGCACGGAGGACCGGCGATGGGAACACACATGCGGACGCCCACACTTCCCGAACTCTGGGACCCCACCACGTTCGACGCACTGCGCCGGCAGCTGATCCCCTCCTTCGACCTGCTGTACGACAGCGCGGCGGCCGCGGTGGCGATGACGGTGTCGAAGAATCCACGGATCCTGGACCTGGGGGCGGGGACCGGTCTGCTCAGTGCTGCCGTGCTGGAGCGGATACCCGGTGCCGAGCTGGTGCTGTTCGACCACTCGGCCGGGATGCTGGGCCTGGCGGCCGACCGGTTCCGCGGGACCAAGCGGGTCGCCACGCTGCTCGGCGAACTGACCGACGAGCTGCCCGCCGGGCCCTTCGACGCCGTCGTCTCCGGCCTGACGATCCACCACCTCGACCACGAGGACAAGCGCGACCTGTTCGCCCGGATCCGCCGGGTCCTGGCGCCCGGCGGGGTGTTCGTCAACGTGGAGCAGCTGCTCGCGCCGGACGACCGCCTGGAGGCGATGTACGACCGGCAGCACGAGGCCCACGTGCACGCCTCCGGCACGCCGGCCGAGGAGTGGGCGGCCGGGCGGCAGCGCATGACGTACGACATCTGCATCGATCTCGAGACCCAGCTGAACTGGCTGCGGGAGGCCGGCTTCGGGCGGGTCGACTGCCTGGCCAAGGACTGGCGGTTCGCCACCTACGCGGGGTGGACGGCGCCGTGAGCCTCTACGGGGCCGTGCGCGCCGTCGCCGAACGGAGTCCGGGGGCGTGCGCGATCGAGGAGACGGGCGGGGAGTCCGTCGGCTACGCGGAGCTCCTGGGCCTGACCGACCGGATCGCCGGCGGGCTGGCCGCGCAGGGGGTGCGGGCCGGGGACTGCGTGGGCTTCGCGCTGCGCAACAGCATCGGCTACGTCGCCCTGATCCTGGCCACCGCCCGGCTCGGCGCCCACTACGTCCCGCTGCTGTCCGGGTTCTCCGAGGAGGACGTGCGGGAGGCGCTGGACCGCACCCGGCCCGTGCTCCTGGTCGCGGACCGGGACGTCCCGGCGGGCGTGCCGGCCGTCTCCCTCGGCCTGCTGGCGTCCGCGGATCCGCTGCCCCCCGGCGGCGGCCCGCAGACGGGTGTCTTCCGGGTGCTGTGGTCCTCCGGCTCCACCGGGTTCCCCAAGGGGATCTCCTGGCGTCAGGACCGGTTCGTCCGGGAGCGCCGGCGCTGGCTGGCCGACACCGGGATCACGGAAACCGACGTGTTCTTCTGCCGGCACACCCTGGATGTGGCGCACGCCACCGACCTGCACGTGTTCGCCGCGCTGCTGTCCGGCGCGCGGCTGGTGCTCGCCGATCCGGCCGCCCCGCCGCAGGAGCTGCTGCGCGGCCTCGCCGAGTACGGGGTGACCGCGATGAGCGCGCTCCCCCGGCACTACGAGGAGCTGACCGAGGCGGCCGCTGCCGTCCCCGGCGTGGACCTGTCCGGGATACGGCGGGCCCTGTGCGGCGGGGCGTACCTCAGCCCGGCCGTGACCCGGCGGGCCCGGGAGGCCCTGGGGCTCACGGTCCGGGAGATCTACGGCTCCACCGAGTTCGGTCTGGCGCTCGGCGACATGGCCGGCGCGGGCCTGGTGCCGGTGGCCGGGGTCGGCGCCCGGATCGAGCCGCTGGCCGGCAGCCCGGACATCGGCGAGCTGGTGCTCCGCTCGGACTGCACCAGCGAGGGATACCTCGGCCACGCCGAGGCGAACGCGTTGACGTTCCGCGGTGCGGAGTTCTGGACCGGTGACCTGGTGAGCCGGCGCGGAAACGGCGGCTACCGGATCCTCGGCCGGCTGACCGAGGCGCTGGCCACCCCGGCCGGCCCGCTGCTCGCGCCGGTGCTCGACGAGGAGATCACGGCCGCCGGACCGGTCGCCGAGGCGGTGAGCCTGCCGGTGCACCGCGCCGCGTACGGGAACGAGGTGCTGGTCGCGGTCCGCCCGCGGGGCGCCCGGACCGAGGTGGCCTCGGCCGTGCACCGGGTGCTGCGGCACCACCGGCTGAACGGCAGTGTCGCGTTCGTGGACGCGGTGCCGCGGACCGAGGTCGGCAAGGTCGACAAGCCGTTGCTGCGCAGGCAGTTGGGTTTGAGGGGTTGATATGACGGAGTTTCATGTACGTGGCGCGGGAAGCCCGCTGGTCATGGTCCCCGGACTCGCCGCCACCGGGCGGTTCTTCGCCCCGGTCGCCACCGAACTGGCCGACGGGCACCGGGTGGTGACGATCGAGCTGCCCCGGCGCGGGGCGGCCACCGTCCGCCGGGCCGCCCAGGACCTGGCCGAGGTGTTCGACCGGCTCGACCTGCGCGGTGCGGTGCTGCTGGGCTGGTCCCTGGGTGCCACGGTCGCGTACGAGTACCTGGACCGGTTCGGCTCCGAGCGGGTCTCGGGCCTGGTCTGGGTCGAGCAGTCGCCACGGCTGACCCTCGGGCCCGGCTGGGAGCACGCGGCCTTCGGCGGTCTGGACGCCGCCGGGGTCGAGCAGCTGCTCGGCACCGTCGCCGCCGACCGGACGGCATTCGCGGACAGCCTCGTGCGGGGCTCCTTCGCGGCCGGCTCCGAGCCGGACCAGGACCTGGTCGCCGAGCTGACGGCCGAGGCGCTGCGCTGGACCCCCCGGGCCTGTGCCGGCCTCCTCGCCGATGCGGCGGCCCTGGACCTCCGGCCGAAGCTGGCGGCCGGGACGGGCGTACCGACCCTGCTGATCCACGGCGCGAAGAGCCAGGTCTATCCGACGGAGGTCGGCCGGTGGCTGGCCGACACCATTCCCGCGGCCGAGCTGCGGATGTTCACCGGGAGCGGGCACCTGCCGTTCCTCGAAGAGCCGGCGGAGTTCGTCCGCACGGTCCGCGACTTCGCCGCGAGGAGCGCCACCCGTGTCTGAGCAGGTTCCCGGGCAGGAGCCCGGGCAGAGCACCGTACGCCGGCTGTGCTGGATCTACCCCGAACGCGGTACGGCGGGGCAGCGCGCCTACGAGGACGCCGCGGTCTGGGACGCGTACCGGGCCCTCGCCAAGAACCTCTCGCTGGAGCTGAGCCTGCACAAGCCGGAGGAGGTCTCGGTGGACGCCACCGACCCCGCCCGGCCCAAGGTCTACCTGAAGGGCGAGCAGGTCACGCCCGCGGACACCGTCTTCGTGACGATGCTGTACTCGCTGCCGCACCAGGGCCAGGACGTGGCGAACCAGCTGTTCCTGTTCACCGTCCTCGAAAGGCTCGGCTTCTACCTGCCGATCCCTCCGCAGTGGGGGTACGTGGTCGCGGACAAGGCGGCCACCATGCTCCACCTGGCCGGCAGTCCGATCCCGCCGGTTCCCACCGTGCGGATCGGGACCGGACGGGACGCCATGACCGGGCACTACGACCCGGCCCTGGCCGGCCTGGACTATCCGCTGCTCGTGAAACCGGCGAACTGGGCGATGGGCCTGGGGATTTCGGTGGTGCGCAACCTGCACGACCTGCGGGGGGTGATCGGGCTGGCCGGCGGCGCGGAGACCGCGCTGGTCGCGCAGCCGTACATCGAGAACCCGCGCGAGACCCGGGTCTACGTCGTGGAGGGGCAGGTCCGGGCCGTGGTGCAGGGCTGGAAAGAGGGCTACTGCGGGATGGTCAACCGGGGTTCCGGCGGCCGCCGCCAGTGGGCGTACACCGAGCTGCCGGAGCGGATGCGGAGCACGGTCGCGTACGTGGCGGAACGGCTGCCCGCCCCCTACTTCACGGTCGACTTCCTGTCCGACGGGCAGCGGGACTGGCTGTCCGAGGTGGAGCTGGACGGCGCGGCCGGGTTCGGCCTGGACGAGGCCTCGGACCGGATCGCGGCCGACATGGTCGAGGCCCGGTTCCGCGCCTACCTCGACGGCCACGCCCACCACCTCGGCCGCGCCGGCCACACCGCACGGACGGGAACGGCGCCGTGATCATCGGCGGGCTCCCCTGGGAGCGCATCCTCGATCAGGCGCGCGAACTGGCGGACTGCGGTGGGGCGCCGGTGCCGGCCTCCGCGGGCGGTCTGGCGGATCTGGCCGTGTCCGGCCCGGCGGAGATCCTCGCCGTGTCCCGGGAGAAGACCGCGCAGAGCGGTTCGATCGTGCTGTCCAGCGGCGGCACCACCGGCCCGCCCAAGATCACCTTCGTGGAGTACGGCCAGGCGCTGGACCGCCTGCACGAGCAGTGGCGGCCGCTCTCCCCGGATTCGGTCTTCCTCAACACGTTCACCCCCGGCCGGATGTGGGCCTCCCACTACTACATGCAGGCGCTGGCCGAGCACAGCCGATGCCGGGTGGTCCCCAGCGGGCCGCTCGATCCGGAGGAACTTCCGTACTGGCTCGACGCGTTCGCGGAACTGGGCGTGGACTCCGTCGCGGGCACCCCCGGCGGACTGGTCGAACTGGCCCAGGGATTGCTGGACTCGGGCCGGACGCTGCCGGTGCGCACGGTGGTCTGGATGGCCGAGCCGTGGACGGAGGTCGCGGAGAAGACGGTCCGGGCCGCCTTCCCGGAGGCCGGGTTCTGGGGCAACTACGGCGCCGTGGAAACGTATGTGATCGCCACCAACACGCCCCACTGCGATCTGCGGGTCCTGCACCTGATGCCCGACCAGATCATCGAGACCGACGACGAGGGCGCCCTGCTGAGCCGGGCGGGCAGCGGCTGGACCGTCCCGGTGGTCCGCTACCGGCTCGGGGACCGGCTCGCCCCGGCCGAGTGCCCGTGCGGGCGCCCCGACGGGCTGCGGGTGGTGAACCGGGCCGACGACGCGTTCAAGCTGCAGGGCAGCCTGCTCGCCGCCGGCGAACTGCTGGACCTGGCCACCTCCCTGCCCGGGGTGTGGGAGGCCCAGCTGGAGCTGGCCCGCGAGGCGGACCACTGGCACGGGGCGCGCCGGATGACGGTGCACTTCACCGGCCCGGCCGAACCGGAAGAGGTGCGGCGGCAGTTGCTCGCCGGATCGGCCCGGCTGTACAGCATCGCCGTGCACCATCCGGAGGCACTCACCACCGCCCGGGCCGGCCGGCTGGCCAGGATCGAACGGACCGGCAAGGTACCGGCGGTGGTCTGGCGGGACCCGTCGTGAGCTCCGTACGGGACACACCCGGAAGCCGGTTACGAGGCCTGCAGGGCCGGCCGTGGGCGGTGCTCGCGGTGGCCTCGGCGGCGTTCTTCCTGGCACAGCTCGATGCCCTGGTCGTCACCGTGGCCGTGCCGCAGATCCAGGACGGGCTCGGCGCGACTCTGGGCCAGGCCGTCTGGGCGCTCACCGGCTACCTGCTCGCCCTGGCCGTCGCCCTGATCACCGGGGGCCGGCTGGGCGACCTGTTCGGTCACCGCCGGGTCTTCCTGGCCGGCCTGGCGGTCTTCACCCTGGCCAGTGCGGCCTGCGGGGCGGCCCAGACGCCCGGCCAGCTGATCGCGGCGCGGGTCCTGCAAGGCCTCGGGGCCGCCCTGTTCACCCCTCAGACCATGGCCATGCTGGTGGCGCACTTCCCCGCCGAGCGGCGGGGCACGGCCTTCGGGGTGCGGGGCGCGGCCGGCGGGATCGCCGCGGTGACGGCGCCCGTACTGGGCGGGCTGCTGGTCGGCGCGCTCGACTGGCGCTGGGTGTTCCTGGTCAACGTCCCGGTCGGTGCCGCCACCCTGCTGCTGGCCCGGCTGGCCCTGCCGGCGGCCCCACCGGCCCCCGCGGGCCGCGAGGGCGGGCCCCGGCCCGGCCGGCTCGACCTGCCGGGTGTGGTGCTCGCCGCCGCTGCCCTGCTGTGCCTGAGCTTCGCCGCCGGCCAGGGTGGGACGTACGGGTGGAACGGCCGGCTCTGGGCGCTGCTCGCGGCCGGCGGCGCCCTGTCGGTCGGCTTCCTCGCCCAGCAGCGCGCACGGCAGCTACGCTCGCCCCTGGTGCCGTTCGGGCTGTTCGCCGACCGGGGCTTCAGCCGGATGACCGCCTGCGCGGTGGTCGTAGCGGCCACGGTGACCGGGCTGGTCCTGCTGCTGTCGGTGTACTTCCAGTCGGTCGCCGGGTACGGGGCACTGCTCGCCGGGCTGGTGCTGGTACCGGCCTCCGCCTGCTCCGCGGTCCTCAACCCGCTGGCGGGCCGGCTGTCCGGCCGGGTCGAGGGCAGGCTGCTGGTCCTGGGCGGCATCGGGGCGACGGCGGCCGGCATGCTGTGGGCGGCCGCGCTGATGCGGCCGGGCGCCGCCTGGCCGGAGTTCCTCCTGCCCCTGTGTCTCATCGGAGCCGGCAACGCCTTCCTGCTCACGCCGCTCGTCACCACGGCGCTGCGGGAGGTTCCGGCCCGGCTGAGCGGGGCCGCGTCCGGGGTGCTCGGCACCGCCCTGCAGGTCGGTGCGATGGCCGGTGCCGCCACCGTCGGCCCCCTCGTACAGGCCGCACAGACCGCACAATCCGCACCGTCCGCCGGCGCCCTGCGGCCGGCGATGGTCCTCCTGGCTTCCGTGGCGTCCGTCGGCGGGCTGGCCTTGCTGGCCTCCCGGACGACGCCGCGGGTTCCCATCCGCACCGGACACCTGGAGAGGGGGTGATTTCCATGAAGAAGCGCACGGTCCAGAGCGACAACAACAGCGCCGAGAGCGCCCGCTGGATGGTCTGGGCGGCCCCGGCCACCCGTTGATGACCGAACACCGGTCACCGGAACGAACCGCATGCCGCCCCCGGGGCCCGACGGCGGGCCCCGGGGGCGGCGTCCACTGCACCTGGAGGTGACAGGCGATGAGGATCCTGCTCGTGAACATGCCGTGGGGGTCGGTCGAGGTGCCCTCGCTCGCGCTGGGAATCCTGCGCACGGCCGCCGAAGCACGCGGCCACGAGGTGCAGGTCCGGCACGCGAACCTGGACTTCGTCGACTGGGTCGCCGCCCGGACCCCGTTCCGCCTCGCCGACTACGACTACTACTCGACCTCCTCGTACTTCCAGGGAGCCGGCGACTGGGTCTTCTCCAGCGCGCTGAACGGCCGCAGCGGGGACGTCGGCGCCTTCTCCGCGTTCCTCGCCGCACACGGCACCGGCGCCGACGAGATCGCCATGACCGCGGCCCTGCACGCGCTCGCACCGGAGTTCGTGACCTGGCTGGCCGCCGAACTCGCCGCCGGGCAACCGGACGTGGTCGGCTTCACCACCACCTTCCAGCAGAACACCGCGAGCCTGGCCGCCGCACGGCTGCTGAAGCAGCTGTCCCCGCGGACCCGGATCGTGTTCGGCGGGGCGAACTGCGACGGCGAGATGGGCGCGGCCCTGCACCGCAGCTTCCCGTTCCTCGACCATGTCGTCCGCGGCGAGGGCGAAGTGGCCTTCCCGGCCCTGCTCGACGCACTGGCCGACGATAGTGGTGGCAGTGACGGCAGTGACGGCAGTGACGGCGACGGTCGTGTCACCGGCGGTGCCGGCCCGGACGCCCTGGCGGCCATCGCCGGCCTGTGCTGGCGCGACGGCTCCGGCGCCTCCCGCGCGAACCCGATGTCCCGCCGCCCGCTGCCCCCGGGCCAGATCCTGGCCCCCGCGTACGAAGGGTTCTTCGAGCGGCTCGACGAGTCCGTGGCGGCCGGGTGGGTACAGCCGAAACTGCTCGTGGAGGGTTCCCGGGGATGCTGGTGGGGCGAGAAGCACCACTGCACCTTCTGCGGGCTCAACGGCTCCTTCATGGAGTTCCGCAGCAAGAGCCCCGACCGCTTCCACGCCGAGCTGACCGGCCTGGCGGAGCGCTACCAGGTCCTGGACTTCGTCGTCGTCGACAACATCCTGGACATGGGCTACTTCGACACCGTGCTGCGCCGCCTGTCCGAGTCCGAACACGACATCCGGCTGCACATCGAGGTGAAGTCCAACCTGAAGCGCCACCAGTTCCAGATGCTCGGCGACGCGGGCGCGGTGATGGTGCAGCCCGGCATCGAAAGCCTCAGCACCAGGGTGCTGAAGCTGATGGACAAGGGCGTGACCGGCTGCCAGAACGTCCGCGCCCTGCGCGACGCGCAGAGCACCGGAGTCAGCGCCTGCTGGAACTACCTGTTCGGATTCCCCGGCGAAACCGCCGCCGACTACGAGTCGGTCATCCGCCAGATCCCGATGCTGCACCACCTGGAGCCGCCCGCGGGCGCGTCCCGGATCGCGATCGAACGGTTCAGCCCGTACTTCGACCGGCGCGAGCTCGGCTTCGCGGACCTGCGTCCGGCCCAGCAGTACGCCGAGATCTACCGGCTGCCGGAGGAGGAACTCACCGGGCTTGCCTACCTGTTCGCGGCTCCCCCGCAGGGCATCGACGACACGCTGGCCGGCCGGCTGGCCGAGGCGATCGAGACCTGGCGGGCGGAGTACCCGGCCGGCCGGCTCACCTACCAGGACCTGGACGCGCGGATCGTGCTGGTCAACCGCCGGCCGGCCTACGACTGGACTGTCCTCGAACTGACCTCGCCCGCGGAGATCGCCCTGTTCCGGCTGCTCGACCAGCCCCGGTCCCTGGCCACGCTGACCGCGCGGACGGGCGGCGACCCGGAGTCCGTACGGTCCGTACTGGATCTCTGGATGCGGCAGGGGCTGGTGTTCCACGAGGACGGCACCTACCTCCAGGTGGCCGTCGAAGCCGCCAACCAGGTGCTGTTCCGGGTGGAGCACCGGCACGAACACCCCGGCCACGAAGACCTGAACGAGGAGGAGCGCCATGCTCTCGCAGTCGGCTGACCCGCAGACCGTGCAGACCGTGCAGGCCGGGGTGGGAGCGGTCACCGTGGAGGCCTGGCGCGACTACGACCCGGCCGCCCGGGCCCTGCCCGGGATGGCCCTCGGCCGGCACGAGCTGTCGGGTGCGGCGCAGGCCGGTGCCGAGCGGCTCCAGGCCGCCGGCGCCCGCTGGGTCCGCCTCCCCCGGCCGGTCGGCCTGTGCGGTGACGCCGACCGGGAGTCCGCTCGGTCACTGCTGCTGATCCGGGAACTGACCGGCCGCGGCATCGCCGTGGACTGGGTGGCCCGCTGCGGAGACGGCTGCGCCGGGGAGGGCGTACTCGCCCACCTCCATCCCCCGTCGCGGATCGAGGGGGCGCCCGAGCAGACCCTGCGGGGCTGGCGCGCAGCGTACTTCCCCGGCAAGTGCGTGTACCGGCGCGGGCCCGGGTTCGTCGAGGTCAGGGACCGCCGGTTCGGGTCCCTGGAGCTGTTCACCATCGACGAACCCCCCTTCCTCGACGCCATCGCCGCGCTGCGGGAGGGAACGGCCGTCGCCACCGTGCCGCCGGAGGTGCGCAGCGAACTGGCCGAAGCCCGCCTGGTCGCCGAGCACGCGGGACTGCTGTGGTGGCTGCCGATGCGGATGTACCGCTGGCCGTTCGGCTCCTACGCGCTCTGAATCCCGCGCCGGGGAGCCGCCAGACGTACGGTCACCGTCTTCGGCCGCTGGTACTCGTGCAGCGCCAGGATGCTCAGGTCGGTGCCGTGGCCGGATGATCCCCGTCCGCCGTGCGGGAGTTCCGCCGTCTGTACGAGGTGACAGTTGAGCCATGCCTCGCCGGCGTCCAGCCGGGCCACCAGGTCGAGGCCGGCGTACAGGTCGGTGGTCCACACGCTCGCGGCGAGGGCCTGCGGGACGCTGTTCGCCAGGGCCAGGGCCGCCTCCGCGCTGTCCGCCTGCTGGACGGTGAGGAGGGGCCCGAAGACCTCCTCGGTGACGGCCGGGTCGTCGTCCGGGAGGTCCGCCAGCAGCCGGGCCGGGCGCCAGTGGCCGTGCTCCTCGCCCGCCTCCGGGGCGATGGCCGCGGCGTGGTTCCGTTTGGCCGCGGAGGAGGCGACGAGCCGGTCGTAGCGGGCCAGCTGGTCGGGGTTGTTCAGGGGCCCGAAATCGCGGCCGGCGAGCCGGGAGCCCAGCGCCGCAGTCAGCCCGGCGACGGCGGCCTCGTAGTTCTCCGGGAGGGTGATGACCCGGGCCGGGGCCGCGCAGCTCTGGCCCGCGTTGTACGTGGCCGCCTCCGCGAGGGCGGCGAAGGTGTCGGCGGGGGCGTCCGGGAGGACGATCGCCGGGGCGTTGCCGCCCAGTTCCAGGCTGACGCGGCGGGTCCCGGCCCGCGCCGCCACGTCCGCGCCCGCCCTTCCGCTGCCCGTGAACGCGAGCATGTCCACGGGGGATGCGACCAGGAGGCGGCCGGTTTCCCGGTCTCCCGGGAGGGACCGAAGCACGCCCGCGCCCAGGGTGCGTGCCGCGTGCTCCGCGAGGAGCTCCAGGGAGTCGGGGGTGGTCTCGGCCGGTTTCGCCACCACCGTGTTGCCGGCCGCCAGGGCCGGTGCGCAGCGCCAGGCCGCCATCAGCAGCGGGTAGTTCCAGGGGACGATCACCCCGACCACGCCGACCGGTTCCCAGCGCACCCAGCTCTCGTGGCCCGCCACCAGATGGCCGGCGGCGGGGGTGGTCCCGGTCCGCGCCGCGGTGGCGTAGAACCGGAACAGGTCCGCGACCTGCTCGATCTCGCCCGCAGTCTCGGCGGCGGGCTTGCCGGTGCCGGCCCGCTCGCGGGCCGCGTACTCCGCCGCGTGCTCCTCGACGAGGCCGGCGAGGCGGTCCAGGCGGCGGGCCCGGTCCTTGGGGGTCAGGGCGCGCCAGCCGGGGAGGGCGGCGCGGGCGTCCGCGACGGCGGCGGCCACCTGGGGGGCGCGCGAGCGGGGAGCCGTACCGCGGGACCGTCCGGTCCTGGGGTCGGCGAGTTCGGTGGGTTCGGCGAGTTCGGTGGGTTCGATGGGTTCGGTGGGTTCGCCGGCTTCGCTGGTCATGGCTGCCTTCTGCACGTCGGTGTCCTCGGGTCCCTCATATCTCGTACGACCTCAGCCAGAGCTCCAGCGTGAGCACCAGCCAGAGCTTGCCGCCCTGGCGGGGCAGCAGCGTGCCCTCGCCCTTCAGCCAGGTGCGGATGGTCTCCGGACGGAACAGGCCCCGCTGACGGGACTGCCGGCCGAGGAGGAGTTCATGGCCGAGTTCCCGGAGCGGGCCGGTCAGCCACTGCTGGACGGGCACCCTCATACCGCTCTTGGGCCGGTCGACGACCGTGTCCGGGAGGAGGTCGCGTACGGCCTCCTTCAGGTTCCACTTCTCGGCCGTGCCGCGGAGTTTGTAGCCGGGCGGGGTCGCGAAGGCGTGGTCGACGACCGACCGGTCGAAGAGCGGGGCGCGGCCCTCCACTCCCTGGGAGGCGGTCAGCCGTTCCACCTTCGTCAGGATGTGGTGCGCTCCCTTGGTCCGCAGGTTGCAGTGGAGCAGCTGGTTGAGGAGGTGGCCCATGCGATACGGGCTGCCGGCCTCCGGCATCAGGTAGGGCTCGACGTGGCGCTGGGGGCGGGGGGCGTCCCGCAGGGCGTCGAGCGCGGGCGCCGTCAGCAGCACCGGCAGGTCCGTCCAGCACTTGCGGTACGAGCGCAGGTAGGCGGTGGCCCGGTCCTCGTCCCAGGGCGCGCCCGGCGTCCGGTGCATCTCCTGCACCAGCATCGGCAGGTTCTTGGGCCCGCCGAAGACCGGGTCCCCGCCCTCCCCGTTGAGGACCACGGAGGCGCCGTCCGCGGCCACGGCCTCGGCGAGGATCAGGTTCGGCACGGTCAGCGGATCGCCCACCGGGCTGTCCAGCAGTGCGGCCGCCTCGGCGAGCCGGGAGGCGACGGTCTCGCCGGAGACGTTCAGGATGCGGTGGCGGGTGTGGCAGTGGGAGGCGACGAGTCCCGAGTAGCCCAGCTCGTTCGGCAGGTCGTCGCCGAAGCTGATGGAGTACGTGTGGACCGGGTGGGTGTGGAGTTTCGCCGCCAGGGCCGTGACGAGGGAGCTGTCGATGCCGCCGGAGAGGAGGACCGCCGCGGGCTCCGCGGCCGGGAGCCTGGCCGCCGTCGCCTGCTCCAACAGGGCCCGCAGGGCCAGGACATGGCCGGACGGGTCCTCGGGCGCGGGCTCCCCGAGACGTTCCCGGGGCTCCCAGTGGACGGTTTCGGTGACCGTGCCGTCCCGGCCCAGCCGCAGGACCCGGCCGGGCAGGACCTCCCGGACTCCGGTCAGCAGCGTCTCCTCGCCCGGCAGGTAGGCGAAGGTGAGGAAGGAGCGGACGGCCGACAGGTTCATGGTCGGGCCGAGCGCCGGCCAGCGGCGCAGGGCGCGCAGCGAGGTGGAGGCGGCCCAGGCGCCGTCGGTCCGCGCGTAGAAGAGGGTGCGGGCGCCCACGTGGTCGCGGATCAGGACCAGGTCGGTGCCGTCGAGCACGGCCAGCACGAACATGCCCTCGGCGAGCGCCACCCCCTCGTCGCCGAGCAACGCCCAGCACTGGAGGAGCAGTTCGCCGTCGGAGCAGTAGGGTGGCGGCGGCGCGGCCCGGGCCGCGAGGGCGGAGAGCAGCACCGGGCGGTTGTGGAGGGTGACCTCGCCGACCGCCGTCCGGCCGTACGCCGTGAACGGGCCCGTGGCGCGGCCGGGTTCGCCGGGGATGAGGCCGAGCTCGGCGCCCGGTACGTCCACGGGGACGTGGCCGGGTCCGGCGGCGCCCATCGCTTCGAGGTGGGCGCGGGCCTGCCCGGTGGTGGCGGCCAGGCAGGCGCACAGGCGTGCCACGGGCGGCTCCTTTCCTTCGTGTTTCCGTACTGCTGTGCACTTCCTGCTGCGTGGTGCTTCACCCTGTTCGCCGGCTCAGCCGAAGTCGTCGTCGCTCCAGGCGTCCTGGTCGCCGTCCCAGCCCGCTTCCCAGGTGTCGTCGTCGGAGCTGCCGTCGGATCCGCCGTCGTCGCCGGCCCCGCCGCTCCCGCCACCGTCGCCGCCGGAGGACGAGGAGGTCTGGCTCTGTGCCTGCTGCTGGCGCAGAGCCTCTTCCTCCTCCGGGCTCATGCTGAGCGGCGGCAGCTGGGCGGCCGTGATCGCGAGGGTGGCCACGCCCAGGCCGGCGAGCAGCACGCCCACCCGGCCGCCGAAGGAGCTCCGGTTGACCATGACGGTCTCGCCGCGCGCCCACAGGGTGCGGCCGTAGCCGATGTCCCGGGCGTAGGTGACGGTGCCGTCGGCGAGGGTGCGTTTGATGATGCGGCCGCCGAGGAGTTCGTCGGTGCCGGAGGCGCCCCGGTTGTCGTGCCAGTGCACCAGGTGGGGGCTGCCGGGGGCGCGGCGGCGCCATTCCTCGCGGCCGCCTTCGTACCTGCGGTGGACGGTGCCGTCGGCGAGCAGTTCGTCCGCATAGCCGATCTCTTGGGGCCGGATCATCGTGTGCGTTCCTCATGTCTGGTGGAGGGATCCCCGGGAGGGGTCACGCGGCGGGCCAGGTCATGAAGCCGGTGCCGCGCAGGCCGCGCAGCCCGGACCACAGGGAGTCGCGGGGCGGCCGGGCCCCGCGGAGCAGGCGCAGCACCGTACGCACCAACCTGGCCGGCGGGACGGCGTCGAGCTGCACGAACCTGCCCCGCTCGAGCCAGGCGACCTCCTGCGGCCGCAACGCGCCCGGCCAGGCGGCGCGTTCGGCCGCGGCGGGTGCCGGGCGGCGGCCGGAGGGCAGGCGCAGGGCGGCCGCCTGCCGGGGTACCAGGCCCAGCGAGGTGACCCGTACCCCGGGGACGGCACCGAGGGCGGCCCGGACCCGTGCCGGGAGTACGACCCCCTGGGGGCTGGCATCGTGCAGGACGTACACGGTGGCGCCGCCCGCGCGTTCCAGGGCGGCGAGGAGCCGCGGATCCAGGGGCACGGCGTCGGATGCCGCGAGGACGGGGCAAGCGGCCTCCAGGTGGACGTGGTTGGCGAGCAGCATCCCGGCGAGGGAGCGGTCCTGGCAGAGCAGCAGCCGGGGCAGGCCGTAGTCGTAAAGGTCCGGCTCGGACGGGTGCTTCCGCGTGCTGTCGGCCGGCGCCGGTGGGGGCGGGAGCAGGCCGGGTACGGTTTCCCGGCCGCGCGCGTCCAGGGCGCGGGTGAACACGGGCAGGCGCAGCGGCGGGGCCGGGGTGCCGGGGATCCGGCCGAGGAGCGCGGGGGCGGGCCGCAGCACGCGGCAGGTCTCGTAGTAGAGCTGCCGTTCGGTGAAGCGGAGGCCGCCGGGGTCGGCGGCGCGCGCGGCGGCCCGGGTGATGGCCGGGTCGAGCAGCCGGGCGGCTAGGCCGGAACCGGCGGCGGGTCCGGGGCGTCGGGGCCGGCGGAGCGGCCGGAGGATTCGCGGGCTCATCCGGAGGGGGTGCCTTTCGTACGGGACGTGCCGCCGGCCGGCGCCTCCGTCGGGGTCGGCCAGGTCAGGAAGCCGTCGGCGCTGCCGGAGCCGGCGGGCGCGGCGGCCAGGGCCTGGTGCACGGCCGCGGTGACGACGGACTCGAGGAGCGGCGGGGGTACGGCGGCGAGGGGGCTCCAGAAGCCCTCGACCAGCCAGGCGGCGTCCTCCTCGGGCAGATCCGCCACCGCGCGCAGTTCCGCGGCGTCGACGGCCGGTGGAGGCGAGAAGCGGTGGACGGCTTTGCGTCCGCTCCGGACCGCAGCGACCGGAAGGCCCGCGTCCACCACGGTCCGGTGGGGGTGGGCGAGGCGCAGGAGCGGGGCGAGCAGCACTCCCAGGGCGCTCGCGTCGTGCAGGACGACGACCGGGAGCCGGCCGGGGACGTCCACGAGGGCGTCGTGGGCGTCCCCCGGTTCCGCCTCCACCAGCACCGCCCGGAGGCGCTCGGGAATGCCGTTGGCCCGGAGGAACACCGCGACCGCGTGGTCGGTGCACAGGATGACGGCCCGGGGGCGGGCCGGCTGCGGCCCCGTGGGCCCGGGGGCGCGCCCCGCGTCGTCGACCACGCCTTTGGGCAGCCCCTCGTACGCCGTCCTCCAGGGGCCGGTCATCAGCTGCCGGAAGGCTTCCTCCCGGGGGCTGATCACCGAGCCGGCCCGCAGTCCGGGCCGGTGGTTCATGGAGGAGGCCACGACGAGTGCGGCGACCGCGGCGATTCCGCTCAGTGCGGCGAGGAAGCCGTCGGCGAGCCCGGCGCAGAGGAACAGGCCGAGGCAGACCGGCACGGCGACCAGCCAGCGCAGGCCCGGCCGAATCCCGCTCGGCGCGCCCGGACCCCAGGCGGAGCTGTATGTCCGGGACAGGTACCAGAGCTGGGTGACGGTCACCTTGAGGCGGCCGCCGTCGGTGGCGCGCGCCACGCACCGCAGGATCCGCAGGTCGTTCATGCCCCGGCCGTGGACCTTCGGGTCCAGGGCGAACCGCCGGCGGCAGTGCGCGCACACTTGGCCCGTCCGCTCCTTGCCCGTCAGCGAGGCGGAGCAGTGCGGGCAGATCACCGGCCACCTGCCGGGCCCGGGCCGACCGGGCCCGGGCCGACCGGGCCCGGCCAGGTCATGAAGCCGAGGTCCGCGGCGCGCCGCCGGTCGGCGTCGGTGCTGCGGGTGACCTGTTCGGCGAGCCGGGTGACCACGGTGAGCAGCCGGAACGGAGGGACGCCGACGAGCGGGAACCGCCAGCCCTGCTGAAGCCACTTCAGCTCCTCGGGCGTGTACGCGCCGAGGGCGGAGAGCCGGCGCATGGTCTCCGCGTCGGGTTTCCGTCGCGGGTCGCGGTAGGGGACGGCCTGCGGCAGCCCGCGGACCGTGCGCAGCGCCAGTCCGGCGTCGACGACCGTACGGCCGGGCTGGGCGTCGCGGAGCTGCCGTACGAGCAGTTCGCCGCCCGCGTCGGCGTCGTGGAGCACGAGGAGCGGTCCGCGCGAGGGCAGGGCGAGGGCGTCCTTCGGGCCCTGGGCGAGGGTGATGCCGTAGCGGTCGGGCAGGCCGTCGGCGGCGAGGAAGGAGGCGATGGAGGGGTCGGGGCAGACGAGGACGACGGTGTCCCCGACGGCTTCGGCAGCTTCGGCGGCTCCGGCGGCTCCGGCCGTTGGCCGGCCGGGCCACGGGTGGCGGCTGTCGTCGACCACGCCGGGCGGCAGGCCGCCGTACACCCGCCGCCATTCGGCGAGGGCCTCGGAGCGGAAGGCGCCACGGGTCATGGGCGGGATGCCCTTGCCCGCGCCGGCCAGCCGGGCGATGAGGATGCCGGGCGCGGTGAGGAGCAGGCCGGCGGAGACGACGGCGAGGAAGGGGAGTTCGGCGGCGGCGGAGATGAAGCCGGTGATCAGGGCCACGGCGAGGGCCGGGACCACGCAGCCGGCCGCGAACTCGCCGTCCTTGAACTGTTTGCGGGACAGCGCGTACCACAACTGGCCCGGGGTGACCTGGATCCGTCCCTCGTCGGTCAGCTTGGCGGTGATCCGGCGTACCCGGAGGTCGTTGAGGCGCAGGGGGTTGGTCTTGGGGTCCAGCGCGTAGCGGCGCCCGCAGTGGGTGCAGCGGTTGCCGGTGCGCTCCTTGCGGAGCAGGTTGCGCTCGCAGTGGGGGCAGATCACCGGCGCACCTCCAGTGCGGTCGCGACCCGGCGCAGCCGTGCGGCCAGCCGCTCCCGAACGGTGGTGGGGGCGATGCCGTGGACCCGCTGGGTGCGTTCGATGTCGCGCAGGGCGGCGGCGAGGGCGCGGTAGTCGGTGACGGCGGCGGTCGCGGTCGCGGCCAGGGCGGTCCGGCCGGCGCCCGGGGCGGGGATTCCGGCGGCCGGGACTCCGGCGACCGGCCCGGCAAGCGGGACTCCGGCGGCTGGCCCGGCAGTCGAGGCGAAACCGGTCGAGTCGGCCCTGCGCTCGGCTTCGGCCGCGGTGATCGCGTAGTCCTCGTGGTCGATCCCGTACCCGGTGTTGGCGGCGAGGATGGTGAGCGGGCCGGTGCCCCGGTTGGCGAAGGAGTGCGGCATCATCTCCGGGATGCGGATCAGCATCCCGGGCGTGAGCGGGACTTCGGTCACCCGGCCGCGGTCCGCGTCGTAGAGTCCGCAGGCGGCGTGGCCGAGGCTGAGGACGAAGTGCTCGCCGCCGTGCGCGTGCGGGGTGAAGGCGCTGCGCGGGCCCACGACCCCGAGTTTGACGGTGGCGTTGGAGGGCCGCTCCGGCGCGGTGGCCGCATCGCCCACCAGGTAGCGGGCGAACTGCCCGTCGTCGATGAACCGCAGGAACTCCCGCTCCGGCCCGAGCTCCCGGCTCCCTCCCCGGTCGGCCATCACGATGCCCCCGTCCGGCCTCAGGTGGTACAGCTCCACCCCGCCAGGAAGACCGCGCCCCACGCGGTCCGGTACGTCTGCCATGCCTTCGGCCGGCCGGTCGTCGTACGGTACTGCGGCCATCGCGCCTCCCCCTGACACCGCTGTGCGCGGCGCGCGCATCGCAAGCGCATGGTAAGGCGCCGGCCGGAAACAAGGGGAGTGCTCGGGACAACACTCGACCAAGCCCCGGCTGAACGGCGGGCGTTCGCGTCGACCCGCTGCCCCCGGGCGGAGCCCTGCGCCATGATGGACGGCGTGACGGGCAGGCAGCCGATGATGACGGTCGGAGTCATACGGGCAGCGCGAACGCCGGGGTCACCGGCGAGCGTCCAGTACGCCTGAGGTCGGTACGCACTGAAGTCGGTACGCCTGAGGTCAGTACGGTCGGGGCGACATCACC